>JBCKPH010000216.1:0-2007 GCA_038901755.1 Burkholderiaceae bacterium | reverse complement strand
TGTGGCGACGTGACAGCAGATGCTCGCAGCAGTCGTGCCAGGATGACCGACAAGTCGAAGCGACGGTTGAACCGATACTGAACCTCAGCGAGATAACGATGACCGTATTTGGCAAAGTCGAACGCGTGGTAGGTGCCGCTAAAGGCAGTCTTGAGGTTGCCCAGCACGGTATTGACCGCGCGGAATTGCTCAAGTTTCACGCTGGCGGCGCCGCCGCCGGTGACAGTGCGCTGGTGACTGGCCCCGACGACGGTGACGCTCTGAAAGCACCACAAACCATCGGAGACCACCTGGGCCGAGGCGCACAGCGATTTCCGGGCCCAGTTGGCGACGGCCTCCTTGGTGAACTCAAGCTTCTTCAGGCACATCAGCACGGGTTGGCCCGCGTCGGTGGTTTGCACGGCAGCAATGAAGGGCACCTTGTTCTCCGAGCCTCGGCCTCTCTTGCCCCCGGGCGACTCGCCCCCGAGGTAGGCATCGTCGATCTCAACGCGCCCATCGAGTTGGCGCGACTCTTCTCGTCCACACATGACCTGCAGCAGCTTGTGCTTCATCAGCCAGGCCGTCTTGTATCGCACGCCCAGGTGGCGCTTGAGTTCCAGGGCCGAGACGTTGTTCTTGGCTTGGGTGAGCAGGTGCATGGCCAAGAACCAGCGTGTAAGCGGCAACTTGGTGGCCTGAAATATCGTTCCGCAGGTGACCGTGGTTTGCTCGCGGCAGGCCGTGCACTGCCAGTATTGCAGTCCCTTGCGCTCGAACGTGCAATGGCGCGAGCAAGCGCAGCTCGGACAGATAAAACCCGTTGCCCAGCGCGAGGCCACCAGCGCCGCGTGGCATTGTTCCTCGGTTCCGTAGAGATCCATGAACGCAGCTATCGAAAGCCCCTTTTGAAACTGAACCTTGTTGATTCCCATGGCGCATCTCCTGTTAATTCGATGCGCTCATATTGCACCCCGGTAGGCTCACAGCGTGAGCCTGCTGAACTTGGTGGCTAATCAGGTAATTGATTGATCAAGATCGAACCGGCGCCCAAGACCTGGTGGGGCGCGTTGAACTCGGTCCCCGCCCGGGTGGACCATGCCAGCAAAATCAAAGGTGACCGCTATGCGAACAGGTTGTTTAGCGCCGGGGACAGGCTGAAATCAAACGCGTATTCGAGGGCGCGTCAGGAGGCAATGTACGGTGTCGTCGGAATGGGTTTGGCTTGGCATGATCGGCTCCTGTTGATGGACAGGGTGATCATGCTGGGGGCGTGGCTCAGGGCATGACCACGTAGCTTCCTGAATGATTTCTCCGCCTCCAGGAGTCCCGCCGCCACCCGGCGCAGTGCTGTCTCCGTGCAGTTCCCTCCCACTGACCCCGATCGACGCCGCGTTGGGTGATTCAATCACGTTGGTCGTGGCCGGACAGCGCGCGAGTGCGCCGGTGATGCCCAGCCCGGTGATGCTGAGCCGATCCCCGGCATGACCACCTGATCTCCACCGCGATCCCCCTGTCGAAGCCCCCTCATCGGGGCTTTTCCATTTCAACAACCTCAACGAAAGGACCACCCACGCATGTTCTTCAAGTTCATCCTGATCATTGCCATCGGTACCTCCCTCATCCTTCTTGGCGCCGCAAGCGTGCAGGTCACCATCCTGTCCCTGGCACTGAAAGCCCTGCTGGTTCTGATGCTGGTTTCTGCCATCCTGTCCATCGCAATCTACGTCTGGCGACGAGCGAAGCGCCACTGATTCCCATTCCTCACCGCTTCAGCTCAGCGATTCCTGCTGAGATTCCCATGTATGTCGTCGCCGATGCCAATTTGACCAGGGGTGCCGATTTTGACTGACCAGGGACCGTCGAGCTACAACCTGCCTGAGTTGGCTTCTGTTGGGATTTAGGCGCAATCCTGCTGCCCCATCATGGTCCCCATCCGCAGACAAGATGCGGACGATGCCTTTGACCAAATACCCGTTTCAGAACCGCTCAGATTCCGGTCGCCGTTCTTTCGCCCACGCCTCGATC
>JBCKPH010000214.1:0-2012 GCA_038901755.1 Burkholderiaceae bacterium | reverse complement strand
CTTGGCCTGCACATAGTCCGAGACATCAGCGATGGTGCGCACCATGCTGCCGTCGGGCAGGGTTTGCGACTTGACCTCCAGCGTGCGCCCGGCAGTGGTCTTCCGCAGATAGAGAGCCGGGTACGGACTCTGGCAGCCACTTGGTAACTCGCGCACGACCTGGCCGTCGAGAAGGCTTGCGTCGGGATCGAAGTCGCCTTTCTCAAGCTGATAGAGTCCCACCTCATGCAGCGTCGGGTGGGTCACCAGCAGACTCTGCGGCAGCTCCAGCAACTCGCAGACCCGGAGGTTGAAGGCTCTGATGTGACCGTCCGCATCGACCATGAGAATGCCCTGGCTGATGCTGTTAAACGTGGTCTGCAACAGCCGGGTGGTCGCGTCCAGTTGCTGGTTCAGTGCGCGGAGTTCGACATAAGCCCGCTTGCGCTCGGTGATGTCCACAATCAGCACCGTGATCAGGCGCCGGCCGCCCACCTGAACGTCAGAAAACGACGCGCTGGCCGTAAATTCGCTGCCGTCCTTGCGCAGGCTCCGGATTTCACGGCCGGGGATATTGAAGGCTTCGGGCTGCGCCGCCAGCGCCGCCGTGGTGTCCTTGTGCTGGCGGCGGTGGCGTTCGGGCACCAGTTCCGAACCGTCGCGGCCTATGAGCTCGCTTTTTTCATAACCAAAAAGCCGCAGCGCTGCCGCATTGGCCTCCAGCACGATGTTCTCCGTCGTCGTGGTGATCACGCCTTCGGCCATGCTCTCGGTGATGCTGCGGCTCATCATTTCGCTGTCGCGCAAACTTGCGCTCATCTCGCGGGCTTCCGCTTCCGAGCGAACCAGCCTGAGCACCAGCGGGGTGAGTCGCCAACGCAGCAACAGCAGCGCGATGATAAGCACGCCAGCCAGAAGCGGAATCAGATAGCGCAGTTGCATCCATACTGGCGCATACAATTCGACCCTGTCCATTTTCAGCACCATCCCCAGCCCAAGATCGCCGACCGGCGCGTAAGCCGCCGCCACCTCCTGGTGGCGGTAATCCTTGGTGATAACGAATCCGGTGTCGCCCTCAAACGCATGCGTCATCGGCAACCGCACGCCTTGGGGTGATCTTTGAGGTGGCGTGAAAATTTTGGGGTTGAGCGCCGTTGGAAAGCACTGCATTTTGAGGCCGAAGGGCGCGCACAGCTCCTGCTCTCCCGTTTCACCCAGACTGCGGGCATTCTTGAGCATGCCCATGGTGACAGGCAGCGACGACTCCGTCATTACCTTGCCGACAACGCGCCCTTCCTTTTTTATTTCTACAACTGCACGCAATAACAGTTGCCCATCCCACATCAGTTGTACATGTCCCGGAAAATTAAGCGGCACCACCAGTTCGGGCTGCTGCGCAAAAACACCAACACGGGTCAGCTCTTGCCCATCCTCGCCATACAACGCAATGGCCGTGACTTCCTGCTGTAAAAAGGATCGAGCAACCGCATCGAGTTTGTTCCGGGCAGCGGTGTCGTCCGCGCGCGCATCTACAAGCTGCAATTGATCGGTCATAAGAGGGCGAGTTGAAACGAGCACCGTTCTGTCAAAACCTGCTCGAATTTCAGTCTCGGTTAGTTGTACGCGACTTTGCAGGGACAACTGGAGGCTTTTACTCAGCAGCGCCTCGGCGTGGCGCTGCATGACAGCAAAGACGGTTACACCAGCCAGCAGGGTAACGACAATCAGAATTGTTCCCGCGATCAGAACAATTCGCGGTTGATGAATTTTTGGATGTGGCATGTTTTTCCGGGTCGTATCGGCGAAGAATATGAATTACAACCCCCTTGTAAGATATGTAAGCAAGAAATTTTTCCCGCAACGCAGCAGTTGGGATGAAATCTGGATTTTTAGAGGTGCCCTTGATGCCAGAAGACTTTTACTCATTGAGTTTCTTGTCAATTTGCCCGGATATCCGTGCCAGCAAGGGCTGCATTTGCGCGACGATGCCGCACGCCTTGTCGTAATCCACGGCACGCTTGCAGTGCTCCAGA
>JBCKPH010000213.1:0-2018 GCA_038901755.1 Burkholderiaceae bacterium | reverse complement strand
TGTTCGCCCCCAGCCAGCGATTTGCCAATGCCAGCACCGCGGACTCGTTGACCAGGAACACGGCCGCAAGCAACGGCCAGATCAATGCATTGACCAGGTAGATGACATAGTCCGTGCGCGCCGACGGGTGCCACCAGAGCCGCCGATTGAAGAACGCCTTGCGTCCCAGGACAAGCGCCAGCGCCAACGTGGCCAGCGAGTACGGCCAATAGAGAAAGGAATTCTGCTGCAGGAAGGGAACGAACGCGCGCGTCAGATGAAATGCCAGGTAGGCAATAACCTGCAGGCTCCAGTCTGCGCCGGGGGGAAGTTCGGGAAGCAAGTCCATGGTCTAGGCAAATGGGCAACCAATGATAAGGGCCGCCTATTGACCGGTCGGCTTCATTCGAGGAAAGAGGCCCGCAAACGGCGACAGGTTGACTCATCGGTCAGCGTTCCATGCAACGAATGACTTGCGCATTCGACGCGTAACATGCGTCGAATAACTTGCGCTTGCGGAGAATGCGGCTGATAATTTCCGCATGAAAAGCGGAGAAAGAATCTACATATGGCAGGCTGAGGACTGGCCTGACTGGCGTTACGACCTGGCGACCCTGGCCGGCCCACTGGCTGCGGTCAGTCTTGCCCAAGGAATGTTGTTGGGGCGGCTGGCCAATGTCGGGATGACCTTGCGGGATCAGGCCAGCCTTTCGGCACTGACCGAGGACGTGGTCAAGACCAGCGAAATCGAAGGCGAGCTACTTGACATCGAATCGGTACGCTCGTCCATCGCCCGCCGCCTCGGCGTTGACATCGGCGCGCTGGCGCCTGTGGATCGCAATATCGAGGGCGTCGTCGAGATGGTGTTGGACGCCACGACCCGCTGTGATGCCCCGCTGACCGCCGAGCGCCTGTTCGGCTGGCACGCTGCCCTGTTCCCCACCGGCTACAGTGGCCTCACACGCATTAGCGTGGGCGCATGGCGTGACGACGCGACAGGTCCGATGCAAGTCGTCTCCGGGCCCGTTCACCGCCAGCGCGTGCGCTACCAGGCGCCGCCGGCCAAGCGGCTGAAGGCAGAGGCGGCTCGATTCCTGAATTGGGCAAACGCCACCACGCCCGAGCCGGCCTTGATCAAAGCCGGTCTGGCACACCTGTGGTTCGTGACGTTGCACCCGTTTGGCGACGGCAATGGCCGCATCGCCCGCGCCGTAGGCGACCTGTTCCTGGCCCGTGCCGATGGCAGTCCGCAGCGCTTTTACAGCTTGTCGGCGCAGATCCAGCGCGAGCGCAAGGCCTACTACCACGTGCTGGAACGCACCCAAAAGGGCGCGCTCGACGTTACCGAGTGGCTGTCGTGGTTCCTGGCAACGCTGCAGCGTGCCCTGGACAGCGCCCAACACGCGCTCGATGCCGTGCTGGTGAAAACGCGCTTCTGGCAACACTGGGCCACCATGCCCTTGAATGAGCGGCAGGTCAAGCTGCTCAATCTTTTACTTGACGGCTTCGACGGCAAGCTCAGCAGCAGCAAGTGGGGACGAATAGCCAAGTGCTCCGCGGACACGGCCCTGCGCGACATCAATAAGTTGCTGGCGTACGGCGTCCTAACCAAGTCTGCAGCGGGTGGACGGAGCACCAGTTATGAACTGAACGAGCCGCCAAAGTAATCCACATTCCGGAAGCGGCCTGAAACCGCGCCGACACTGGCGATCCGGCCAGCAAAAAGGGCCCGGAGGTTCTCCGGGTCCTTGTCATGGTGGAGCTGGCGGGAGTCGAACCCGCGTCCGCAAGCCTTCTTCGAGCAGTTCTACATGTGTAGCCGTCTGGTTTAAGTCTCGCCTCCTGTATCGCGCAGCGGCACGCTACACAGGACGCCAGCACCCTTGAATCTCGCCCCCGCGCAAGGTGCACGCGCGGGGACCAGCCGATGTGAATGACCTCACAGCCGGGACGTCATGACTTGCGCCAATTCACCCTTGCCCAGCCCATCGGCCTGCTGTTGTGAGGCTCACCGGTTTTTAGGCGGCGAGTGCGAAACG
>JBCKPH010000212.1:0-2035 GCA_038901755.1 Burkholderiaceae bacterium | reverse complement strand
GCTCATGCGGTTGGAATTCCTATCCGTCTCGTGAATTTGCTAGGGAAAGAAAGATGCCGACAGTTGACTACCGGCCAGTTCGTGAAGATGAAATACCTGAAACGGTGGAAGTATTTTTCACCTCGCGTGACGAGATGCACGCTCGCCGTGGAGCCGCAGCGCCTTCACTTGACCGCGAAGCTACTGAAGCATGTTTTCACCATATTTTCCAGACAGGCATCTTTTATGTAGGCGAAGTCGACGGGCAGATCGGAGCTATTTGCCATGCGGTCGTGCGAGACGACTTGTGGTTTCTTTCAGGTTTCTGGGTGCTTCCTGCTCTGCAACGGCAGAAGGTCGGCGGGCAGTTGCTGAAGCGAGTTTGGGCCGGTGGCGAACAAGCAGGCGCGCGCACTTTCTTCGTCTGGTCATCAATAGATGATTCCGCAATTGCCAGCTACTTGAAGATGGGCATGCTGCCGGGTTATCAAATTCTCATGTTTGGCGGATCAGCCTCTAATCCGCTAGAGAAGCCCGCAGGATATGAGGCGCAGCCACTCTCCCTCGAGGCGGCAACGAAGTTAGACGAAGAGATTCGCGCTACGGGTCGAGAAACGGATCATAGATTCTGGCTCTTTCGCGCAGGTTATCGCGGAAGGCAAGTGCTGCGTGGGGGGCGACTGATAGGCTATTACTATCTTGACGGTGGAAACATCGGCCCGGCAGCTTGGATAGAGCCTCAATCTGCGAGGGCCATGCTCATCATGGCCTGCGGTGAAGCGGCGGAGCAGTCCGAATCAATTCGCATCATCGTCCCCGGCATTAACCATGAAGCGATCCGCTTTTCGCTGCAAGCCGGATTGCGGCTGACAGGTTACGCGCATTTTCTCACCACCGCATCGTTCGGACGTTTGGATCAATACCTCGCTTCCGGCCCACTGCTCTTTTGAGTCAATGATGCAATCTGCTGTCGTCGCCGACGCGAAATTGACCCAGGATGCCGGAAATCGTTGACCCGCTTGCAACGACCGCAAACCGTTGCCGACAGCGGTGACTGACACGCTGGCGGTGGGTCAGTCAAAATCGGCGCAGTGGGTCAATTTCGCGTCGGCACCAACAGGCTATCGCGCTGAAGTCAGCTGTTGGCGCCGACGTGAATTTTGACCAGCAGCGCCGATTTTGACTGACCGGGGACCATCGAGCCACAACCCGCACCGATCCCGCGATTCCAGGGATTTTCGTCGCCACTGGTCAGATGGGCGTCGGCGGGAACAAGCAGATCCTTGAACGCCTCACGCACCACCGATTCACGGTGCGTGCCGCCGACCTTCTTGAGCCGGTCGAGCTCGGCAAGGTACTGGTTGATCAGGACTTGGCTCACCCGCGTGTTCTCCCGAGGATGGCGGCCATTTCACCACAGGCCATGGCAGGGCAGTCGAGCAGCAGCCGGATTGCGGGCCGGGCGTTCTGGCGTAGCCTACCGCTAACGCGATGCTCAGCCGCCCTGGCGGTAACTGCCTGGCCCGGGCGGCGCCGCTTTGAACTCGGCGAGTTGCTCGGCGCGCGCTGAGTATTCCGCTAGGGCCGGATGGTCGCTGGCGTGCACCAGGTCAGCAATCTTGTGCTGCGTGAATTGCCAGGCGACCGCTGTCGTCACACCAGCCTGGTCGATGCTGTCACTGGTGACGGCGAGCGGCCTGGCGCGGACTTCAGTCTCCAGCGCCTGACAGGCCGCCAGCAGCTGTTCGGTCACTCTTGCCGTCCATGCCTCATCCATTTTTCCGGCGGGTCGCATGCGTTCGTAGATGATCTGCCCGCTCTTCTCACATACAGCCAGGGCCAGCCCCAGCACGCGAAAGGCATGCTGGCGATCTGCCGGTCGCGTTGGCATCAGGCCGCGGCGCGCCGCGGCCAGGCCTTCGGCGTACTCCAGGATCAGCGTCGAATCCATCAACACCACGCCGTCGTCGCAGACCAGGGTGGGCGCCTTGACCACCGGGTTGACCTGCTGGAACTCGGGATAGGTGCTGAACACCGAAAGCGGCCGGTGCTCGAA
>JBCKPH010000211.1:0-2051 GCA_038901755.1 Burkholderiaceae bacterium | reverse complement strand
AAAGATGCTTCAGGCGGTCAATGCACGCGTTCCAGACCAAACCAAAATTTGGGCTGAAGTACATCGTTTGCTTGATGCCCAAAAAAGCAACGGCCTGATCCGCCTCGCTGGAGCCACCTGACATGACCGACTACGCCAAGAAACTCGTCGCCTGGCTGCACGACCCGGCCGAAAAGCAGCTCGTGCTGATGCGCGACCCGGCAGGTCACGAGGGAGGAACCGTACGCGACCTGATGCGAAAGCTGGATATCAGCAAACATGAATTCGACAAACGGGCTGATTGGCTGGCTGCCGCGGCCGACCGACCCAATTGGCCGCGTGGCGACGACGCGCAGCACTATCCGCAGTTCGAGGCGGTCAGGTTCGCAAAAGAACCGGAGTTGATCCATCCGCTTTCGGGCGAGCGGCTCAAGCCCGGTTCGGTCGACCTCGACGTGGATTACAACCAGGTCAAGACCGTCAGCCAGGCTCATTTCGAAAGCCTGATCCAGGACGACCACCGCAAAACTTTTCTCGCCTTCTGGCGCTTCGGCCCCGAAGCTGGCCGCCATGCCGACCAACTTGGCGTGTTGTGGCCCATGCTGCCTGCTGATTCGCGCACGCCGGACCACAGCATCTGGTCGCATCTGGATACCGTGTCGGCAATCCACACCGCACTTTTGGGTGACGAACAAGGTCCGGATCAGCCTGCACTTCTCATCATGAGCTTTGGTCCGGTGCAGAGCTTCATCGGCCAAGCGCGCTCCACGTCCGACCTGTGGGCCGGCTCACACCTGCTCTCCAGTCTGGTGTGGGAGGCGATGAAACCGATTGTTAGCCACCTGGGGCCGGACGTGATGGTCTTCCCCGCGCTGCGCGGCGTGCCCGTGGTGGACGCATGGCTGATGGAACCGGATGGCGGCGGCGACGCCTTCAAGCAACTATTCGGCGACATCGATGCCGAATTACTGCTAGACCGCACCGACACCAACCCGTTGTTCGCCGCCAGCCTGCCAAACAAGTTCATGGCCATCGTGCCATCGCGGCAAGCAGCAGCCTTGGCCGAACGAGCCATTGCCGCCATCCGGCATGCCGCAAAAAACTGGACGCTGGAGGCGGCCGGGCGTGCCTTCGACGCGGCGGGCGTGCCCATGACGGATGTCACCCGTGCCCAGATCAACGCGCAACTGCTCGGCTTTCCCGAAGCCTATTGGGCCGCTGCCACCTGGCCCATTGATGGCGACGGCTGCAAAGACGTGGCCAGCGCCTGCGCGCGACTGCACGTGGCGCTGGACAGCATTCACCCCGACTTAAAGCAGCAAGGCGTTTTCAAGCCCGAAGCCTGGGGCGTGCTGACGAGCGAACTCAAGCTCGACGGCTTGCAGTTCTGGCAGCCCAACACCGGCATCCTGTACCCCGCCGTTTATGAACTGGCCGAACGCGCCCTGAGCGCGGCCAAGGCCACGCGGCCGTTCGCCCCCTTGCTGGAAGTGGGCCACCGCTGCACGCTCACCGGCGAAGCCGAGTGGTTGACTGAGGACCGCAGTTTGCTCGAACTCAGCCGCAAAGAACGCGAAGCGCGCAGCGTGTGGGGCAAGCTGGCCAAGACCCCGAAATCCTGGGTCAAGGCTGGCGAACACCTCGGTGCCATTGCGACGCTCAAGCGCATGTGGCCCACGCTGTTTGCCGAGCGCGTTGGCAAACTTACCGGCAGCGATGTGCGGCGCTTTGTTGTCAGCACCCATGCACTGGCGTTGTCCACCACACTGGAAAAACTGGTCGATTCAGCGCTGTCCACCGAGCAGCAAGCGGCCCTGCTGGCGCTGGCCTCGCCTGCGGCCCAGCACGAGCGCGTGACGCTGCCCAAGGCGCTGATGCGCAAGCTGCATCGCCTGCCCGAAGCGCAGCAAGACACCTTGAAACGATTGCCGTCCTTGCTGGAGGCCAACCAGGAGCAGACCGACGGCGGTTATCAACTGGATGCCACGCTGCGCAGGCTGTTCGGCGACAGTCGCCCCGAAACCTACTACGCCCTGATTCTGATGGACGGCGACCGCATGGGCGGCTGGCTG
>JBCKPH010000210.1:0-2059 GCA_038901755.1 Burkholderiaceae bacterium | reverse complement strand
TCTTAACCACTAGCCGACGGCAAGGGCAGGCCCGCGAGGGCTTGTCTGGAGGAAGCCCGAGTGCAAAAGTGCGAGGCGACGAACAGAAACCGCATACAAGGCCAAGCCTGCGGGGCGAGTTGGCACATGACGACAAAGCCCTTTGGTTCAGTGGGCATGGTAAATGCGGCGCTTGCGCATGGAACGTTCGCGTCCTTACCTGGGGAGATCTGCACCGCGTGCGGTGCAACTGGATGATGACCCAACCCGGATCGGTTCAACCGGGATACCAAGACCCAAGCGCCGTGGCGAGCTGCCCGCTGCGTGTCGAAGAAAGCGGCAGCAACATCATCCAGAAGTACAGCGCGACCCGCAGCAATGCGGGCCGTGACGATGCAGAAGTCAGCAGACGCCATAGTAATTGGCCAGGAGTCGGGCCAATGAAGGGCTGAACAATGAGATACAAGGAGCAGACGTGGCCAACTCGAACGCATCACCGAACCCGACCGGGGGAGATGCATCGGCACGGGCCACGCACCGAGCCTTGAGACAAGACGAAGTGAAAGCGATCAACCAAGATCTGTTGCAAGCAGTGCTGAACAGCGACAACCTGCGCAGCGCATGGAAACGGGTGAAAGCCAACAAAGGGGCGCCGGGCATTGACGGCGTGACCATTGAGGAATTTCCCGCCGAATTGCGTGCGCACTGGCCAGAGCTGCGCGCACAGATCAAAGATGGGCGATACCAGCCGCAGGCCGTGCGAAGGGTAGAAATACCCAAACCGGACGGCGGCAAACGAATGCTGGGGATTCCGACCGTGATGGACCGAGTCATCCAGCAGGCTATCGCCCAAGTGCTCACGCCGATATTCGATCCGACCTTCTCGGTATCGAGTTTTGGCTTTCGACCCGGCTGCAACGCACACCAGGCGATTCGCCAGGTGCGCTCCTACGTCAAAGACGGCTACCCCGTCGCCGTGGACATCGACCTGACCAAGTTCTTCGACACCGTCAACCATGACCTGTTGATGAGCCTGCTGGGCCGCACCATTGGCGACAAACGGTTGCTGGCTTTGATTGGACGCTACTTGCGCGCCGGTGGGCTGGTCGGTGGGCACATAGAACCCAGCGAGGTGGGTACACCCCAAGGGGGGCCACTCTCGCCACTGTTGGCCAATATCCTGCTGCACCAACTCGATCTGGAGTTGGAGCACAGGGGACACCGCTTTGCCCGCTATGCCGACGATTTGATCGTTCTGGTCAAGTCCAAGCGTGTGGGCGAGCGTGTCATGGGCAGTCTGACACGGTATCTGGAGCGCACCCTCAAACTCACGGTCAACCTTGCCAAAAGCAAAGTGGCACCGATGAGCGAATGCAGCTTCCTGGGCTTAACGATCAAGGGCAAGAAGATACGCTGGACTGAAAAGTCCGAAGCGAACTTCAAGCACCGGATCAAGGAGCTGACGGGGAGAAGCTGGGGGGTGTCGATGGCGTACCGGCTGCACAAACTGGGGCAATACCTGCGGGGCTGGTTGGGCTACTTTGGCATCAGCCAATACTACCGACCTGTTCCCGAACTGGAGGAGTGGATCAGAAGGCGTATCCGTATGTGCTACTGGAAACAGTGGCGCTGGGCGCGCACGAAGATCAAGAACCTGTTGGCTTTGGGCGTGCGCCTGAAGTCAGCGATCCAGCATGGTGTGAGTAGCAAGAGCTACTGGCACATGGCGCGAACCCCGGTGACGCAACAGGCGTTAAACAACACGTGGTTGGCAGCGCAGGGACTACTGAGCGTGAAAGACCTGTGGTGCAAGGCCCAGGGCTACACGCAGAACAAGACTTCGTCGTGCAAGCCAGCTTGTTGAACCGCCCACTGCGGACCCGCACGGTGGGTGGTGTGGGGGCTGGAGGCTAGAAACCTCCGGCTACCCGTTTAGGCCGCATTGGGCACGATCAGATCCGGAACACGTCGGTACTGAGGTAGCGCAACCCAGAATCGACAACTATCGTGGCGACGGTTGCTTGTGGGCCGAGTCGTTCAGCAATCCGAAGCGCCGCGACGACGTTTGCGCCCGTCGAGG
>JBCKPH010000209.1:0-2100 GCA_038901755.1 Burkholderiaceae bacterium | reverse complement strand
CGCGCAACAGCGAGCCCACCAGCGCGTAGCTGAAATTGCTGGCAAAGGTGAAAACGAGCATGGTCAGGACAACGATCAACAGCCGAGTTTCGGGGTTCGGCCCCGGCGCGACCCAGCCGGCGGTCAAGGTCAGGGCCAACATCCAGGCCTTGATGTTGACGAACTGAAGCATCGCGCCCTGCCAGAAACCCACGTCGATAACCGCCGGGTTGGCCGCAACGATCTGGCGCGTGCGCGCCAGCTTGAAGGCCAGCCAGATCAAGTAGGCGATGCCGATCCACTGGATCAACAGGCGCAGGCTTGGCGCGCCATCGATCAACACTCCGAGACCGAGCGCGCAGGCCAGCATCAGCAGCGTCCAGCCGGCCGGCACGGCAAGGCAAAAGCGCAGCGCGCGCCGCAGGCCGTGATTGGCCGCCAACGCGGCGGACAACATGGTGTTGGGACCGGGCGTGAAACTCATCACCGTGCAAAAAACAAGCAGCGCTGTGTACTCTTGCCAACTCATGGATCGCACTCTATGCTTGTCACCGGTACAAGACTGATACAGTTGTACGGTTCAGTTGTTAATCTGTATTGGTCAATCGCCTGACACACGTGATTCAGTCCATGCTGACCAGGACCAGCTCCCAGTCCCTGACCGAGCAACTTGCCGCGCGTTTCGCCGAGCGCATCCGCGACCGCTTGCTGGCCTCCGGAGCTCGCCTGCCCTCGATCCGCGATTGCGCGCGCCAGCATGGGGTGAGTCCGCACACGGTGGTCGCGGCCTACGACCAGCTGCTGGCCCAGGGGCTGGTGGAGTCGCGCAAGAACCGTGGCTTCTTCGTGCGGGGCGCGCGACCGGCGGCCGCGGCGCCAGAGGCCGAACGGCGCATTGAGGTCGGCCTGGCCAATGCCTCAGCGCGCCGCGCCGCGCCCGCGCCGGCCGAGTCTGGCTGGATCGGGACTGGGCTGGGACGGTCCGGTCCCTCGCACGCGACAGCACTGATCCGAGGCATGTTTCAAGGCGTCAGCGACAAGCCGCAGCCGGGCACGGGCGTGTTCCCGCCCGAGTGGCTGGAGTCCGAGTTCTTGCCCGCGGCATTGCGCAAGCTGACCAGCAGCCGCGCGCTGCTGCGCTTTTCCCTGCAATACGGCGAACCCGCTGGCGACCTTGGCCTGCGCAAGGCCTTGTCGCAGAGGTTGGGCGTGATCCAGATTCAGGCTCGGCCCGAGCAGATTGTCACCACCGTCGGGGCGACCCATGCGCTGGATCTGGTCAGCCGCACGCTGTTGCGAGCCGGTGACCCGGTGATGGTGGAGGAACCGGGCTGGGCCGTCGAGTACGCCCGGCTCGAGGCACTGGGCATGCGTATCCTGCCCGTGCCCCGTGGCCCCGAGGGGCCCGATCTTGCCGTGATCGCGCGTTTCGGTGAAGCCCATGCGCCCAAACTGTTCGTCAGCGTCAGCGTGTTGCATAACCCGACCGGCTATTCGCTTTCGCCAGGCAGCGCGCATCGGCTCCTGGAGTTGGCGAACCGCTACCAGTTCCATATCGTCGAGGATGACAGCTACAGCTATCTTGCCCCGGAACACGCGACCCGGCTGTGCGCGCTCGATGGGCTGCAGCGAACCATCTACGTCAGCGGCTTCGCCAAGATCCTTGCGCCGAACTGGCGCGTCGGTTTTCTTGCTGCGCATCCGGCGCTGACCGAGCGACTGCTTGACACCAAGCTGCTGACCACCCTGACGACACCGGCGCTGTTTGAAAAGGCCTTGGCGATCTGCATCGAGCAGGGGCAGTTGCGGCGCCACGCCGAACGGCTGCGCGGCAAGCTCGATGCGGCGCGCAGCCGCAGCGTGAAGCTCGCGCTGGCGGCGGGCTGCAGGTTTGCGTCCGAACCGAGCGGGCTGTTCGGCTGGGTCGATACCGGTGTCGACACGGATGCGCTGGCGCAGCGCATGCTGGACGAGGGCTACCTGCTCGCCCCTGGCGCGCTGTTTCATGCCGGTCACAAACCCAGTACCTTGATGCGCATCAACTTTGCGACGACCCAGGACGCCCGTTTCTGGACCGCCTTTTCGCGCTTGCGCGACCCTCGCAAACCTGGACGCCAGGGG
>JBCKPH010000208.1:0-2105 GCA_038901755.1 Burkholderiaceae bacterium | reverse complement strand
GACTGACCACGCCCAGGATGGTGGGTTGGCGTTTCACGACCTTCTTCAGGCGCTGAAACTGTTTCGCGTGCGCGTAGCCGCCGGCCTTGTGCCGCAGGGTCTCCAAAAGCCGACTGTCCACCGGGTGCGCGATCGCTTTCTCCTGCACCGTCGTATCGACGATCACGCGCTCCAACTCGGCGGGCTTGATGGCCTTGATCTGAACTGCCGTCTCGATGCTGGCCTTGAGCCGAATGGACAAGCGGGGCCGTCCGGCGTTGCTCAGGCCAGCGCCGAACTCCACGACATGCTGACCCAACAAATCCTCGGAAAGCTCTCGCTGGGCGGGTCGCTCCTAGTGGGTGAATTTGGCTGCCAGCGCTGGTTCGATTCGGCCCCAGGGAAGTCGCTGCGCCAGCACCGCCAAGGGGTGTCGCATATCGATCATGGCATCCAGGCGGGAGTGGAAAAAATCGGGCGTGCTCATGACCAAGATCCCCCAGAAATTAACTCCTCCTATAACGTTTATCGAGAGATTTGGTGTACCGCATTTACCAAAACAACTGAGGATTCATGCGGGTTACCGGGCTTTTGCAGGGCCGACTACTTAATCTGGCTAGCGGTTGCGCAAGCATTTTTGATCAGTGCCTACGCGCTATTTTTCTTGCTTTACCTGCCCATTCTCATCAAACCGCGCGTCGACGGCATGCAAAGCCGAACTGTATCTTGAGCGCGGCAATGTGTATTTCCGGTTCTTCGTCAAATTTACTGTGAATTTTCATTAGCCTAAGCTCATATCCAGCACGCGTAGGGCGCAATGCCCTTCGGTTATTGCGCCCTACGCGTGCTGACAGCGGTTTGCAGATTAGGTCCTCGCTACGAAATTTATTTCGCTTCGCTAAGACTGCTAACCCAACGGATCGCCGCCATTTGGGCTTCATTCAGCATATGGGAATCTAGCCCGGGCAGCGTATTCAGTATTGCCTCGACCGATTCAATATCACCTTTCTCCAGCGACTCGATGAGCTTCAGTAACTGGCCGAGCGGCCCCGTGCGTTCAAGCAAGGCCAGCTTCACATCCTCATGCAGGCTAAGTTCGGCCATGACATCGGCCATCGGCATCGACAGCAAAGTGTCGAGTAAGGAAAACGAGCCGGTAATAAAAGCGCGCTCTTGTATGGCGGTATCTTGGTTATTCATGCATCGGCAGAGTATTTCCAATATCTTGGCGCGTGTCGCGGCTAGCTGCATTAAGGGACTGGAGGTTTGCCCTTTGACACTGATGGTATACAGCAGCAGTTGCACCCAACGTTGCAGTTGACGCCGGCCAACCACGATGATGGCTTTGGCGAGCGTGTCTATTTTTCGGCTTACGCCGATCCCAACGGAATTCACCAGTTTCAGCAGGTTGTAGGTGAGGTTGGAATCGCCTTTGATGACGCCCTCCAGCGCTTCGCTGGAGGCATCGTCCAAGACGAGGCCGAGTAGCTTGAATAAGGCGACGGCCCAAGGTTCGACTCGTTTGCCGGTGAGGATGACGGGCTTGGCAAAATAATAGCCTTGGAAGAAATGAAACCCGAGTTGCTTGCAATGCTCGAATTGCTCGCGCGTTTCCGTTTTTTCAGCGAGCAATTTGGCGGGGTACTCGCGGAGTTTGCGTGTGGTCTTTGTCAGCTCATCCGAACTGAGTTGCATCAAATCGACTTTGATTATATCGACGATCGGGAGTAAGAGTTTGTACTGCTCTTTCATGATGGAAAAATCATCGAGCGCCAGTGAGAAGCCCTGTTTTTTTAGCGTGCGGCAACGTTCCAAAATAGTGGGCGTGATTTCGATGGTTTCCAGTAATTCAATGACGATTTGGTCTGGGGGCAATAGCTCTATCATGTCGCTCATCAGGAACGTGCTGCCGACATTGATAAAGCCGCGTTCATTGCCCAGCACGGATTGCACGCCCATCTCATTGAAGAGCGAGATGATCACGCTGGCCGTGGCGCTCAGCTCGTTTTCAATTTGCGCGAAATTTTGATGGCCGCTGCGAAAGAGTAATTCATACGCCACGATACTTTGGCTACGATCCAGAATCGGCTGGCGTGCGAGGAAGATGTCTCCGACGGTGGTGGTCA
>JBCKPH010000207.1:0-2109 GCA_038901755.1 Burkholderiaceae bacterium | reverse complement strand
CTCGGCAAAGCGGCGCTGGCCAAGCAGGGCCTGCGCCAGCATGAAATGGTGATGGTGGGAACGCGGATCGATCGGCGCGAGCTTGAAGCACAGTCGCGCAGAGTCCTCGGCCTCGCGCGCCAGGCCAAGATGGGCGAGCGCGGTTGAAAGGAATTCGTAGCCCTCCACCGAACTCGGGTTAAGTGCGACCGCCTTACGCCCCGCCTCGACCGATTTGTCGATGTCGCCGCGCCAGAAAAGCGCCATGCCCATCACGATGTGGGCCCGGAAATGCCGCGCGTCGATGGTCAGGGCGCGCTGGCCCAATGTGAACATGGCAGCCTTGGAGGCGTCGACATCGTCGGCGCGCGAGGAGTACACGTCGGCGCTGTGGCACATGGCCAGCGCGGTGATGGCATCGACGAAACCCGGGTCCTCGGCGATGGCCTGCTCGAAAAACTTCTTGGTTTCGGCACGCTTGCGCCCGTAGCTTGGCATATTGGCGATACCGCGTACATACAAGTCCCATGCCGTGAAGCTGCCCGCCGGGCGTTTGACGATCTGCCGGATTTCAGCGCTGCTCAGCTCGGGCTCGATCGCTGCGACGATGCGCGAGGTGATCTCGTCCTGCACCGCGAACAGGTCATGGAAATCGCGGTCGTACTTTTCGGCCCAGAGGTGGTTGCCGCTCAGCCCGTCGATCAGCTGCCCGGTGATGCGCAAGCGGCTGCCGGCCTTGCGCACACTGCCCTCCAGCACATAGCGAGCTCCCAACTCCTGCGCCACCTTGCGCACGTCGGGCGACTGCCCCTTGTAGGCGAATGTCGAGTTGCGCGAGATCACCGGAAAGGAGCGCCAGGCCGCCAATGCGGTGATGATGTCTTCGGTAAGCCCGTCGCTGAAGTACTCCTGTTCCGGGTCGCCGCTCATGTTGGTAAACGGCAGCACCGCGACCGATGGTTTGTCGTACAGGGCGTTGCCGCGTCTGGTGGGTTCGGCGCCGCTCGCAGGCGCCCCGGTGGCGATCCGGTAGGCGTGGACTGGCTGGGCGATGTTCTTCACCTGCTGCTCGCCAAGGTCTTCAAAGCTGGCGGCGACGCGGCTGCGCACTGCCACCTGCACCGATTCCGACACCGTGATGCCACCCGGTTCGGCCAAGCCTTCAAGTCGTGCCGCGATGTTGACGCCGTCGCCGTAGATGCTGCCGTCGGCCTTCTCGATCACGTCGCCCAGATGAATGCCGATGCGAAACCGCATGCGCCGATCCTCGGGAACGTCGGCGGTCTGCGTTGCAAGTTCGACCTGCACGGCAAGAGCTGCCGCTACGGCCCCGGTCGCTGTCTCGAACACCGCCAGCACCGAATCGCCGGCCATGTCGATGACGCGGCCCTGGTTCGCCTCGATCTGCGAGCGGAACACGGTACGCGCGGCATCCAGCGCCGCCACGGTAGCGCGCTCATCGAGCGACATCAGCCTTGAATAGCCGGCCGCGTCGGCAGCCAGGATGGCGGCGAGACGCTGGCGGGTTCCGCTGTCAGTCAAGGCAAGCTTTCAAGCTGGGACGCCGTCCTTCGTCGGCAGCGGCTCAATCTTGGCGACCTGCCTGCGCAACATCTTCTCGGAAACATGCAAGTCGTAGGCAGCCTGCAAATGCAGCCAGCTCTCGGGGCTTCCGCCCAAGGCGGCCGCGAGGCGCAACGCCATGTCTGAACTGACACCGTTTTTCCCGTTGAGCAGGTTGGACAGGGTAACGCGCGTGACGCCGATGCGCTGCGCAAAGGCAGTCACGGTAATGCCCGTGTCGGTGAACACGCCGTCGCGCAGGACTTCACCGGGGTGGGGTGGGTTGTGCATGCGAGCCATGAGGTTTGCTCCTAGTGATCATCCTGGTAATCGATCAAAAATGCGTCGCCATCCACAAAGCCGAAAGTCACGCGCCAATTGCCGTTGACCCAGACCGACCAATGCCCGGTGCTCAGTCGGTGCAACCTCCAGCCGGGCAAAGACAGGTCTTTCTCACTCTTCGCGGAATTCAACTTGGCCAGTTGCAAACGCAACCTCGGGCCGTGCGCCGGCTGAATGCCCGTCTTGCTGCCGGTCTCAAAAAACTGCCGCAAGCCCTTGTGACGG
>JBCKPH010000206.1:0-2117 GCA_038901755.1 Burkholderiaceae bacterium | reverse complement strand
TCGAGGAAGTAGCCCAGATCATTGGAGACTTGGCAACCAATGCCGCCCAACAAGCGCTTGCAGCGGACGCGCCGCCTGCGGCGCACCCCTGAAGCGAACGTAGTCTGCCCGTGATTAACACGGCACCAACACGCATACGTTAGGGTGTGGGACGCATCCCGCCAATCACCCGGCGGGAGTCCCATCCATCGCCTATACCACCGTTGCCCTGCCTGGCCGCTTCAACCCCGCCCCGGTAGGCTTCGCCTCTTGCACTCATGGCCTGGATTCGCGTCAATGCCAAGCGCCCGCCCTACGCGCCACCGTCCCCCTGCACTCTGTCGTTTGCGTGGCGCCTTGACCTCAGCCGGGCGCTTCGCGCAGGGTTCTGTTCAGTGGCCTGCTGCCAAGCACTACGAAACAGCCCCGCCCGCCGTCCCGTCCGCCCCCATGGGGCTCCCAACAGCCGGGCACAGTCGCAGCGCTGTCGCGCCGCACAAGGCCACACGCGGTCGGCCTCCATCATGGCCGCCAGCACCTGCTTGCCGGCGTTCACACACAGCCCGTAGAAGGCGTGCCGCACGTCGCGCAGCACACCGCCCACAGCCAACGAGAGCTGCACTTGGGCAACCGGTACAACCCGCAGCGCGGGTTTCATGCGAGACTTGCGTTTCGGTGGTTCCTTTCTTTGCTTGCTAGGCACCTGGATGTTCACATGCAGGCGAAAGGAACCGCCACCTTCAGATCATGCGTTCAACAACTTCTGGGACATCGCCGGTGACGGAGGGAGGCAGTGATATGGCGGCCGTCAACGAGAGCGGCGACGCGCGAGCGATCAGAGCCTTGATCGGTGCTCATTTCCAAGGCCTGCGATGGACGCCTGGCACATCTGCGGATTGGGACGCATTCGCGTCCGACTTCCTGCCCGATGCCTCGCTCTTTCCAGCAGCCCGACCGGTGCGCCGCCAGACGCTTGAGGCGTTCATTGCGCGCATGAGTGGAGTTGCCCAAGGCACGCTCCGTTCGTTCGAGGAGACTACGCTCGGGATGCAAATTCTGGTCTTCGGCAACGTAGCCGTAGTGTTGGCCGCATCGCGGATGTTGGAGAATGATACTGAGGTCAACCACGATGTGAGCGGCTACCTATTGGTAAAGAGCGATGGTACGTGGCGTATTGCGGCTCACGCATGGGACCACGCAACCGAGCAAAATCCCGTACCCGAAAACCTGCGCCATGCCTGAACCAGGAGACGTTCTCGCGTTCCGGTCAGCCGATCCCTTCGACAACGCGCACGTCCCGTTTCGCGGTGCTCCCGAGCGCTTTGAGCGCGGTCTGGTAGGCTGGACTGTCGTGCGCCGCGATTACCTGCGCGACGCTGTCAAACTCGATAATTACTGTGCGCTGGTTAAGCCCAGCCTCGTAGGTCTTGGCTGGCATACCGCGAGCTAAATACCGGCCGCCGGCGCCCTGTATCGCAGGAAGCGCGAGCTTCGCATACTCCTGTAGTGCCTTTTCGTCGGAAGCGGAATGGTAGCTGAGAACCAAATATGCCTTGGCCATGATCTCCTCCTCAGGTTTGACAGCTATCGCAGGTTCGCGGGTTGGGCGTCAGTTGACCTAGCGAACCAATAGTTGCCACGCGACGACCGCTTGCGCGAAGAAGCCGACAGCGAAGGCGAGCGTTCGAACCCATGGCACACCAAAGGTGTAGGAGAGTGCGTGAACGACACGGGCCCAAAAGTAGACCACGGCGGCCGTGGCGATAGCGGCACTGGTGATGCCCATGGCATGGACGAGCAGGATCAAGGCCGCGAAGACGACCAGGTTCTCCACCGCGTTGACGTGGGCCTTCATGAGGCGTTGGGCCCAGGGTGATTGAGGTTTCGGATTCTCTGGGTACCCCACTGTGTCTCCGAGGCCGCGCACGGCGATTCGATCGAGTATGTATGGCACCCACAAGAGGCCAGTAAATGCCGTGACCAATGCCAAGTAAAGCAGCTCTGTCTTCATGCATGTCTCCTTTGTTTGACTACTACCAACACCGCTGCGAGCGGACTCTCTTGTGACGCCCAACGAATAGCGTTTATCTGCCGCGCGGCCAAGCCGGTAGAAGCCAAGAGCACCTCCTCGCGGCGGG
>JBCKPH010000205.1:0-2144 GCA_038901755.1 Burkholderiaceae bacterium | reverse complement strand
CTTCGCTTGTCGGTGCCGCCAGTTCGTCGCGCCAAGTCTATATCGACGCGCGGCTGGGCTGGCAGGAAGCGACGGTCTATCGCCGAGAGCTTCTGCCGATCGGCGTGCCGATCGCCGGACCCGCGATCGTCAGCGAAATGAGTGCCACCCTGGTGATCTTGTCGGGGCAATCGGCGATCGTCGACGAATGGGGCAACATCGTTTTGAAGGTCGCGTCATGAGCAAGCGAATTGCCGATCCGATCCAGATGGAGGTGTTTTCGAACCGCGTCCTCGCGATCGCCGAGGATATGGGTTCGATCCTGATCCGCTCGTCCTTCTCGACCAACATCAAAGAGCGGCGCGATTGCTCGACCGCGATCATCGATGCCAGCGGCCGGCTGATCGCGCAGGCCGAGCATATTCCGATCCATCTTGGCGCCATGATGGGCGCCGTCGAAACCATCATCAAACGCTACCGGCTGGCGGATTTGGCGCCAGGCGACGCGTTCATCTGCAACGATCCTTATCTTGCGGGCGGCAGCCATCTGCCCGACATTTCGATCATCACGCCCGTGCATATCGACGGGCAGGTGCGGTTTTTCGCGGGCAACATCGCGCACCATGCCGATGTCGGCGGCCGCAATCCCGGTTCGACGTCGGGCACGTCGAGAACGATTTTCGAAGAAGGCATTCGCCTGCCGGTCATCCGCATCGCGCGCGGCGGCACGATCGACGAAGACTTGATCGAACTCATCGCGTCCAACACGCGCGACCCCGAGGAGCGACGCCTCGATCTGCGCACGCAAATCGGCACCAATGTGCGCGCGGGCACGATGCTGGTGCAGCTTTGCGCGCGCATGGGATGGGCGGCGGTCGCCCAAGCCATCGAAGACGTGTTGCTCTATACGAGCCAGCGCCTCAAGAATCGCATCGCGGCGCTGCCCGACGGCGACTATCGGTTCGAGCGCGCGATGGACGACGACGGATTTCCGGGCATTCCGGTCCCTATCGTGTGCACGGCGCGCATTCGCGGCGACACGCTGGCGTTCGATTTCGACGGCTCGGGCCCCGAGGCGCGCGGTGCCATCAATCTGCCGGACAGTGCGTTAAAGGCTTCGGTCTATTATTGCGTCAAAGCGATCCTCGATCCGGGGCTGATGCCCAATCAAGGTGCGATCGATCCGATCAGAATTTCCGCACCCGCAGGAACCATCGTCAATCCGCGCCCGCCTGCAGCGGTCGCCGCACGCGCGGTTACGTCGAACCGACTGTGCGGGGCGGTCTTCGGCGCCTTGTTCCAAGCGCTGCCGATCGAGCGTGCGATGGCATCGAGCAACGATTCGACATCCGCCTTATCCGTGTCCGGATACCATCCGCGACGCAAGACGACGTATGTCTATCCCGAAAGCATGGGTGGCGGGATCGGCGCGTTCCTCGATCGCGACGGCATGGATGCCGTGCATGTGCATACGGTCAATTCGACAAATTTGCCGGTCGAAGCGCTCGAGCTCGAATATCCGTTGCTGATCGACGAATATTGCTTCGTGCCGGATTCCGGCGGGGCAGGGCGCCATCGCGGCGGTCTTGGCATGGCGCGCCAAATCCGCATCCTCAACGACGACACGACATTGTCGGTGCGCTCGGACGCGCATATCGTTTCGGCCCCCGGCGTTTTTGGCGGACTGCCGTCGGGCGTCACGCGCATCGTGCGAAATCCGGGCACCGACAAAGAAGAAGTGCTTCATTCGAAGGCATCCGGAATGGCCATGCAAGCGGGCGAGACCGTGCGCGTCGAGACGCTGGGTGGCGGGGGCTTCGGGCCGCCGGGCGAGCGCGATCCGGCGTTGCTTGCGGCCGATCTGCGCCAGCAGAAGGTCTCGCTCGCGGCCGCGCGCCGCGACTATGGCGAAGCGCTTGTGGCTGCCGCGTTGGCGCTGCCGTGTCCTTAAAGTTTGGGCAGATAGACGACGATCTCGACTTCGACCAGCACTTCGGGCGAGCCAAGCCCGGTGATCACGATCCCCGTATGGGGCGGTCGGTGGTCGCCGAAAAACTTGAGCCGTTCGGCGGTGATCGCGTCGCGATCGCGCCGGTCGGTCGAGATCGTGTTGATCTTGGCCACGTCGGTCGGTTTGGCGCCCAGACTGTCCAAGATATGGCGAA
>JBCKPH010000204.1:0-2147 GCA_038901755.1 Burkholderiaceae bacterium | reverse complement strand
ATTGGCCAGGAGCGGACGTTCAGGCCGCAGGCTTTCCCGCCCGACAATCGCGTCGGGCGTATCATTCATCGGCGACGGTACTTCGCGAGGGCCGGTCCACATGAGTAGAACTGAATTCAAGCAACGACTGGCGGCGATCCTGGCTGCAGACGCGGCAGGCTACTCCAGGTTGATGGCCGCGGACGAGCGAACGACCGTGACCGCGCTCGATGCCGCCCGGGCAGTATTCCGAACTCAGATCGAATCCAACCAGGGCCGGGTCATCGACATGGCCGGGGATTCAGTCCTGGCTGTTTTCGATATCGCGACGGGCGCGGTGTCGGCAGCGCTCGCAATCCAGCAGAAGCTCGACACTGCTATGAGCGAGGTGCCGGAAGATAGACGCATGCGCTTCCGAATCGGTGTCCACCTGGGCGAGATCATCGAAAAGCCCGACGGCACGGTATACGGCGATGGGGTGAACGTCGCCGCGCGGCTGCAGGCGCTCGCGGAGCCAGGTCAGATCGCGGTTTCCGACGCGGTAAAGGGTGCGGTCGGCCGGCGCGTCTTGGCCACGTTCGTCGACCAGGGCGAGGAGGCGGTCAAGAACATCCCGGACGCCGTTCGCTGGCATTGCGCAGTTCCCACCCTGTCCGAAGGCCGCGCAGCGGTATTGCGCGCGAGAACTGCGGTCGTGCGAACCGCAGACGAGCTCTCCGGGCTGCCGTCGATCGCGATCATTCCGTTCAGGACGGCAACCGCGGATGTGGAGCAAGTCTGCCTCGCCGACGGACTGCGCACCGACATCCAATGGGCGCTCGCCAAGATCGCTGGCCTGGTCGTCATCGGGACCCCCACGACGAATACCTACCGCAACAAGGATGTGACGCCGCAACAGGCCGCGGCCGAGATGGGGGTGCGTTATCTGCTCCAAGGCTTCGTGCAGAAGTCCGGCGAGCGCGCCCGCATCACGGCCTCCCTGATCGACGGCTCGTCGGGTCAGGTCATCTGGACCGAGCACTACGACCGCGTGCTGAACGATTCGCTCGAGGTCCAGGACGAGATCACCGAGAGGCTCGTGACTGCGCTCGACGTGAAGCTGTTGAGCGGCGACCAGGCCAGGGTTTGGCGCAAGGCAATCAGGCATCCGAGGGCGCGCGAGTATTTTTATCGCGGCATTCACGAGTTAATGAAAGGGCAGAAGGAAGCGAATGCGGCGGCGCGCGAAAACTTCGAGCAGGTGGCGCGGCTTGCGCCCGAGAGCTCGATCGGCCCGACCGCCGTTGCCTTGACGCATTGGTGGGACGCCTTCCGCGGCTGGACGGCGTCGCCCGCACGCTCGTTCGAGCTGGCCGTGCAGTGGGCCGAACGCGCGATGCCGATGGAAGACGTGGACGGCCAGGCGCAGACCGTCATGGCGCATATCCACCTGCTCAGGCGCGAGCACGACAAGGCGCTTGAAGTGGCCGGGGACGCGGTCGCGTTGCGCCCCGGCTGCTCGACCGCTAACGCCCACCTGGGGAACATTCAGTACTACTGCGGCCGACCCGCAGATGCGGCCGATCGCATGCGGCAGGCGATGCGCATCACGCCGGTCCACCCGCCCTGGTTCAATGTGATCCTTGCCGCGAGCTGCAAGGAACTGCAGCGATGGGACGAGGCGACGGCGGCGGCCAAGGAGGCCATGCGCAAGAAATCCGACGACATCGACGCGCGCCTGGTACTGATCGAGGTCTGCCGCGCCACCGAGAACGAGGGCTCGGCGCGCGAGTTCGCGCGGGAGGTTTCGACGCTGCGGCCCGATTTCTCGGTCTCCAAATGGGCCGAGACGCAGCCCTACAAGGATCTCGCGGTGCTCGAACGCATCACTGCAAATCTCCGATCAGCAGAACTCGCTTCATAACGTAAGCCGTAACGGTGGGCGCACTATCCGCCTGCGGCATGGCTGTGGAAGAGGCTGACGCGAATGGCCGCTCCGGGTCGCAAGCAGACAATCAGAGGCCGATGCAGTACGCAATCAAATGCCGCATAACAAGTGGTTGCAGGGGACGCGCGAAACAGCAGCCTCGTGCTTTGCAGGCGTGGTCTCCGCGCGCCCCTGAACCACGGCGTTAGGAGATTCGCAGTGGGCCAACCGGTGCCTGTCAAGGTAGTTGTCGCCTCGTTCA
>JBCKPH010000203.1:0-2174 GCA_038901755.1 Burkholderiaceae bacterium | reverse complement strand
TCGCGGTGTGGCGCCGGTTCCGCTTGGCAGCCTGAGCGACTCGCAAAATGGTGACGCCCTGATGGTGGCGACCGGCGGCGCCGATGGCGACGTCGGCATGACGCAACTGGTTAGCAAGAGGCCTTTTTCCGGCTACTGGGAGTACCACATCGAGTCGGCGCTGTTCACCAGTCCGCCGGTGACCTCGAACGGCGGCAACCACAGCGGTGCGCCGATCTTCAACCAGCGTGGTGAACTTCTGGGTATCGGCAGCCTGTTCGTGTCCGACGCGCTGGGACAGAACCGGCGCCTGCCAGGCAACATGTTTGTACCGGTGGACCTGCTCAAGCCGATCCTGGCCGAGTTGCAGGAAAGAGGAAGCAGCCGCCAGAGCCGCCGCCCCTGGCTCGGCCTGACCTCCACCGAGCAGGGCGGTCGTGTGCAGGTGATCAGGGTGAACCGTGACAGCCCGGCGCAGGCCGCCGGCATGCAGCCCGGGGATGTCGTGCTCGCGGTGGACGGCGCGCGGGTCGCGACACTGGAAGCCTTCTACAAAAAGGTCTGGGATCGGAGCGCGCCAGACGCCGAGATTCAGCTAACCATCTTGCAGGGCGCCGACATCAAGACCATCACGCTCAAGGCGATCGATCGCATGAGCACGATGCGCAAACCCGCAGGGATCTAAGTCCCTCGCTGCGCGGCCAGCGGCGCCAGGCCTTCCCGCACGGTTTCGTAGCGCAGGCGCAGCCCGAGCTCCTGTTTCAGGCGGGTGTTGTCCAGGCGACGCGATTCACCCATGAAGCTCAGCAGACCCAACGGCAGGGTCGCGCTGGCCGCGTCGCGCGAAACGCGCGGCGGGCGCGGCAGGCCCAGCAACTCGGCCGCGAGATCAAAGTAGTCCCCCATTAGCAAGCTGCTGTCATCGTTGACGTTGTAGACCCGTTGCGCGCGCCCCTTCCAGAGGGCGGCAAGGCAGGCACGGGCCAGGTCGTCGGCGTGGACATGGTTGGTGTAGACGTCGTCGCTCGCTACCAGCACCGGCGTACCTTTGAGCAGGCGTTCACGCGCTGTGCCAGCGGGCCGGTCCGGCGCGTAAATACCCGGGATGCGGAGAATGCAGATGCGCTGTGCCTGCCAACCGACACTGGCACGCCCAAGCAGTCGAAGCTGCGCCTCGGCATCGGCACGCCGTTGCGCCCGGGCCGTACCTGGATTTGGGGATCGGGTCTCATCAACCCATTCGCCATGGCAGTCACCGTAAACGCCGCTGGTGGAGCCGTAGACGAGCGAGCGCGGCCGGCCGCGGCAGCGCCAGATTCGCGCCATCGCAGCCATCCGCGGGTCGGTCCAGCCCGTGCCGGGAGGCGGTGCCAGATAGATAACCCTGGTCGCAATACCGGCCAGACGCCGCAGCGTTGAGCCGTGGTCCAGATTTCCGAGCAGGGGCGTCACACCCTGCCCCCGGAGAATGGACACCCTTTGTGGCGATGAAGTCAAGGCGAGCACGCGCATGCGGCCTCGCAGCTCGCGCACAGCGCGCAAACCGACATCGCCACATCCAACGATCAGCAATCGCTCACGCCTGAAACGAGCCGGCAGCGCGCCAAGTGGCGATTGGAATAGGGGCAAAATCGGCGCTCCGGATGACGATGAACCTTGCAAGGATACCGAATCGATGAGTTTTCAGATCAGCGTGCTGCCCAGCGGACGCACATTCACGGCCAATCCGGGTGAGGCCGTTCTGGCCGCCGGGATACGCCAGGGCGTTGGCATGCCCTACGGCTGCCGCGACGGCGCCTGCGGTTCCTGCAAGTGCCGCAAGCTCGAGGGCGAGGTGCTGCACGGCCCGCATCAGAGCAAGGCGCTGAGTGCGACGGAACAAGCTGCAGGGTTCATCCTGACCTGCTGCGCCGTGCCCCAGTCCGACCTGATCCTTGAGTCGCGACAGGTCACGACGGCCGGCGCTTTCACCATCAAGAAGATGCCCTCGCGGGTTCTTCTGCTGGAAAGAAAATCACACGACGTGATGCTGCTGCGACTGCAGTTGCCAGCCAACGACAGCTTGCAATGTCACCCTGGGCAGTACATCGAATTCATCCTGCGCGACGGCAGCCGGCGCAGCTACTCGATGGCCAACGCAGCGCTCCCTGCAGGCGCAGCGCCGGGCGGTGCGAGCCCCGGCATTGAACTGCATA
>JBCKPH010000202.1:0-2195 GCA_038901755.1 Burkholderiaceae bacterium | reverse complement strand
GCTCCGAAGTGTCAGGAGTGGCTCAAAAGGGTGGTGGTCGAAGGCTTTGCAAGCCGAACGGGCGACTACCTCGACAACCTCAATTTGAGCTACCTGCGCTCGCAGCGGGTTCTTTGCGCCTTGCTCAATTCGCAGGCGCCGGACTCTCTGGCCGAAAGCGATCGCAGGCAAATTCAAACGTTGTTCTTGGTGGGCGGCTCCTCCTTCAACACTGCGTCAGATGGCGGCGAGGCCCGCATGAGGCGGGTTGAAATCAAGTTGGAGTTCAGGGAGTTCGGCACAAGTCCCGAATCGCCGCCCGTCATCCCTTTGGATCCGGGCAAGAAGTGTTCGAATCCGCCCTAAGATGAACTCGGATCTCCTTCTCCTTCAAACGGCACTGATGAGGTCGTTCGCTTCAGGCGCAAAGCATCCCGAGACATGGTCAAACCCATCGGGCATGGAGAAGGCCAGGGCCCGTGTCGTCAAGGAGCATGGTATGGCAGGCATCGATGCGGATCCGAGGTCGATCATGGCGGCGGTGGCCGACTTCAAGCGAACCGGCAAGGCTGATGGATTTCGGGATCTCAAATATATTTGTCTCGGCGTCGGCGCGGTCGACTCCCGCGGCTGGTGCGTCTTGGCTGACGAGAAGCTCCGAACCAAGGTTGGCGAGCTTGCGGAAGGCCAGTCGACAGTTCACCGCCGTTTGCGTTGCTTTCAGGCCTTGCTGTCATCCTATTTCACATTTCCGTTGGGAGCAAAGGGGACGAGCGAAGAGTCGAAGGAGGGCTGGCGCCGTCTGCGGTCGTGGCTGGCGATGCAAAGGGCGTGGCTTTCCAAGTCCATCGACCACAAACCACCATGGTTTGAATCGATGGAGCGGCATGCCGAGCTGCTGACCAATCTACCTTGTGAAAAATTCGGCAAGTCCTTGTTGGGCGGAGACTCAACAGGTCTGAGGGATGCGATGTCGAATCTCTCCATCCCTGACAATTCATGGGTGATTGAAGAGGCCGTCGTCGCGCAGATGAAGGCGGCCGCGCTTCTCAGAGAGGAAGTGTTCAAGACGGCGCTTCCGGACCTGATTGGGATTGCCATGGGCCGAACCGGTGTGACGGTGGGGGAGGCTCTGCGGATCAGGTGCGTGGCCATTCTGGTGATTCGTTACGCGGCGTGTTCGGCCAGGCCCGAGCAGCCTGCATTGCGGGATGCGGCGACGGGAACGCTTGGCAATCCATGGCTTCGGCGTTCGCAGTGGGACGCATGGGTCCGCAAAGATGGAATGCCTGACGATCAGGCTCGCGAAATGGTGTTCGGTTGGCTCAAGCGCCGGTTGATCACGGACTTCTTTGAGCTGCTGTCCGTCGATGGCATCAACGACCATCGTCGGCTGTCCTACTGGCTGCGCTTCGCCCCCTTCGTCGAGGACATGTGGTTCGCGCTGGGAACATCGGCGCAATACCGTCATGGTGAGCAGTTCACGGACTTTCGTGAACGCGCGAAGGGCCGCCTGCTGGACCTCGAAGGGACCACGGCCGACAACAATGCCTTTGTCATGCGCATAGGCGCGTATCTGGCGGTTGAATTCGGAGTCAGCGGCCACGCTTTCTTCCTGTTCCGATGGGATGCGTTGAGGCCGTCGGTCTTGAAGGCTTTGACCTCGGGCAAGGCCCGGGAAGGCATATGGATCAAGGAGCTGAAAAATGGAACCCAAGAGATCAAGCTCATCCATAGAGACGCGCCGGGCCATTTGAAGAGTTGGGAGCAGAAGTTCGACGACAAGCTCACCAAGCTCATTGGCAAGGAGCCCGATCATCGGGCTGCCTGCGTTCCCGATTTGGAGAAGTTCCTTGTCCAAGCAAATGTTCAAGCGGCCGACTTGCGCGAGAGGGGCGGCGCGTTGTGGGTGTTTACGGAAGAGCGGACTTCGGGCCTGGCCCGGAGGCTCAAGGATCTCGGGTTCGGTTACCGAAGCGGTCGTGGTTGGTTTAAGGAATAGAAAATGACTTGGTCGCCATTCGCCGGTAAACGGCAATCCTCGAACAACGAAGGCCCCGCCGGGAAGCCATCCAATGTGGATGTCTCGTGGGATGACATCGGCGTGACCTTCAAACCAAATCCTGCCGTTCATGGATGGCTTGATGCCCCGACGGCATTTGGCGCGGATTCGGAACTGGTCCTCATCCTGCGTCAGCTTGAAGAGGAAGGTTTTC
>JBCKPH010000201.1:0-2234 GCA_038901755.1 Burkholderiaceae bacterium | reverse complement strand
CAGCGTGAAGCGGCTCTGCTGGCTTCGTCGGTCTTGCTTGCAAGTCAACGAATTGCGACCGAGCGGCGCAACGACGGCAAGGTCGCTCAGGAAAAGTGGGTCAAGGATCACTTGCGTGTCATCGGCTTCACGGAGGTTGTACCCGAGTCCATCAACACGCTGGTCAAGGGGCCAAAGGCCATGCAGTTTTGCGCCGAATGCCTGCTTGGCGCGCGCAAGGCCGATGTCGTGTTAAGGCTGCACGACACCCGATTCATGCCCATCGAGTGCAAGGTTTCGAATAGCGGCACCAACAGCGTGAAACGGCTTAACAACGACGCGGCCGTCAAGGCCGATTACTGGCTGACTGAATTCGGGAAGGCTCAGGTGGTTCCCGCAGCCATGCTGTCCGGCGTATTCAAGGTCAAGAATCTGGAACAGGCGCAGAGTCGAGGACTGGCGCTTTTTTGGTCGCACGATCTTGACAAACTCACCGCCTTCATCGATTCGACAAGGTAGCTGCTTCCCTACTCGAACACCGAGTCGTCGAAGTCCACCTGATGCTCAAGCACGCGCGGACCGGTGCGCCGCTCCCAGCCAAAGAAGCGGATCACTTCTTCGCGCCTGGCCATGGTATCGCCTTCGCCCAGGGCGATCAGTTCGCGGGTGTAGGGTTCCTCGAACAGCAGGTAACTGGCCAGCGCGGCGCCGCGCGCGTCATGGCCGCGTCCCGATACACCGACACCGCGCAGCAACGCGCGCACCGGCGTCGGCAGGCTGTCCAGATGCCGGCCGGCCAGGTCGTCCAGGCGCTTGCTTGGCGCGATCACCAGCAGATCCAGCGAGCGCAGGTTGGTCTTGGCCCGAATTTCCGGCGGCAGCAGCGACAGAGTGTTGTTGATCCTTTGCAGCCGCTCGACGTCCACCGCCAGCGCGTCGAGGAAGATGTTGGAGAGGGCATGGCCGGCGATTTGGGCCAGGCTGGGATATTCGCTGCTGCCGGCGCGACCGCCGGGTGGTGGTGGCGGCTCGTTCATGCGGCCGGCGCCAATCACCAGGATGCGCTCGGCGCCCAGGTGGATGACCGGCGAGATCGGCGCCGACTGGCGCATTGAGCCGTCGCCAAAATACTCGATGTGGTCACCCAGGTTCAACGATGCGGCGGGGAAGATGAAGGGGATGGCCGAGGAGGCGAGCAAATGGTCCACCGTGATCGTCTGGGCCACTGCCAGCCGCTGGGTTCGCACCCAGGGCGTCATGGGCTGGCTGGAATCGAAGAATGTGACATGCTGGCCCGAGCCGTAGCTCAACGCGGTCACGGCCAAGGCACGCAAATGGCCTTCACGCAGATTCTCCGCCACGCGCTGTAGCGGAATGAATTCATTGAGCAGTTCGCGCAGCGGGCTGTTGTCCAGCAAGGAACGGGGCCGCGCCCGGCGCCAGCGCGCCAGCATCCAGCCGAGCGACATCATGGTGAGCCAGCGCGCGCCGGTGCGGATCACTCCGATGGAATCGGACCGGTACACCTGGTCGGCGTGGAAATGCTTCCAGATGTAGACCAGGCCAGCCACCGCCTTGTCGAATGCATCGGCCCGGCTGGCCAGCGCCGCCGCGTTGATCGCGCCGGCCGAGGTTCCCGCAATCACCTGGAATGGGTTGCCGGGCGGGGCCTCGCAATCGCGCCGAATCTTGGCCACGGCTTTCAGCACGCCGACCTGATAACCAGCGCGTGCTCCGCCGCCGGTCAGCACAAGTCCGGTGACCCTGTTGTCCATGTTTCAATTACACCCGAAATCGATCCGTCCAAGAAAGCTGGCGGGCGCTGGCCCGAGCCCGCGTCCCGCCCGATCCAGCGGGTTCGGGTATTCCTAGATATCGGCCAATGCGCTTAAGGGCTAAGCTTGCACAATCAATATCACTGGAGACGGATCCATGGCCAAGGTATTTGCCCTGTACAAAAAGCCGGCCGACGCCAAGGCCTTTGACGACCACTATTACAACAAGCATGTGCCGCTGGCCAAGACCCTCCCCGGCCTGCGCAGCTACGAAGTCAGTCGCGGCCCGATCATGACGCCGCAGGGCGAGTCGGTGCTGCATCTGGTGGCGATTCTCAGTTTCGATTCGATGGCCGCGATTGAGCAGGCACTGGCCTCGCCCCAGGGTGTCGCCACAGCGGGCGACCTGGTCAATTTTGCCGAGGCCGGGGTTGATCTGCTGTTTGCCGATTGCGAAGTCATCTGACCGGGCTGCCCGCT
>JBCKPH010000200.1:0-2273 GCA_038901755.1 Burkholderiaceae bacterium | reverse complement strand
CTTGATGAGTTCGCGCCCATGACACCTTTGCTCCGGATTCTTGGCGCACCCGCCGCGGTTTGCCTGCTCGTCGCAGGCGGTGCGTCTTTCGCCGCCTCGCCGCCTGTGACCGAGGAACTGCTGGCGCCCCTCACGTCCGCATACATGCGAGCCGTCAAACCGGGCGAGCAGGCGGAGCTTCACCGAGAGCTTTTCGAAACGGTGCTACGGCGCGTCCACCGCACCTATGCCCGGGACGTGGACGTGCCGGGGCTCATAGCCGCGGCGCTGAAGATGATCGAGCCGCTGGAGCCGCAGTCAAGCGAGCCGGCGGACGTCTTCAGAAAAACCATCAACGCGGCGCTCGCTTCGCTCGACCCGCATACCCGCTACCTCGACCCGCGTGCGCAGGCAAGCCAGCGCAGCGCCATCACGGGCGCCTTTGGCGGCCTTGGTCTGCAAGTGGACATGGTTGACGGGTTCGTGCGCGTGGTCGCCCCGATGCCCGGCACACCGGCGGCGCGCGCGGGGCTGCAAAGCGGCGACCTCATCGTGCGTTTCGACGGCGAGCCCGTGCAAGGCATGGCGCTCACCGACGCCATTTCCCGGATGCGCGGCGAGCCGGGCACCCCGATCACGTTGATGATCCGGCGTGCGGGACACGCAGACGAATTCGGCGTTTCGCTGGTGCGGGAAACCATACGCACTCAGGCCCTGCGTTGGAGCATCGAAGGCGAAGTGCTGGTCTTACGCCTCGCAAGCTTCACGGGCTCGGTGTCGGCGGCGATGGAGAAGGCCATAGCCGACGCGACTGCCATACGGCCGCCCCGCGGGGTCGTTCTCGACATGCGCGGCAACAGCGGCGGTCTGTTCCGCCAGGCGGTGCTGACGGCAGACGCTTTTCTGGGCAAGGGCGAAATCGTTTCGCTGCGAGGCCGCACCGATGCCAACCAGCGCACCTGGCAAGCTGACCCCGTCGAGCTGCTTGCCGGCGTGCCGATGGTGGTGCTGATTGACGGGCGCTCCGCGTCGGCGGCGGAACTCGTCGCCGCCGCGCTCCAGGAAAACGGACGCGCGACCGTCATGGGGCAGCGCAGCTTCGGCAAGGGCAGCATCCAGTCCATCGTCTCGCTGGGCGCCGACAAGGGCGCGCTGCGCCTGACCACCGCGCTGTATCACGGTCCGTCCGGGCGCAGCGTGCAGCGTACGGGCGTCGGCCCCGACATCGAGCTCGTGGCCGCGCCTGGAAACACTGCGGGCGCCCGCCGCCGCGAAGCCGATCAAGCACAGGCGCTGCCGGGCGCGGACGAGCCACTGCCGCCGAAGGCGCGTGTGGATGAGTCGCGCTGCGCAGCGGCGCAAGAGAACGTCGATCCGGCGCTCGCCTGCGCACTTGCCTTTCTCGACGCCGGCGGGATCGACACCTTTCTCGTAGCGCTCGAGCCGGCGAAGTCGCCGTCTGCGCGTTGATCGCCGGAGTCGCGATTCGACCGCTAGGGCGCTGTTCGCTTTGATGGCACTCACCCCAGGGAGAATTCATCCATGAAAAGTTTGACCCGTTCTTTGTTGCTGGCGCTGGCACTCACCACGGGCGCGTGGGTGCAGGTGCAGGCGCAGACGTTAGAGCAGTCGTTTGCGGCAGCTCAACGTGGGGATTACCGCACGGCTTTTGCGGGGTTTAAAAAGCTGGCCGAGCAGGGGCATGCCGGCGCGCAGAACAACCAATAACCCCGAGGCACTACGCCTTCAAGAGCCTGGGGTTGATTGGAAGGCACTGGCGGTCGCCTACAACACCCACCACGTCATTTGCAGGGCGTGCCAAGCCGCAGGGCGTGGCGACCGTTACGGACAGCGCTGCGGTGCAGGCTCTGCGATGTGGACTGCTTATCAACATGACCCCGACCGCTTCAATGCCAGGGCTGCGCCATGACCCAACCAGCCGCGCACGGCCAGCCTGACTCCACCCCCGTCGCGGTTCCTTCCAAGCCCCTCGCCAATGCGGGTACGAAACGACCCCGTGACTGCGTTAGTGAGTTGGGATTGAGTTAGGTTAACGGTTAACGGTTCAACAGGTTCAGACCGAGGCAACACAGTGAACAGAACGCAGCTCGCAGCGGCGATTGGTATCGGCGGCGCCATGGTCTCGAAGTTGGCAAGGCGAAGCATGCCGACCGATAGCGTCGAGCTGGCCGACCGCTGGCGCCGGTGTCACCTTGCGCCTGGCCGGATGAAGGGCATGCGCATTGACGCCGTCAAACCAAGTCCGCGCCAGCCTGCCGCCGAGATCAGCCAGC
>JBCKPH010000199.1:0-2286 GCA_038901755.1 Burkholderiaceae bacterium | reverse complement strand
AAGGCCGGGCAGATTCAGGAGTACCTGGACAACTACCATGGTGAAGGCATTCAGCACATTGCGCTTGGCTCGGATCATCTGCCGGCAACGGTGGACGCGATGCGCGCACGCGGCGTGCGCCTGCTCGACACCATCGACACCTACTACGAACTGATCGACAAACGCATCCCGGGGCACGGCGAAGATGTTGCTGAACTGCGCCGGCGCAAGATCCTGATCGACGGCAAGAAGGGCGCGCTGCTGCTGCAGATCTTCAGCGAGAACCAGCTGGGTCCGATTTTTTTCGAGTTTATCCAGCGCAAGGGTGATGAAGGTTTCGGCGAGGGCAACTTCAAGGCGCTGTTCGAGAGCATCGAACTGGACCAGATGCGTCGTGGCGTGCTGCTCCAGAAAACGGCGTCCTGACCATGGATCTCAAGGTCTCGAGCTACGGAGCCAGTGAGCGGTCGCCGCGCGGCGACTACACCCGCGCCCGTTCCGACTACACCTGCGACCAGGCCTACAGCTCCTACACCGAGCAGGACCACGCCATCTATCGACGCCTGTTCGAGCGCCAGGCCGCGCTATTGCCCCACCATGCAAGCTGGGAAATTGTCCGCTTGCTACCGATGTTGGGTGTCAGCGACCATATTCCGCGCTTTGAGGAGATCAATGAGCGCCTGCATCGCGCCACCGGCTGGGAAATCGTCGCGGTGCCCGGGCTGATTCCGGAAGTTCCGTTTTTTTCGCTGCTGGCAAGCCGCAAGTTTCCCGTCACCGACTGGATCCGCACGCCCGCAGAACTCGACTACATCGTCGAGCCCGACGTGTTCCACGACCTGTTCGGGCATGTTCCGATGCTGTTCAATCCCGACTTCGCCGATTACGTGCAATGCTATGTGGACGGCGTCAAGCAGGATGGCCGGTTCAGCGACATTCATCTTGGCCGGTTTGACGGGGATGAATGGGTTTAATTTAGGGGGTTATGGATTGGGCTCCTCAGGATGGTTGTCGTTGTTCTTGACTGATGATTGACGCTGGCGTTGAGCCTTGTCGTTGTCGCGCTGGACCTTTTGCTGACGAGCGGCCTGCTTGCTGCGATAGCTTTCGACCTTGTTGAGCTCGAAGATCGTGGAGTGATGGACCAGTCGGTCGATGGCGGCTACTGTCATGCCCGGATCCGGGAACACGTTGTCCCAGCCGGAGAAGGGCTGATTGGCCGTGATGAGGATGCTGCGCCGCTCGTAGCGCTCGGCGATCAGTTCAAACAGCACGCTGGTTTCGGCCTGGTCGCGTCTGACATAAGAGAGGTCGTCAAGAATAAGCAGGTCATAGCGGTCCAGCTTGGCCAGCGCCTGGGGTAACTGAAGGCTCTGGCGGGCGGCCTGCAGGCGTTGCACCAACTCGCTGGTGCGCGTGTACAGCACCCGGTATCCGGCATCGATCAGCGCGTGGCCAATGCCGCAGCCTACGTGGCTTTTGCCCACACCGGGCGGCCCGAAGATCAGCACGGTGGCGCCCTTGTCCAGCCAGGAGTCACCGCTGGCCAACGCCATGACGTGCGCCTTGGACAGCATCGGCACCTCAGCGAAGTCGAAGCTGGCCAGGGTCTTGGTCGCATCGAGCTGTGACTCATTGCGATGGCGCTCGATGCGCCGCTTGGCGCGTTCGGCCAGCTCGTGTTCCAGCAGGCCGCCCAGAAAGCGGGCCGCAGGCCAGCCCTCTTTGTCCGAGCGCTCGGCAAACTGCGTCCACAGCCGCCCGATGGTGGGCAGGCGCAGTTCATTGAGCATCAGCGCATTGCGTGCCGGCTCGAAGGACGGTGCGCTCATGCCGCCACCTCCTCTTGCTCATGAAGCTGTTCGCTGGGCAGCAGCGCGTCATACCAACGGGGTGTGGGCATCTCCACCGTGATATGCGGCAGTTCGGGCTTGCGCGGAGCAAACTCCTCGCGCAGTTGCTTCACGTCGGGCAACTCGCCTGCGGCCAGCAACTCGTCCAGACGCGCAGCCAGCACGCCTTCGACGCCGTCACGCGCGGCCATCTCAAGAAGGGCCACGATGGTCTGGCAGGCCTGGCGCTGCGTCAGCCTCAGATCGAGTTGTTCCCAAGTGCGTCGGTAGGCCTCACGCGGAAACATCTCATCACGGAACACCAACCCCTTGAACGCCTGGGGCTTGCGCTTGAGGGAGTCGATGAAGTGCCGGTAGTCGATCATTCTGGAGCGCCCCCCGCTGGGCGATCGCGTGCCGCGTGCCAGGGTAAGCACAAGCGAGCCTGACAGGTAGCAGTCCAGCCGGTCGCTGT
>JBCKPH010000198.1:0-2286 GCA_038901755.1 Burkholderiaceae bacterium | reverse complement strand
CCCTTTCCGCTCTCCCAAGTGTTGCACTTAATTATTGAACTCAAGAATATATGCGAAAGAACCTTTGAATGAACAGTTTCCTCGACAACCGGCGGGCGGGGCCATGCCCGCGGACGACGCCGACAAATCCGCACACCCAGCTCGATCAGAATGCGCCGCTGGACCTCCAGGAGAAGCTCTTCGCGATCGCGCGGTCGCTCCCCGGCGTGGCGGTCGGGCCGAGCGCGGTGTCGGTCCCCGGCGCGCGCGCGTTCCACCTGCCGGGATGCGCCCATTCGACCCACGGGGCGTTCATGATCGAATGCGAGTTCGCCCACCTCCATCCGCCGAGCGACGGCAGCTTGCACATGACGTTGCCGCCCGCGATTCTCGATGCGGTCATCGACAATGGCTGGGCGGAGCTTCACCCGCTCGCCGGAAAATACGGCCTCCCCGCGAACATCATGATGGTCTACGGACCGCGCGACGAGGAGGAGCTCGCGGTCGTCGCCGACCTCGTGCGCGCATCGCACGCGTTCGCAAGCGGAGCATGAGGCAATGTATTTAAAATCAGGAGTGGAAGCAACTATGGGGTCAGGTCTTGCATTCACGCATCCAGCCTAACCCTGCATTCGAGAGGGACTGCGCAAAAGCGCGCAGCCCCTCAATTTGAACGTTCGGCGTCATTTCGCGACCTAATAGCGCCGGTCGATCCTTGAGGAGGACCAGTCTATGGAGAAGGAACGCTTAAAGGCATTCGCCGACAAAGTATTCGGCGACATGGCGGGAGCGATGACCTCTGGGCTCGGATTTGTCGGAGTGAAAACCGGCCTTTTCCGAGCTATGGCTGGAAAGGGTGCTTTGACGTTGGAAGAGGTTGTCGGAATGACCAAGCTGCAGTCACGCTACGTCGAAGAGTGGCTGAAGGGAATGGTGTGTGCCGGGTACCTCGAATATGAGCCGAGGGCCGACACATACCGCCTGCCAGACGAACATGCCTTCTTGTTGGCCTCTGAAGGGACGGATCACTTCATGGGCGGGCTGTTTTGCATGGCGCCAGTTCTGCTTCGTGTCGCATCGAGGGTAGCGGTCGCGTTTGAAAAAGGCGGAGGGGTGCCATTTGAAGACTACGGTGCAGACGGCGTAGAGGCTTTGGACTTGATCAATCGCGGGCAATACGAGCAGCGCTTCGTCGGACATTGGCTCAAGTCACTTCCTGCGGTTGTCGAGCGCCTTGAGGCGGGCGGCTGCGTGTTGGACGTCGGTTGCGGAGTGGGCCGCGTTGCGCTCACGCTCGCAAAAGCTTTCCCTCAGGCGACGATCCTAGGTTTAGATACGGATCGTGAGTCCATTCGGCAAGCAAACACCGACGCCGACGCAGAAGGACTAAGCGCTCGGGTACGTTTCTTGGCCCGAGGTACCGGCGAACTCGGTTCCGAAGAGAAGTTCGACCTGATCACTGCGTGTGACTGTGTTCATGACCTCGCTGCGCCGCTGGAAACGCTTCAGGAGATACGCGCACTGCTGAAGCCCGATGGAGTCTTGTTGGTTATTGAGCCCAAGACCGCCGATCGACTCGAAGACAATCGCAACTCGATCGGCACCATGTATTACGGTTTCAGTGTGTTTCACTGCATGACGCAGTCCTTGGCTCAGGGAGGGCCGGGGCTGGGAACTTGCATGGGGCCGGCACGCACTAAGGCGCTGCTGCAAGAGGCGGGATTTACACGGTTCGAAATCCTGGACATCAAGAGCCAAGTGCTCGCCTTCTATGCAGTCCGACCGTGAACTCAGTGACTCGCTCGCGGGGATGATGACGCCGAACCCCACGATCAAGCGGACCACTCAGAAGCGGGCCTCCGCCCGCTTCTGCGCGGCCGCTCATCGTGAACGTTAGCCCTTCTTCGCGAAAGGTACGAACATGAGCTTCGCCATCGTTGCGATTGCCACATCCATTGCCGGCCTGATTCTGGGTGTCGGCTGGCTATTTGCGGGGAGTCTGATTCTCAAGCGGTGGGGAATCGAAGCAAACACTGTAGGCCTATTGGTTGGCCGCCGAATCGGAGTGGTCTATCTCGGGATCTCTCTATTGTTGTTCCTGGGAAGGTCCGCACCACCTTCGGATTTGCGTTCTGCCGTGTGCGCTGGAATGCTTTTTGCCTTGGCACTATTGGCAGGTCTTGGCTTGTTCGAACTCAATGCACGCCGTGCGCGCGCAGGCATCCTAGTGAGCGTGGTCATCGAGATCGTACTGGCCGCCGGATTCGCCGCGGTTATTTTGGCGTGAAGCGGCGGCACAAGTTGGAG
>JBCKPH010000197.1:0-2337 GCA_038901755.1 Burkholderiaceae bacterium | reverse complement strand
GCTCGCGAGAGCCAGAGGGTCGTCGCTGCTTTCAAGCAAATCGAGCAAACCGTCTGTCTCCGCTGGCGCCGCGGCGGGCGCAGCCGTGCCCACTGGCAGGGGCAGCTCATCGGGCCCGAGTTTCAACTCTGATTCCAGCAGATCCTGGAACGAGCATGCGTCGGGCGCGCTCGCGCCATCGCGCGTGGCATCGCCCTGGGCCGCCGACACGTCCAGCAAATTCGGGGCCGGAGCGACCGGGCCTGTGGTTAGATGCAAGTCAGTCACGGCCATCCTTCGCCTTGCGGCAGATTGAACTCATCCCAGCGACACCCGGCGCTCCAGGAAGCCCTTGAGCGCATGTTCGTCCTGCTCCTTTTGTTCGCGCCGGGCATCCTTGCGACGCTCCGTCATGAGGTGGCGCTGGGACAGGGTGTCAAAGGATTTAAGTCGGCATTGCTGGGCACGCCAGTCGCGCTGGCCTGATTCAACGTCGGCGCTGGCCTTGACCAGCACTTCAAGCTGCATCTCGATGGCGACATCGATCTTGTCAATGAACTCACGGAAATTGCGCCAACCCAGGCTGTCCAGTCCGTCCTGCGCCATGCGGGCGAGGCGCTCGGCGTATTCGGCGCGATAGTCCTGCAGGGTTTGCAGCCTTGTCTGCATGTCGCGTTGGCGCCCGTTGACCACCCCCAGGCGTGCCGCAGCGGCGTTGCTGCCCTCCTTGGCAAGGTCGAGCAGAGCCTGCAATTGAAAGGGTTGGGACATGAATCTCCTTGGGCGGCTTAGTGGCTTAGTCTTTAACGGCAGGAATCAGGCAGGGAAGAGGGCGGAGAGTTCGTTGACGCTGGCTGCGTAGGAGTGGCTTTCCCTCATGCCCTGCTGGAGAAAGGCCTCGAGCCGGGGCTGCATGCGAATCGCCTCGTCCAGCGCGGCGTCGTGGCCGCTGCTGTAAGCGCCGACGCTGATCAGGTCGCGGCTGCGCTGGTAACGCGCGTACATCGACTTGAAGCGGCGCACCAACTCCAGTTGCGGCGCGGCAACGACGTTGGGCAGGACCCGGCTGATCGAGGCCTCGATGCCGATGGCTGGGTAATGGCCCTGGTCGGCCAGGCTGCGCGACAAGACGATGTGGCCATCAAGAATGGCCCGCACGCTGTCGGCCACCGGATCCTGCAGGTCATCGCCCTCGACCAGCACGGTATAGAAGGCGGTGATCGATCCGCCGCCGGCGTAGCCGTTGCCGGCGCGCTCGACCAACTGTGGCAACTTGGCGAAAACAGAGGGTGGATAGCCCTTGGCCACCGGCGGCTCGCCGATGGCCAGGGCGATTTCGCGCTGCGCCATGGCGTATCGCGTCAGCGAATCCATGATGAGCAGGACATGTTTGCCCTGATCGCGGAAATGCTCGGCGATTGCGGTGGCGTACGCCGCAGCCTGCATGCGCATCAGCGGGTTGGTGTCGGCCGGGGCCGCCACCACCACCGAACGCGCCAGCCCATCGGCGCCGAGGATGTCTTCGATGAATTCCTTGACCTCGCGACCGCGTTCGCCGATCAGTCCCACCACAATGACGTCGGCGCTGGTATGGCGCGCCATCATGCCCAGCAGCACGCTCTTGCCGACGCCGCTGCCGGAAAACAGGCCTATGCGCTGCCCGCGTCCCACCGTCAACAAGGCATTGATGGCGCGCACACCCACGTCCAGCGCCTCGGTGATCGGCAGCCGCTCCAGCGGATTGAAGGAACGGTTCTGCAGCGGCGCGTTGTGTTCGGTGGATAGCGGGCCGCCGCGATCCAGGGGTCGCCCGGCGCCGTCCAGCACGCGCCCGAGCAACGCGTCGCCGACCGGGAGCTGCCGCGTCCGGTCCGAGCCGCGGCGCCGCGGCAGAATGCCGTCGCCATTGCGCGGAATCGGCTGCGCGATCTCCAGCGGGACCACTCTGGCGCCGGGAACCAATCCGTACACATCGTTGGCGGGCATCAGGTAGAGCTTGTCGCCGGAGAAACCCACCACTTCGGCCTCGACCCCGGCACCATTCGGAATCTCCACCAAACATGCACTGCCGACCGCCAGCTTGAGGCCGGTCGCTTCCATCACCAAGCCGGCGACCCGGGTCAGGCGGCCGTTCACATGCATCGCCTCGGTCTGACTCACCAGCTCGCGGCAATCGCCTAAAAATCTGCGCCAGCGCTCGTTGCGCGCCGCGCCGTCAAATTCATTCAAGCCAGGCATTCTCGTGTCCGACGGCGTTCGCCACCCGTTGCCAGCGCCGCTCCAGCGTGGCGTCAATATCGAATTCGGCCGTCTCGAGACGACACCCGCCGCGGCTCAGTTGCGCGTTGTCGATCACCT
>JBCKPH010000196.1:0-2433 GCA_038901755.1 Burkholderiaceae bacterium | reverse complement strand
CAAAGCACTTTGGGAAAAAGGCGACTTTACTCGCCTTGCAGAGAATATGAGAGAGAGCGGAGAGGCGCTCGTCAAGGGACTCGGAATCACCAAAGGGCTAAAGGTCCTGGATCTCGGATGCGGCGATGGAACGACGGCGTTACCAGCGGCGAAACTTGGAGCTGACGTTTTAGGCGTCGATATCGCGAGCAATCTGGTTGCGGCTGGTAACAAGCGTGCAAAGGACCAGGGTCTCACGAACTGCAAGTTTCAGGAGGGCGATGCATCCAGTATGCAGGAGCTACAAGATCAGACATTTGACCTTGTCGTGAGCATCTTTGGCGCGATGTTTGCCCCGAGGCCGTTTGATGTGGCTAAGGAGATGGTGCGCGTAACTCGGCCCGGTGGTCGGATCGTCATGGGGAATTGGATTCCAAATGATCCGACATTAGTAGCGCAAATTTTGAAAATCAGTGCCTCATACTCGCCGCCACCGCCGGAAGGCTTTGTTAGCCCTATGACGTGGGGAATCGAGAACAACGTAATCGAGCGATTTGCGGGTGCGGGGGTTCCAAAAGAGAAGATATCGTTTGCCCGCGACACGTTTACGTTCAACTATCCCGGCGCACCATCAGATCTCGTTGCTGTATTCAGAAAATTCTACGGGCCGACCATGAATGCGTTTGAAGCCGCAGAAAAGAACGGTCGATCCGCTGATCTGCAAAAAGAGCTAGAAGACCTATTCAATAGCCAAAACAAAAGTACGCGCAAGGATGCCACCTCTATTCCTGCAACCTTCTTGCGCGTTACTGTTGCGCTTTGAAAAAGGTGGCAGCAGGCGGGAACGAAATGACGACGCTACAACCGCCCAACTTTGCGCCGCACTCGGGACGTGCGCCATGAAGCCGGCGCACGCCGGTGGGCTCTACGTTAGGCGCAAATTCCACTGACGTAGAAAAGAGGTAGGCCTCGGCTGAAACAACAGTGGGCATTCGCAAGAAGGCGTTTGAATATTCCATACACTGACGGAGGACGACGAGGAAAGAGATCGCGGTTGCAGAGAGGCCCTTGACGTTAACTGCGCTCAGAGTTGTCGGCGTTAAATTCCAACCATTCCTTAATAGGAGGAAACTATGACATCGATTACAGGCATTGCCTCAAAATTCTTCGAGGCCTGCGAAACGGGCAAAGGATGGGAGGGATGTAAGGCGTACTGCACAACGGATTCTACGTTCTCTGCGCAAGCAGAGCCGCTTGCTGACGTCAAGACTCTGCAGCAGTACACGGACTGGATGAAGGGTTTGCTGACGTTTGTTCCTGACGGACGATATGAACTAAAGTCCTTTGGCACTGATGATGAGCGGAAGAGCGTCTGTGCGTATGGCGTGTTCTCTGGCACTCATACTGGCCAGGGTGGCCCCTGCCCACCAACTGGCAAGAGTGTGAAGACAGACTATGTCTATGTGATGGAGTTTGACGGTCAGAAGATCCGGCACATGACGAAGATATGGCACGCTGGATTGGCCATGAAGGAATTCGGCTGGATATAGCCTAACTTTAGTTCGAGCGGACGCGATTCGGCGCCCCGCGCCTCATGGCGCCGCTCAACAAGGCGTTGGGCGTCTATCTGCCAATCACAAGGAGAACATTCATGAGCACAATTGAAGTGGGAGAGCTACTGTACGAGGTCACCGCCAAGTTCACGGGAATGACGGAATACGGAGTCAGTTTTGAGTCTCTGAAGTCAGGAGAAGCAGCGCCACCGCCTGAAGGTGCCAGATTTGACGTCGCGTTCGCGGGAGCATTAACTGGACCGAAGCTGAAGGGCAAAGTCACGGGAGTTGACTACTTGCGGATCCGCGCAGACGGCCGTTTCGAAATCCACATTCATGCAGAGATAACCGCGGACGATGGACAGAAGATTGCTCTTCACGCCGATGGCGTTGCCCTTCCGCGAAAAGGAAGCAGCATCGCCGATCTCCGCGAGAACATAACCTTGTTTACCTCTTCAAAAGACTACACATGGGTCAATGCTCTTCAGGTGTGGGGTATAGGGACAGTAGATTCCGCCGAGCAAGTCGTTCATCTGAAGGGCTATTCGGCGTAACACTGTCGATGCGGAGAGGACGCCGAACGATACAAGGTTAGATCGTGCTTGCCACGATCTGAACCGGTTGTTGGACGAGCCCGGTGTGTGACGGAGGGGGTTCACTGAAAATAGCTTTTTGACGGCCACTTGTTGCCGCCGAAGTGACCCGGGGCGCCGATCTTGACTGACCACCGAGCCAAAACCGGCACCGATCCCGCGATTCCAGGGCTTTTCGTCGCCGCTGGTCAGATGGGCGTCGGCGGGAACAGACGGTCAACTCACAGTTCCAGTTTCCAGTACTCAGAATCGATACCGCCGGGGAGGCATTCAAGCCGCTTCACTCGCAGGCACTAGAGCGTCGTGGC
>JBCKPH010000195.1:0-2477 GCA_038901755.1 Burkholderiaceae bacterium | reverse complement strand
CATGCTTTCAACCATGGCCTTTTCCGTGGTGCAAAGTTTTGGCCCGTCTCTGCTCAAGGAGATGCATGGCGTCAGCTTCGAGCTCGCCAGCATGACATTGACGGCTTACATGCTGTTGGGCGCGGTCGGCATTCTGCTCGGCGGATTTGTCGCCGCCCACAGCACACGCAGCGATCATGTGGTTGCCATCTGCCTGGGTCTGGCCGCGCTGTTGCTGGCTCTTTGCGGCACCGGCCTGTTTGGCGCCATCGGCACCATGGTGGCGCTGGCCCTGACCGGAATGGCGGTGGGGGTCGGCGGCCCATCGCGCGACATGCTGATCAGGAACGCCACCCCGCCAGGGGCGACCGGACGGGTTTATGGCCTGGTCTATAGCGGGCTCGACGTCGGTCTGGCGATTTCGCCTCTGCTGTTTGGCCTGTTCATGGACCGCGGATGGTATGGCGCGACATTTGTCGGCGCCGCGCTGACGACGGTGCTTGGCGTGTACGCCGCGCTTGGCGTTGGCAGCCGCAGCCGCGCGCGGGGATGAAGACGATGACAAAGCGCCTGGCCGGCCACCTGCTGGTTGAATGTCTGATTGAACAGGGCGTGACACACGCCTTTGGCGTTCCGGGCGAGAGCTATCTGGCGGCGTTGGACGGCTTCCATGCCATGCGGGAGAAGATTCAGTTCGTCATCTGCCGGCAGGAGGGCGGCGCCGCCTTCATGGCCGAGGCGGTGGGCAAGTTGACGGGACGACCGGGCGTCTGTTTTGTCACCCGCGGTCCCGGCGCCACCAACGCTTCCATCGGCGTGCACACGGCGTTCCAGGATTCGACCCCGATGCTGCTGTTTGTCGGCGACGTGGCCAGCGACACGCGGGACCGCGAGGCGTTTCAGGAGGTTGATTTCCTGAGCTTTTTCGGGCCGAGCACCAAGGGCATGGCCAAACGCGTCGAACGCATCGACGACGCTCGGCGCATTCCGGAATATGTCGCGCGCGCCTTTGCCACTGCGATGAACGGCCGGCCCGGCCCGGTCGTCCTGGTGCTGCCCGAGGACATGTTGACGCACGAGGTGGACACACAACCGCTGGCTCGCGTCGAGCCGGTCCAGGCCTGGAGCGACCCGGGTTCGCTGCGCCGCCTGCGCGAGTTGCTGCTGGCTGCGAAACGACCGCTGGTGATTGCCGGCGGCAGCGGCTGGACGCCGCAGTCGGCGCAGGCGCTCGAGCGTTTCGCGCAGAACTGGCGGCTGCCGGTGACCAACGCCTTTCGCTTCCAGGACACGTTCGACAATTTTCATTCGCAGTACGCGGGGGATGTGGGGATCGGAATCAATCCGCGGCTTAGCGCCAGGGTGAAGGACGCTGATCTGATCATCGCCATCGGTCCGCGGCTGGGCGAGATGACAACCAGTGGCTACACGCTGATCGAGGCGCCCCGTTCCAAACAAACGCTGGTCCACATCCATGCCAGTGCCGAGGAACTGAACCGTGTCTACCAGGCCGACCTGGCGATCAACGCAACGATGAACGCGGCGGCGCAGTCGCTCGAGGTCTTGAGCGCGCCGATCGAGGTGGCATGGGAGGAATGGACGCGGGCCTGCCATCAGGACTATCTGGCCAACATAGACGTCGCCAACGGTGGCATCAAGTTCCCAGGAACCGTTGATATGCCCGCCATCGTCAAGACGCTGCAACGGCACTTGCCGGCGGACACCGTGCTGACCAATGGCGCGGGCAACTTTGCCGGCTGGGTGAATCGCTTCTTTCAGCATCACGGCCTGGCCAAGGGGTTGAAGACTCAGGTCGCGCCGACTGTCGGTGCCATGGGAACGGGAGTGCCGGGCGGTATTGCCGCCGCCATCACCACCGGGCGCACCGTATTCACGATGGCCGGCGATGGCGACTTCCTGATGAATGGGCAGGAGCTGGCGACCGCGGTGCAATACGGCGCCAAGACCATCATCCTGCTTCTCAACAACGGCATGTACGGCACCATCCGCATGCACCAGGAGCGCGACTACCCGCGCCATGTGGCCGGCTCCGAACTGCGCAACCCCGACTTTGCCGCACTGGCCCGGGCCTATGGCTACGCCGGAGTCCGCATCACCCGCACCGAGGAGTTCGAGCCCGAACTGCTGGCTGCAATGGCGCGGACCGAGGGCACGCTGATCGAGCTGATGCTGGACCCCGATGTGATCACCACGCGCGGCACGCTGACGGCGATCACCGATGCGGCGTTGCGGTGGAGGTAGGGTTACGGGAACCGGTAACCGGTACAGCACAAACGGTCGCGGTCGCAGCGGCCACTTTCAGTCTTGACGCAGATGAGAGTACGAAGGGTGGGTTCGCGCGGGAGGGGTACTCGCCTGCCTTGCTCAAGATCGGTGGGCGTTGTCGGAATCATCAGCGCCGGGCGTTGCGCGCGAGGTAGTCGGAGCTGCACCTGCGCCCACCGCCACCGTCACCGGCATGGCCACGACGTTGAATG
>JBCKPH010000194.1:0-2501 GCA_038901755.1 Burkholderiaceae bacterium | reverse complement strand
CAACCCCGCACTTCTCGCAGATGACGCCACGATGCTTCAAGCGCTTGTATTTTCCGCACAGGCATTCGTAGTCTTTCGTCGGGCCAAAGATCTTGGCGCAGAAGAGACCGTCGCGCTCGGGCTTGAAGGTACGGTAATTGATGGTCTCGGGCTTCTTCACCTCGCCGAAAGACCAGGAACGAATCTTCTCGGGCGACGCCATCCGGATCTTGATGGCATTGAAGTGCTCGTCAGGAGTGAATTGCTTGAACAGGTCGAGTAGCGATTTCATGGTGCTTCTTTCCTTTGATTCATGAGCGTTCGAGTTCGATATCGATGCAAAGGGAACGGATTTCCTTGACAAGAACATTGAACGACTCGGGCATGCCGGCCTCGATGGTGTGCTCACCCTTGACAATGCTTTCGTAGACCTTGGTGCGGCCCTGCACGTCGTCGGACTTCACCGTCAGCATCTCCTGCAAGGTGTAGGCCGCGCCGTAGGCTTCCAACGCCCAAACCTCCATCTCGCCAAAACGCTGCCCGCCAAACTGCGCCTTGCCGCCCAGCGGCTGTTGCGTCACCAGACTGTACGGGCCGGTGGAGCGGGCGTGCATCTTGTCGTCCACCAGATGGTGCAGTTTCAGCACGTGCATGTAGCCCACGGTGGTCGGGCGTTCGAACGCGTCTCCAGAGCGGCCGTCATACAGATGGGCCTGGGTTCGGGTCGGCGTCAGGCCCTTCAAGCGCGCCACAGCGTCTGGGTAGGCCAGCTTCAGCATCGTCCGGATCTCGTCTTCCGAAGCGCCGTCAAACACCGGCGTCGCAAAGGGCATGCCCTTGGCCAGATTGCCCGCCATCTCCATGATCTGCTCGTCGCTCATCTTGGACAGGTTCTCGTGCCGACCTGAGCTGTTGTAGATTGAATCGATCAGTTTGCGCAGGTCAGCGACTCGCGCCTCGGCTTGCAGCATGTCGCCGATGCGCTGGCCAATTCCCTTGGCGGCCCAGCCCAGATGGACTTCGAGCACCTGCCCGACGTTCATCCTTGAGGGCACACCCAGCGGGTTGAGCACGATGTCACAGGGTGTGCCGTCGGCCATGTAGGGCATGTCCTCGACCGGCACGATTTTCGACACCACGCCCTTGTTGCCGTGGCGACCGGCCATCTTGTCACCCGGCTGCAGCCGGCGCTTGACGGCAAGGTAGACCTTGACCATCTTCAACACTCCGGCCGGCAGCTCATCGCCCTGGGTCAGCTTCTTGCGCTTTTCCTCAAACGCCAGATCAAAGCTGTGGCGGGTCTGCTCCAGCGAGGCCTTGATGCTGTCGAGTTGCGTGGCAATTTCTTCATCGGCTGGGCGAATGTCAAACCAGTGGAAGCGCTCGACCGATGCCAGGTAGGCCTTGTCAATCTTGCTGCCCTTGGCCAGACGATGCGGTCCGCCATTGGCAATCTTGCCGTGCAACAGCTTCTCGATGCGGGCAAACGCGTCGCCCTCGACGATACGCAGCTGGTCGTTCAGGTCCAGGCGGTAGCGCTTGAGCTCGTCGTCGATGATCTGCTGCGCGCGCTTGTCGCGCACGATCCCTTCCCGGGTGAACACCTGCACGTCGATCACCGTGCCCTGCGAGCCCTGCTCGACCCGCAGCGAGGTGTCTTTCACGTCGCTGGCCTTCTCGCCGAAGATGGCCCGCAGCAGTTTTTCTTCCGGCGTCAGTGTGGTTTCGCCCTTGGGCGTCACCTTGCCGACCAGGGTGTCGCCCGCCTGGACTTCGGCGCCGACAAAAATGATGCCGGAATCGTCGAGCCGGTTCAGTTGCTGCTCGGCCAGGTTCGGGATGTCCCGGGTGATCTCCTCGGCGCCAAGCTTGGTGTCGCGCGCCATCACCACCAGTTCCTCGATGTGAATCGAGGTGTAGCGGTCCTCGGCGACGATACGTTCGCTGATCAGGATCGAATCCTCGAAGTTGTAGCCGTTCCATGGCATGAAGGCGACCAGCATGTTCTGCCCCAGCGCGAGTTCGCCCAGGTCGGTGGAAGCGCCATCGGCGATCACATCGTCCTTGGCCAGCAGGTCGCCTTTCTTGACGATCGGTCGCTGGTGAATGTTGGTGTTCTGGTTCGAGCGCTGGTACTTGATCAGGTTGTAGATGTCGACGCCGACTTCACCCGCGGCCGTTTCCGCGTCATTGACGCGCACCACGATGCGGGTCGCGTCCACATAGTCCACCAGGCCACCCCGGCGCGCCGTGGCCACCGTGCCGGAGTCGATCGCGACGACGCGCTCGATGCCGGTGCCGACAAAGGCTTTTTCCGGTCGCAGCACCGGAACCGCCTGCCGCTGCATGTTGGCGCCCATCAAGGCCCGGTTCGCATCGTCGTGCTCAAGGAACGGCACCAGCGAGGCCGCCACCGACACTATCTGCGCCGGCGACACGTCCATGTACTGAACCCGAGCCGCGCCAACCAGGATCGATTCGCCTTTTTCGCGCGCCGATACCAGGTCACCGGTCAATCGCCC
>JBCKPH010000193.1:0-2546 GCA_038901755.1 Burkholderiaceae bacterium | reverse complement strand
TACTATCGCCAGCTCAGACCTCTCGGGGAGGGGCATTGAGCGATACCGGCCTCCGGCAGCGGCTTGTGGCGATTCTGGCCGCGGACGTGGCGGGCTATTCGCGGCTAATGGCCGCCGATGAGCTGGGCACCGTGGGCGCGCTCGATGCTGCCCGCGCTACGTTTCGTGCTCAGATCGAGTCCCATCAGGGCAGGGTCATCGACATGGCCGGGGACTCTGTGCTCGCCGTGTTCGAGACCGCGACCGGAGCGGTGAACGCCGCACTCTCGGTTCAGGAAGCACTGAAGACACACGCTGCCGATGCCTCCGAGGAGCGCCGAATGCGGTTCCGGATCGGCGTTCATCTCGGGGACGTGCTCGAGAAGTCCGACGGCACGGTGTATGGCGATGGAGTCAACATCTCCGCACGGCTGGAGGGGATGGCCGACCCCGGCGGCGTGCTCATTTCGCAGGCGGTTCGCGATGGCGTGGCGAACCGCTTCGACGCCGTCTTCTTCGACAACGGCGAGCGGAAGTTCAAGAACATCTCCCGGTCGATCCGGGTCTGGTCCTGGCCCTGCAAGCTTCCTTCCCTGCGCGCGCAGGGCAAGCCGCGCGTCTTCGTCGCAAACCTCGAGGGCCGCGGCCCGGAGGAGGCACGGATCGGCGCCGATCTCGGCGACGAGCTCAGGGCGCACCTTGCCCGTCTTACGGGGCTCGAGATCGCCACCGAGCGGGCCAAGGCGCACTACTCCGTGGAGGGCAGCGTGCGCCTTGCGGCCAGCCGATCCCGCATCTTTGCACGGCTGGTCGCCGTTGACGGGGGCCAGCAGGTCTGGTCGGACCGCTACGACGAGGACACTTGCGACCCCTTCGACATCCTCGACCGCTGCGCTCCCCGTATGGCCATGAGCGTGCGGCGGCGTGTCGCCGCCGACGATGCGGCGCGCCTGGCGAATCGGCCGCTGGACGAGCTTTCGTTCGAAGAGCTGCTTGCGCTCGCCGGTGTCAGCTTTTTCACCCCCACCAAGGCAGGCTGGCAGGGCGGCGGCGAGATTGCCGAGCAGATCCTCGAACTCCAACCCAAGAGCTTCATGGCCCTCGCCATGGCCGCCGCGGGACTGGGGGGTGCCGAGTTCCTTTATGGATTTCGCAAACCTGAGGACGCCGTTACAAATCTCGCTTTCAAGCGCATTGAAGAGGCGCTCCGTCTGAACAACCGAAGCGACATGTTGCACGTGACGAACGGCCTCCTCCTGCTGTTTGCACGAAGGCGCCACCGGGACGCGGCGGCAGCGGCCCGCCGCTCCCTCGAGCTCAATGCCGATTACAACCTGGGCCTCTGGTTGCTCGGCGCTGCGCAAGTATTCGCAGGTGAGTCCGACGCCGGAGCGGAGAGCGCGATGCGCGCCGTGAACATCGACATCCGCGATCCGTACGTCCACCTGTACAGCCGGACCGCCGCTTACGGCCATTGGGGCGCCGGGCGATATGATGAGGCCGTCAACTGGTTCCAGAGGGCCGACCAGTCCGCTCCGGGCTTGCCGCCGAACCTGGCAGGTCTCGCCGTCAGCCGCTTGTTGGACGGAGACGAAGGCGGCGCCCACGACGCGGTTGTCCGCCTCTTGGAGGAAGAGCCCGAGTTTCGGCTCCACAGGATGCACCCTCTGCCGTATCACGATGACGGCGATTGGGCACGGTTTGCGGAGGCGATGCGCCGCGCAGGCGCGCCGGATTGACGCCTCGTCGCGGCGGCGCCGGCCGGGTTACTCGGGCAGCATCTCTCCCGAGCCGCCGAAATCGGCCGGCAGGTCCTTGAACTTCGGCAACCCGTCCTTCAAGGAAACCATCTTGTTCCCGTAATGCACGTGCAGCGTCGGCGCGTGAGTGAAGCCTTGCAATACGCTCGCATAGACATCCACCAGCTTCATGCCGGGATGGTCGGTCATGAGATGGCCGCCACAGACCTTGCAGAACTTGCGGTAGGAAATTTCGGTCTTGTTGAAGGTGCCGACACTGGCTTCGCCCTTGGTGATACGTACATTGTCGGGCGCCCAGAGACTGAAAGCGTTGATCGGCGCGGCCGACCAAGTCGTGCAGTCCTTGCAATGGCAATACCCCATTACCGCGGGTGTGCCAGTGACTTCGAATTCCACTTCGCCGCAAAAGCAACTGCCCTTGTACATATCGCCCATTTCTAACGCCTCCTGGCGAGTCACTCGCCGTTAGCGTGGCACTATAACAGGCGCCGGACTTGATTACGAACGCTTGCACTATGAACTGAATACGGGTTCAAACGGGGCGGAATTGTCCAGTCAAGAACCACCAACCCAATTGTTGTTGGAGTTCCATCTCATTGGGCTGCCGGAAGGACCGCAAAGGGTCGCATCAGCCACAAAATGATGCAGTGATTGATGGCGCGAGCGCACGTGCAGCGGGTCCACCTGCGCGGCCATCGGCTCCACGCTCTTGCGCGCCAGTGGCGACATCAGCCCGGTACAGTACCCGCGCAGCCCAGCATGCCGGTCAACATGCCCCAAGCCTTCGCTCAAATGCACCATGTATGC
>JBCKPH010000192.1:0-2592 GCA_038901755.1 Burkholderiaceae bacterium | reverse complement strand
TCGACCACTTTTTGAAACGCCTGGCTGCGCTGCGAGCGGTCAATATGAATCATGTCGAGGCGGCCCATGGCCCAGCCGAAAAATGGCAGCCGCAGCAACTCTTTCTTGAATACAAAGGCCAACGGATGGGGCATCAGCGTCGGCATCAGAAATGTCTCGTAGGTGGACTGGTGCTTGACCAGCAGAATCGCCGGGCTGGTCTCGCCAACCGGCAGGTTCTCCAGCCCCGTGACCCGGGTCTGAATGCCAAGCAGGACGCGAGCGCCGCCAATGCTCCAGCCCAGCCAGCGCACCGCCATCCACCACAGCGGAGTACCGCGGACCCGAATCGACGCGGCCAGCATGATCAGCGCCCAGGGGATCACGGTGACCAGCATCTGCAGCATGTGCAGCAGGGAAAGGAGAAAACGCATGGTCGGTCAGGGTCTTGGCGGATGGCCGCGGGCAATCCAGTAGTCAGCAAAGGCCCCAAGGTCTTGGTGAATCACGGTCGAGGCCGGCGCTTCGGGGGGCAGGGTCTTGTTCCGGAACGCCGCGCCCTTGCCGGTCAACACCAGATGTGGCTCGCATCCTGCAGCGGCTGCCCCCTGCAGGTCACGCAGGCTGTCACCCACTGCCGCAATTCCCTTGAGCTCCATGCCGTAGCGTTCCCCAACCTGCAGGTACAGGCCGGGCAAGGGCTTGCGGCAGCTGCATTGCTGGTCCGGCGCATGCGGGCAGAAAAACACCGCGTCGATCCGGCCACCCTGTTCGGCCAGCATTCGATTCATTTTCGCGTGGATGGCGTTCAGCGCGGCCATGTCGTACAGGCCGCGCCCGATACCGGACTGATTGGTCACAACCACCACATGCCAGCCGGCATGGTTGAGTCGGGCAAGCGCCTCCAGCGCGCCTGGTAAGGGCTCCCATTCCTGCGCCGACTTGACGTAGTCATCGCGGTCCGCATTGATGGTCCCGTCGCGATCCAGAATGACAAGCTTGAATGGGCTCATGTCTGGACCGCCAGCTTCGAGAGATCGGCGACACGGTTCATGACCGAACGCAGGCTCGCCAGCAGGCCAAGCCGATTCGCCCGCAACGCCGCATCCTCCACATTGACCATGACCGTGTCAAAAAACGCGTCAACTGGCATCTTGAGCCGCGCCAGGGACTTGAGCGACGCCGCGTAATCAGCGCGACCGAACGCCGTGTCAGCATCGGGCTTGACCGCAGCCAGGGCCTGCGCCAGAGTCACTTCCGCCGGCTCGCGCAGCAGCGAGGCATCGAAATTCGGCGCGACATCCCCAGCCGTCTTCTTGAGTATGTTGACGATGCGTTTGTTGGCGGCGGCCAGCGCAGCAGCCTCGGGCAACTGGACAAAGTCACGCACTGCATTGAGGCGCAGCAAGATTTCCCCAAGACGGTCTGGCTTCAGTGACAAAACGGCGTCGACTTCTTGGGTGCTGTGCCCTTCGTCTCGCAACATGCCAACCATTCGATCAAACAGAAAGTCGGCAACCTTTCTTGGGGTCTCCGGATCAAGCGGACGCTTGGAAAATGCACCTGCATCAACATCCATGGCGCCTCCCGACTCATGCGCCCTACGCGCCCGCTCGGCCTCTTGGTCTTTGTCCCAGATTTTTCGTTGAATCTTCTCGCTGTCAATGACCTCGAACGCCGCGCTCAGCAGTTCGCTCAGGCGCAAAGGCAAATTCTGCTCAATGAGCATGCGCAGCACGCCCAGCGCATGCCGGCGCAATGCAAACGGATCCTTGTCACCGGTCGGGCCCTGGTCGATACCGAACAGGCCGACCAGGATCTCCAGCTTGTCGGCCAGTGCCAGCACCACGCCGACTTCATTGCGCGGCAGCTCATCGCCGGCAAAGCGCGGCCGGTAGTGGTCGGCGATCGCCCAGGCGACGTCCTCGGGCAATCCATCGTGCTGGGCGTAATAGCGCCCCATCGTTCCCTGCAATTCGGGGAACTCGCCAACCATTTCGGTCAGCAGATCGGCCTTGGCCAGGCGTGCCGCCTGATCCGCCTTGGCGGCGAGCGTCGCCCCGCCAAGGCGCAAGCCGATCTCTCTCGCGATGGCACGCACGCGCTCAACCCTTGCCCCCAGGCTGCCGAGCTTGCCGTGATAGACCACCTGGTCCAATCCCGGCAGCCGGCTCTCCAGCGTCCTCTTTCGGTCCTGGTCAAAAAAGAACTTCGCATCAGCCAACCGCGGCCGCACGACGCGCTCGTTGCCGCGGATCACAGCGGTAGGGTTCTTCGGCTGGATGTTGCTGACGATCAGAAAGCGGTTCGTCAGGCTACCCTTGGCGTCCAGCAGCGGAAAGTATTTCTGGTTCGCCTTCATCGTCAGGATCAGGCATTCCTGTGGCAGTGCAAGAAAACTCTCATCAAACCGGCCGAGCAGCACATTCGGGCGTTCGACCAGCGCGGTCACCTCGTCAAGCAGCGCCGCATCCTCGATCGGGGTCAGACCCTCCTGCGCCGCCACATGATGGAGTTGCCGCGCAATTTCGCCATGGCGCTTGGCAAAACTTGCAATCACGGCGCCTTCGTCGTGAAGCTGCGCGGCGTAGCTGTCGGCGTCACGCAGCTCGA
>JBCKPH010000191.1:0-2631 GCA_038901755.1 Burkholderiaceae bacterium | reverse complement strand
AACCCAGGCCCTGTCCCATTGGCATATTCGATGTCGGGCATTGCCGGCAGCTATGACGCCGGCCGGGACAGGTTTCCTTATGGTAGATTCATCGTGCAAGGTCAAATTGCCATCGAGCCCTGATCCGGAACCGGAGACCGCCGTGCCCCCAGCATCAACCCGCGCCTCGCTGCCCGCTCCAGCAGCCATCCAGCAGCTGCACCACTTCGCCTACCGTGCCCGCGACGCCGAGGAAACGCGCCACTTCTATGAGGACATCCTGGGCCTGCCGATGTACCACATCATTCAGAGTGATCACGTCCCAAGCACCGGCGAATACTGTCCCTACACGCACTTCTTTTTCCGTCTGCAGGATGGTTCGTTCATTGCGTTTTTCGACCTTGGCGACGACGAGGTGGCGCTGCCTTCGCCAAATACGCCAAGTTGGGTGAACCATGTGGCGTTTCGCGTCAATTCGATCGACGACCTCGAAGCCATGAAGGCGCGGCTGGTGGCGCACGGTATCGAGGTCATCGGTGTCGTCGATCACCACATTTTCAAGAGCATTTATTTCTTTGACCCGAACGGCGTTCGCCTGGAATTGTCGGCTCAGATCGCCAGCGAGTTCCAGATGCTGCAGGAAAGCAAGACGGCCCATGCGCGACTCGACGAGTGGACCGCGCGCAAGGTCGAGTGGCGCAAGGAGCGCGCCAGCGGCGCGGCGCCGACCCGTCTGAAGCCGCAGCACAATGACTGGCCGGAACTTGGGTAGCGGCTACGAGCATTCAGCCGGCGGCGGCTACCAACTGCCGGAATACCCGTTCATCGAACCACCTGAACTGCGCACTGGTGCAGTTCGGCAGGTCCCGATCGTCATCGTCGGCGCTGGCCTCACAGGCCTTTCCATGGCCTGTTCGCTTGCCTGTCACGGCGTCGAGTCGATGCTGCTGGATGAGGACAACACGGTGGGCGTCAAGGGCGCCGCGTCGCGTGGCATCTGCTACACACAGAAGTCCCTCGAAATTTTCCAGCGCCTGGGCATCTATGAGCGCATCGCACAGCGCGGCGTCCAGTGGAGCGTCGGCCGCACCTTTGCCGGCGCCGATGAAGTCTATTCGTTTGACCTGCGCCAGCAAAGCAGTTTCAGCCTGTCGACCCAACCTGCTTTCATCAACATCCAGCAGTTCTACATCGAAGGCTTCCTGGTGGAGCGGATCCAGCAACTGGCGCGCACCGACTTGCGCTGGAAGAACCGATTGATCGCGTTCGAGCAGGACCATCAGCGCGCGCTGCTTACCGTGCAGACACCGGCGGGGAACTACCAGCTCAGCGCCACGCACGTGATCGATGCGACGGGTTCGGTCAGCCCCTTGCGCAAATGGCTTGCCGTTCCCTGCAAGACCCGGCGCGGTGATGATCGCTGGTGCATCGCCGACGTCCGCTTCTCGAAACATCCGCCGGTCGAACGCCACACCTGGATTGAAGCCCCATTCAACGAGAACCGGGCCGTCTGGCAACACCTGATGGCCGACCAGGTATGGCGCATCGACTACCAGATGGCGCCCGACAGCGATCCGGCGCTGGTCAGCAGCTTGGCCCAGGTGCAGGAACGCCTGCGCCGTCAGTTCGGCCCGGACGTGCAGGTCGAGGTGGTCTGGGTCGGACCCTACGCCTACCGCAGCGAGTGCGTCGATACGATGCGCTGCGGCCGGGTCTTTTTCATGGGCGACTCGGCCAAGATCGTCAGCCCGTTCGGCGCGCGGGGCGGCAACACCGGTGTGTCGGACGCCGACAACCTGGCCTGGAAACTCGCGGCAGTTTTCAAGGGGTTCGCGACGGAAAAACTGCTGGACAGCTACCATCAGGAGCGCCATGAGGCGGCGACGCAGAACGTGCTGGTCACGAACCGGACCGCGCGTTACCTGCGCCCAGCCGATGGCATGGAACGGGTGTTTCGCAACGCCACCATCGCGCTGGCCAAACGCTACCCGTTCGCCCGGCAGTTGATCAACACCGGAAGGATGGCCGTTGCCAACCGCTACAACGCTTCCGACATCTGCGCGTCCTCGGCCGGAGTCTCGGTGCCGAACGTTGCTCTTGCCTGGGCCAGCGGAGACACAGGTGCCTTGAACGACCTGATCACATGGTCTGGCGGTCGTTTGCTGTTGCTGGTCTTTGGCCCGCTTGACGCGGCTGAACTGCACCGGCTGCAGCGGCGCTCGCAGCTTCTTCCAATGCGCGTGGTTCAGGTCCTCGCGCCCGGCCAACGCGCCGCTGCGCGCGAACATGTGATTGACCCGCATGGCCGGCTTGCCCGGGCCTGCGGCATGGCGGGAGGCTTGCGCTGGGCCCTGTTACGGCCAGATGCCTACCTCGCTGCCAGCGGGGACAGCATGGGTCAAGCGCTGCTGCGCGCTGTGCAAGTCGCGCTCGCAAGAGCTAGAAGGAGAGGCGATGAAGACTGATCACAGCATCTCCGACGCAGACGCCTTTTACGAGTCTCTGCTCGACGCACACCAGGGTCTGAGTCGGGACCAGTCCGAGGCGCTCAATGCGCGACTGATTCTGCTGCTGGCCAATCAGGTCGGCGATTTGCGCGCACTGCAGGAATGCATTGCGGCGGCCCGCGATTGCGCATCGTAGTGGCGGGGT
>JBCKPH010000190.1:0-2674 GCA_038901755.1 Burkholderiaceae bacterium | reverse complement strand
TGGCGATCCCCGCTATGAGCGACTGGCCGGCCTGTCGGTCTCGCACCTGTACAACCTGCGCAAAAGCGCCGGCTACCAAGCCCGGCGCGTGAGCTTCACCAAGACCCGTCCGGTGTGCAATCCCATCGGCGTGCGCAAGGCACCACGGCCCCATGGGCGTGCGGGCTGGGTACGCATTGACAGTGTCCACCAGGGTGACTCGACGGTGTCAAGGGGGTCTACTACATCACTTGCGTGGATGCGTCAAGCCAGTGGCAGGTTCAGGCCTGCGTAGAGGGCATCAGCGAGGCATTCTTGCTGCCGGTACTGGAATTGGTGATTGCGCAGTTTCCCTTCGAGATTCAAGGCTTTCACTCGGACAATGGCTCGGAGTACATCAATCGTGAAGTGGCCAAGATGCTCAACAAGCTGCGCATCGAGCAGACCAAATCCCGCTCGCGCCACAGCAACGACAACGCCTTGGCCGAAAGCAAGAATGCCAGCGTGGTGCGCAAGCACATGGGCTATAGCCATATTCCCCAAAAGTATGCCCAGCCCATCAATGCGTTCTACGAGGGCGTGTTCAACTCGTGGCTCAATTTGCATCGTCCCTGCCTGTTCGCCACTGAGGTAGTGAGCGAGAAGGGCAAGATCATCAAGCGTTACAAGCACAAGGATGTGAAGACCCCTCTGGAGTGTTTGGTGCTGCTCAACGAGAAGGGCTTGGTCACGTTCAAGGCGGGTATCACGCTTGAAGATTTATTGGCCCAGGCCAGCGAGAAAACCGACCTGCAAGCGGCCCAGGAGATGCAACAAGCCAAGGCCGATTTGTTTGCTTTGTTCAACAAGCCCAAACGCAAACAGCAGGCCTGAAGCCTGTCCTGAGCTTGTCGAAGGGCCACTCAAATCAAGGCGGAGTCGTGCGTAAGAAAACCATGCGCGCCGGGGGGCCTCCGGCGGCCTGGCAGGGGCCTGGATGGAAGAAAATCAGAAGACAAAAACCGGCCCCTTTAAACTTCAACTTTCAACCCGGTCAAACCGAACAGCAGAAGTCATCGACTCAAGCCGCCTTCAGGCTCATACCTGGATTGGAAAATACTCTCGCCGCCGACACTCGCCGCCGGTCTTTCGCCGCCGGTCTTTCGCCGGTCTTGCTCTAGCCCTGCCGCCAGGGCAGATCGTGATGGCGCCAGCCGCCTTTGCGGCCGCGCTGGGCGTTCTGGTCCGGATCGCCCTCGAAGCCCTCGAGAATGTTGTAGGCCTCCATGCCCATTTCTGTGGCCCGTTTGGCGGCGGCGATCGAGCGCACGCCGCTGCGGCACAGCAAAACCACCTTCTTGCCAGCAGGCACCGCCGCGCGCAGCGCCTGGTCAAAGTCCAGGTTCATGGCCATGCTCGGCCACTGCTTCCAGGCGATCGGCACCGCACCTGGCACAAAACCAACCCACTCGCGCTCGGCGTCGGTACGCACGTCGACCAGCACGGCCTGTCGATCCTGCATCCATTGCCAGGCCAATTGCGGCATCACGTCGCCGGCATAGCCGGGCGCCGGCCGGGCCGACAGCAGCAGGCCGCCCTCGGCGTCGTGACGCAACCCTGACGTAAGGTTCGCCGGAACGGCCACGTCCATGCGCTTCGGCCTCGGCAGGTTCAGGTTGTTCATCAGCGTCACAAACTCTTCCATAGATTTCCCGGCAAGGCGCGGATTGCCGGATTTTTCGGCTCCGATGCTCGAGTGCGTTCGTCCCTGGTAGTCGTGTCCGGGCCACACCGTGGTGGCATCGGGCAGGCTGAACAGCTGTTCGGTGATGCTGCGGTACAGCGCCTGCGCGCTGCCGGACTGGAAGTCGGTCCGACCGCAGCCATTGATCAATAGCGTGTCTCCCGTAAAAACGTGATCGCGCCATAGATAGCACATGCTGCCCGCGGTGTGCCCCGGCGTATGCAAGGCCCGAATCTGCTCGCCACCAAACTTCAGCGTGTCCTCATGGCGCAACTGGACGGCAGCGGTCGTGATGCCGCAGCCTTCTGGCGCGGCGGTCTTCGCGCCGGCATGTTCGGCCAGCTGGCCGGCGCTGGTGATGTGGTCGGCATGGGCATGGGTTTCCACCGTCCAGCGCAGCTTCAGCCCGTACTCCTTCAGAGTCGCCAGGTCGCGCTCCAGCTGCTCGTCGACCGGATCGATGATCAATGCCTCGCGACTTTCCTGGTCGAACAGCAGGTAGGTATAGGTGCTGGAAGCTGGATCGAACAGTTGCACGGGTTTCATGGCGAGCGCTCCTACAGTGGTAACAAGCATCGAATATTGACACAAGCTTCCCTGGCCTGCCATTCCCGCTGAAGAAAGGGACTTGTCAGATGTAGCCGACGATGAGAGGCATATGCCGCGCGTGCAGGGACAGGCCCAGCGCTGCCATGTGCGCACTGTCGCGGCCCAGGATTCGTTGCGCCAGTGGCAGGAACTGCTGTTCCTCGTAGGTGGCGTGTTCGCTGTAGCGCCGAACCAGACCGTGCGCCTGGCTGGCGTCCAGCGGCGCAGATTTGCCGCGCGCCAGCAGCCGCAGGTTAGGCTCCAGACTTTTCCAGATCCGCTCGATCTCGCGATGCTGCCCCGTGAGTTCCACCGCCATGGCCCGCGCCCGATCCTGCTCCCCGCCGGAGGCGGCACTGCGCAACACAGCATCAAACAGTTCGC
>JBCKPH010000189.1:0-2677 GCA_038901755.1 Burkholderiaceae bacterium | reverse complement strand
TCAGGCGCGAATAGCTCGCCGCGTCGGCGGCCAGGATGGCGGCCAGGCGTTGCTTGAGATCGCTCGAGCTCATTGGCCAGGCCCCAGCGGCAGGTAGAGCGTCATCGGCGCATCGGCGCACGGCGTGAAACCGTAATACAGATAGAAGGTCTTGGCTGTGGAATTCTTGGCGTCCACGACCAGTGCATAGGCCACCACCTGGGCGCGCGCCTGCAGGCAGCGGTGCACGGCGCCGGCGATGAGCAATCTGCCCAGACCCTCCCCCCGCCGGTCCGCACGGCAGGCCAATCGCCCCATGCGAAAACAAGGCACCGGGAAGCGAGGGAGCTTGCGCCGGTCCGCATCGCGCAATGCCGCCACGTCAACCTGCGCCGCACTGAGCGCGTAGTAGCCAAGGATGAGGCCAGGCGCTGACGATTCGACCAGCACAAATACCGTGCTGATGCCTTGACGCCGATGCTGGGCGGCAAAGCGCTGCAAGTAGGCATCCAGCTCGGGGACGCCGCAGGCAAAACCTGCCCTGTCATGGCGTTCCGGATCGAACGCCTGTTCCTCAAGCACGGCGCACTTTTTTCTCTGCGTCTGACATGGCCGCCCTGAGCGCGCGGTTCGGCGCAAACGCGCTGTTGAGCGCCTTGCTGAACGCGGCGAAGTCGCGCCTGGACAGCGTCACCCGAGACTCGCGGTCCAGCAGCACCAGCGCCTTCTCCTTGGCAGCGGCGCGCACAAAGCCGGCCATGGTGGCCCCCATCAGCGCTGCGGCGCGGGCAACGATGGCCTTTTCGTCGGCATCCATCGTCAGATCGAAACGGGCTCGTGCAGTCATGGTGTAGGCTCCTGGGGTACGCGCATTGGATACGGAATTTTACCGTATCAAACTGTCCGCCACGGGTCTTTAGGGAGTCACATCTCGACCCCGCTTGCGTCAGCGCAGCGCTTCCGCCGCGCCTGGGTCTTCCAGCCCGGCGGCGATGAGCAGGAAGGTTCTGAACAGCCCCGCCGTGCCCAGGCTGCCGGCCCTTAACCGCGCCTATTCACAGGTGCTGGCGGGGGTTCAGGCCGCGTTTGCCGGTGACCCCGCAGCGTTTCAGAGCGCAGTCGCGGCCATGTTGCAACTGCGCGTGCAGGCCGTTGCATTGATGAACATTCCCAGCGGCTTCGATGACGGCAGCGTTGCGACGCCAACATTTGAGTGGGCGGCAGACGGCGACTGATTGCGGGTGGCGCCTTCAATCCAGCACCACCACCAGCCGGTCGTTGCCGGATTCGGCGCCCCAGGCCTCGCCAGCACGGCCCAGCATCTGGCGCACCGCGGCGCTGCCCTTGTTGCTGGGGAAGCTCTCGAACTTTTGCGTCACTGGATCGAAGCGCATGATGGCGTTGCTGTTCCATTCGGTGATCCAGACTTTGTCTTTGGGATCGACCCAGACCGAATAGGTTTTGGGGTTGGGTACCGGCGGCGCCCATTGCTTCCAGCTTTGTGTTGCGGGGCTGTACATGCTCAGGTTGCCGCTGTTCCACTCGCTGACCCAGATTTGCCCTTTGGAATCGGACCAGACGCGCCGCGCGCCCTGGTTGCGCGTCGGCGGCTCGATGACGGTGGCCTGGCCGGTGGCCGTGTCGATGCGCGCAATATGGTTGCCGGCGAGCGAGCTGTAGTAGATCTCGCCCAATGGCGTGGCGGTGATGCCGTAGGGCCCGCGGCCGCCTGGCGCCGGCCAGACCTTCACTTCGCCGGTCGCGGGATTCACGCTGCCGTAGTAGCCGGACTGCCCGGTGTACCAGAGCAGGCCGGCCTTGTCGAAAGCGGCGGTATTGAGATTGGCGTAGGGCGTGCCAGGAGGCAGGGGAAACAGCTTCACCGCCTTGCTGACTGGATCGACCCGCACGATGGCGTTCTGCCCGCTGTCGGTGATCCAGGCCGCGCCATCCGGACCGACGATCACGCCATGCGGCGACGAGCCCCGGCCCAGCGCGATGTGCTCGGTCTTGCCGGTCTTCGGGTCGAGCCGGCCCAGTTCGCCGGTGCTTTGCGCGGTGTACCAGACGCTGCCGTCGGGCGCCGCCGCCACATCGTGCGGGCGCGAACCCGCGGGCACCGGGTAGTAGCGGACCTCGCCAGCCATGACCTGGGCGACGCCGCAGAGCAGCACAAGAAAAGCCCCGGTGCTTGCCAGAAGCCTACGAATTGAGAACATGCTTGTGTTTCCAGGGACGGCTCAAACCAGGTTGATCTTGACGTCGATGTCGCCGCGCGTGGCGTTCGAGTAGGGGCAGACCTTGTGCGCGGCGTCAAGCAACGTCTGCGCCTGGGCCGGGTCCATACCGGGCAGGCTCACGTTCAGGCGTGCGGCAATGCCATAGCCGACCGGAACGCGGCCCAGATCCACCTCGGCGTGGACCGCCGCGTCGGCCGGCAGGTCGAGCTTCATGCGGCCCGCCACGGCCTTGATGGCGCTGAGGAAACATGCCGAGTACCCGGCGGCGAACAATTGCTCGGGGTTGGTTCCGTCGCCTGGCCCGCCCGGCAACGAAATCTTCACATCGAGCCGGCCGTCGTCGCTGCGTGAGCTGCCGTCGCGTCCGCCGGTGCTGCGGGTGCGAGCCGTATAGACAACTTTGTCGAGTGGGGTCATGGTGCTTTCTCGGGGTTGATATTTCAGGAATTAGGGGCGGT
>JBCKPH010000188.1:0-2690 GCA_038901755.1 Burkholderiaceae bacterium | reverse complement strand
GTTCCGGCAAGTTTTGCCGCCACCGAGCAGGAACTGGCATGCGCGCAGACCCACGCGGTGACGATACAACTTTTGGGCCTGGACGTTGCGCCGCTCTCGCACGGCACGCTTGCAGTACGCGCCGTTCCAGCCGCCCTCGCCTCCGGCGACCCGGTCGCCTTGGCGCGCGACCTGCTGGGCGAATTGGCGCAGCACGAATGCAGCGGTGTGGTGCAGCGAGCCCAGCATGAACTGCTGTCCACCATGGCCTGTCACGCCGCTGTCCGCGCCAATCGCAGGTTGACGCTGGAGGAGATGAACGGTTTGCTGCGGCAAATGGAAGCGACGCCGCGCTCGGACCAATGCAACCACGGGCGGCCGACCTGGCGCCAGGTGAGCGTGCGTGAACTCGACGCCTGGTTCATGCGCGGACGCTAGGAGGCTGTCGGGCTTTGGGTCGGGCCCGCGTTGGGTCTGCAAGGGGGTGCAGGCAAGGCGCAAAGCGGAGCCGGATTGCACATCCGGCGAGCATTTGCAACACCGCATCCGCCCCCTTGCAGGCCCAACCCGAAGGGCCGGGGCGATTCGCGCTACCATGCGTCGTTGCCGCCTCGTTGTGTGGACCGGCCACACGGCCTCGCCGACGCCTAGCCTGGCAGCGCGACTCGCCCCGGCGCGGGTCCGACCCAAAGCCCGACAGCCTCCTAGACCGGCCCAGGGCTGCATCGAGTACCCCCACTTTGCGTATGTGATCAAGCGCGTTGAAACGCGCGGGCAGCGCTAGAATGTGAGCGGCGAAATCCTGCCAATGACCAAGGAGTAACAGGACATGAACGATCAAGTGCAGACCATGAATCCATCGCAGGCCTACCCTGACGTTGCGCAAGCGCGCAACCGCGTTCTGCGCAACACCTACTGGTTGCTCGCCTTGAGCCTGGTGCCCACGGTGCTGGGCGCATGGCTCGGCGTCGCCACCGGCATCACCGCCGCGCTGTCCGGTGGTTTGGGTCTGGTCGTCTTTCTGGGCGGCGCCTTTGGCTTCATCTATGCCATCGAGAAGACCAAGAATTCGGCTGCTGGAGTCCCGATCCTGCTGGCGTTCACCTTCTTCATGGGCCTGATGCTGGCGCGCCTGATCGGCGTGGTCCTGGGCTTCAAGAACGGAAGCGAACTGGTCATGACGGCATTTGGTGGCACGGCTGGCGTCTTCTTTGTCATGTCAAGCCTTGCGACAGTGATCAAGCGCGATCTGTCCGGCCTGGGCAAGTGGCTGATGGTGGGCGCGCTGGTCGTGATGGTCGGCGCCATCATCAATGTCTTCGTCGGGTCTTCGATCGGGATGATGGTGATTTCGGTCCTGGTGATCGGAATTTTCAGCGCCTTCATGCTGTACGACATGAAGCGAATCCTTGATGGCGGTGAAACCAATTACATCAGCGCCACCCTGGCCCTCTACCTCGACCTGTTCAACGTGTTCCAGGGCCTGCTGGCCCTGCTTGGCTTCGCCGGCGAGAGGGACTGAGCGGCCCGGGGCGACTGGGGTCCCCGGTTTCAAACGAAAAAGGCTCCTCGGAGCCTTTTTCCTTGCCGCCTTGATGCGCCCAACTCAGGTCGGGCGCTCGAACAGCGCAATGCTTTCGATATGGGCGGTGTGCGCGAACATGTTGATGACGCCTGCGGCGCGGCATTCGTAGCCGGCCTGATGCACCAGCAGGCCAGCGTCGCGCGCCAGCGTTGCCGGGTTGCAGCTGACATAAACAATCCGGTGAGGCGCGACCCATCCGAGCGGGTCCTGCCGGCCCTGCTGCAGATCCACCAGAGACTTGACCAGCGCGAGGGCGCCCTCGCGCGGCGGGTCAATCAGCCATTTCCGCGCCGTTCCGAGAGCCAACAGCGCCGCCGCATCGATCTGGAACAGATCTCGTGCCAGAAACTCCGTCGGCGCAAAGGGAGCATGTCCTTGACGATCCTGCTGGTTGAGTGCCAGATTCTCTCGCGCCCGCGCCACCAGTTCTGTGCTGCCTTCGACACCGAGAACCGTCCCGGCCAGGGTGGCCAGCGCAAGCGTGAAGTTGCCAAGCCCGCAGAACCAGTCAATCACGCGATCGGGCGAGTTCGGCTCCAGCAGTTTCAAGGCCCGCGCAACCAGCACCTGATTGATGTAGGGGTTGACCTGCGTGAAGTCGGTCGGCCGAAACGGCATCTTGATGCCAAAACCGGGCAATCCATAGCACAAGGATCGCGACGGCAGATCCAGTGGCTGCACGGTGTCCGGGCCCTTGGGCTGCAGCCACCACTGAATCGGCTGAACCACGCCATGGTCGGCCGCAAACATGCGCAGCCGATCCCGATCGGCTGGCGTCAAGGGCACCAGATGCCTGAGCACCAGGGCGGTCAGTTCATCGCCGCAGGCCACCTCAATCTGCGGGCAACTGTCCCGCGCGTCCATCGCTCCGATCAAGTCGCGCAACGGCAGCAGCAGGTCGCTAACGTGGCCGGGCAAAACCCGGCAACTCTTGATGTCAGCTACATAGCGGCTGTTGCGCTCATGAAAACCAACCAGAACTGTGTTCTTCTTCGCCACATGCCGGACCGACAGGCGCGCGCGAAACCGGTAGGCCCAGGCCGGTCCTTCAATCGGACGCAGGATTCGCTCCGCCCTGACCTTGCCAAGATGCCACAGCGCATCCTCCAGCGAACGCTGCTTGACG
>JBCKPH010000187.1:0-2701 GCA_038901755.1 Burkholderiaceae bacterium | reverse complement strand
CACTAAACCGATCACGCCAAGCGTCCGGATTGACCGCCAGCAGCAGAGTAGGCAGGGTGTTCCCGCCGACGCCGCATTGACCCACTGCGCCGGTCTTGACTGACCAGGGACCACCGAGCCACAACCGGCACCAATCCCGCGATTCCTGGGGCTGATTTTCGGCGGCTCTGGTCAAATTGGCATCGGCGGCAACAACCGTCGTTCAATGAGTGATGCGGTGGCCCAGCGGGCTCAGCCGATGCGATCGAGGAGCGCCCGAGCCGCCTTGAGGTCCGGCGTGTCAAACCCTTCGGTGAATCGTTCGTAGATTGGCTTTAGCAGCTTGGTGCCAGCCTCTTCACGACTGGCCGCGGCCATCCAGTCAGCGAACCCCGTGGCTGCGCGCAGCTCCAACGCCAGCGCACCCTGCTCCCGCGCGATGCGAACCGCGCTGCCGGGCTGCGCCGCAAGCCTCCTGCGACGCAGCCTGCCGGTGCCTCATGGCTTGGCCTTCCCCGGACGCAGCTCGACGTAAGTGGGCAGGCGTTCAGGAAAGTCGGCGGCCACGGGTTTGTCGCCTGCATGGTTGCGCTCCAGCGTGCCCATGGCCGTGGCGTAGTCCGCTACGTTGAGGTAGTAGAAGAAGGACAACAGGCGCTCGGCAAAACGCCACAGGCCGTCGGCACCCTTCTCGTACAGGTCGTCGTAACGCAGCGCCGTGACCATCGCGCGTTCCTTGCGCCACGCCTCGGCGTGCACCGACAGCTGGCCGCGCGCGCGCGTTGGGCCCTCGAGCCACACCACATGGTCGTGCGCGAAGTGGTTGGTGGCACCCAGCACGCTGAAGCGGCTCTCGAACTGCCTGCACACGGCCTCGCGGCCGGTGGCGCGCATGGCGCCGTCCTTGGAGCCGAAGGAGCCGTTCTCGGTGAACAGGCCGCCCACGGTGGCCAGGTCGCGGTTGTCGATGGCGAAGTTGTAGCGCGCCACCAGGTCCTGGATCGCCAGGCGGTCTTCGACTTCGGCCACACGCGCTTCGAGCGTGCGTGCGGCCGTAGGTGCGGTACGGGTGGGAATGCTCATGCCCGGGCTCCTTGATGAATGGGGATCGTGCGGTGCGGCTGCGCCTCGCGGTAGGCCTGCACATAATGCGCCACCGAGCGGTCGAAATTCTGCGCGCCGCCTTCGTTGCGGCCGAACAGCCTCTCGGTGTTGGCGCCGACGCCGAATTGACCCATTGCGCCGTTTTTGACTGACCCACAGTCAATGTCTCAAACATTGCTGCGGGCATCGGTTTGCCGTCCGTCCAGGTGGGTCAATGATTTCCGGCGCCCTGGGCCAATTTCGCGTCGGCGACAACAGTCACACCCGCTTGGCTGGGATCGCGAGGAAATAGACGCTACCCAGCAAGAGCAGCGCATAGATCGCCACCGAGCCCCAAATCATCGCGTTGGCCAGGCCTGATAGACCCATCCAGACACTCAGGATCAGGCCCACGATGTTGCCCACCGTGGCAGCCTGCAGCATGGCGCTTATGGCGCCATCGTCGCGCGTCGCGCGTGCCAGCCAGAAAATCAAGCCGTATGCCAACAGCGTCCCACCAAAGTAGCGCGACTGCATCAGGTTATGCGGCTCGGTGGGCATGGCGTAGTACTGAAGCGAGAGGCCTGGCACGAGCAGGAATGCAAGGCCAAACAAAACGGCGAGAGCACCGGCGATGGCAAGGTAGGTGGCGAGTTTCATAAGTTCCTCGTAATTGTTAGTTGATGATCCAGCCCAGGCACCGATCACCGAAGCCGGCATCGGGGCACTCCATGGAGCGGAGCCATTGTGAGTTTCTGATCCAGGAAATGTCAATGCAATGGTGCAGGAGCAGCCGACACCATCGTATTCCTTAGGATAGGCCGGCAGCAGTTCCGGGCACAATCCCCGCGTTCGAGGTCACCAGACTTACCAAAGAAATCCAACGACCGTTCATGCAAGAAACCATCGCGCCTGTGCTGCAGGTGAGCAAGCTGAACACCCGGTTCCAGACGCGCACCGGCGACGACAGATAGACAACCCCTTCCCCGGAAACGAAGTGACCCGCCCCATTTCAGCCGTTCACTGGGATGGTGCTGATTCAGAACTAGCCCGATGGGGCAAGCACCCTTTGAACGACCGACACCCCGCACCCAGCCTGAGTGGCAATCTTGAGCATCCCGAGTCCGTCTGCCCGCAGTTCCCGGATTCGGTCCTCGATGGCGGCAGAGACGGCGGGCCGCCCGATTGCTTTGCCTGACTTCGTACCCTTAGCCTTGGCGCGAGCCAGTCCCGCTCGAACCCGCTCCTGAATCATCCCGCGTTCAAACTCGGCGAACACTCCCATCATGCCAAACAGGGCCTTTCCTGCCGGCGTGGTGGTGTTGATGCCTTGCTGGTGGAGGTAGAGGTCAACGCCGGTCGAGTGCAATTCTTGGAGTTTGTTCACGAGGTCAATGAGCGACCGTCCCAGTCGGTCCACCGACCAGGACGCCACGACATCGAAGTCTTTGCGTGCCACGCCCTTCAACATAGCGTCGAGTTGAGGCCGGTCCTTGCGCCCTTTGGCGCCTGAAATGCCTCGGTCCACAAACTCCTTGACCACCTCCCACCCAAGGCGTTCTGCTGCCTGGCGCAGTTCACGCAATTGGTTCTCGGTGGATTGCCGGTCAGTGGAGACGCGGGCGTAAAGCGCAGCGCG
>JBCKPH010000186.1:0-2706 GCA_038901755.1 Burkholderiaceae bacterium | reverse complement strand
CGGTACAGCGCCTCGTCTGCCGCCTTGAGCCATTGCTCCGGGGTGCAGCCGGTCGCACACTCGGTGATGCCGATGCTGATCGTGACCGGAAGATCCCGGCCAAAAGGAGAGTCCTCGATCAGCGCTCGCAGTTGTTCGGCCACGTTCGATGCGGCGGCGGCCGATGTCTCCTGCAGCAGCAGCAGAAACTCATCCCCACCAATTCGATAGAGCGAGTCAACCGTCCGCTTTCTGGTCGTGATCAGTTTGACCAGGCCAATCAGAACCGCGTCACCCGCGCCATGTCCGTGCTGGTCGTTGATCTGCTTGAAGTTGTCAATGTCGATCAGCAGGATCGAGGTGGGGACCGGCCGGCCCCTGGCGCGCTTGACCAGTTCACCGAGCGCGATATCCATCTGGCGCCGGTTCAAGGCATCGGTCAGCGGGTCGGTGGAGGCTTGCTGCGCCAACTTCACATGAAGTTCGGTCATCACGTTCAGCACGATGTTGATCATCAGCATGGTCATAAACAGAGTGAAGAAAAAACGCACGGCCACGTCCACCCCGACGTACTGGGCGACCATCGCCGTCGCGCCGAGCAGGAACAGGCTGCCGCAGATCAATGCCTTGCGCCGTGACAGCACGAAGTAGCAAAACAGGATGACCGGATAGGCCCAGAGCGCGCCAAACATGCCCTTGGCCTCGATCGCAACGGCCATGGCAAAAGCCACCGGGACAAGAAGCATCGGCAGCGGAATCGTTGCCGGCTGACCCCGATGCAGTTTGAAGACATTCCAGGCCACGGTCACGATGACCAGGCCGGTCGCACCGGCCACCAGGTAACGGCCGGCCAGATAATTGATGATGGGGAAAGGCAGCAGCAAGATGGCCGCGACCAGCATCATCGGCAGGGTGATCCGGATCCGGTACTCGGTCAGCGCATCGTCGCCGTCCAATGCGAAGTTCTGGAGACGGCTAAGCAGCGACATCGGCGCATTCTCGCCCGATCCTGGGGCGACCCCTGCCGGGAGTTCCTGTGGCGCCAGGATCGGCGCGACCGATGCGTTGTCTTGACGGTTCATGGGTGGGCCGCAGCGAGCGCGGCAGCGCGCTGCACCTCGATGCGGATCTCCTCCGTCAGGCGCGCCTTGAGTTCGGTGAACACTGGCGAGGTCTTGACCGAATAATGGCGCGGATGCGCGATCGGCACCGGCAGGTCGCATTTGATGCGGCCCGGGCGCGCGCTCATCACCACAACACGGTTCCCCATGAAAATCGCCTCGTCGATGTCATGCGTCACAAACAGCACGGTCTTCTGCTCCGCTTCCCAGATCCCCTGCAGCAGTTCCTGCATCAGCTCGCGCGTCTGATGGTCCAGCGCGCCGAACGGCTCGTCCATCAGCAGGATGCGCGGGTTGTTGGCCAGGGCCCGGGCCAGCGCCGTGCGCTGCTGCATGCCGCCTGAGAGTTGTTTCGGGAAATGTTGCTCGAACCCGTCCAGCCCGACCTTGTGCAGGAACTCGCGCGCGGTCGCCTGCTGCTCGGGCAACGGCATGGCTTTTTCGCGCAGACCAAAGCAGACGTTTTGCAGCACGGTCAGCCAGGGAAAAAGCGTGTAGCTCTGGAACACCATGCCGCGATCCGCGCCCGGTCCGGCGATACGTCGCCCGTCAAGCAGGACTTCGCCGGTGGACTGGCTATCCAGGCCCGCCACGATGCGCAACAGGGTGCTCTTGCCACAACCCGAGGGGCCGAGAATGGTGATGAAGTCGTTTTCGGCCACGTTCAGATCGGTCGCCTGCAGCGCATGGGTCGCGCCGTGGCTCGAGACAAAGGTCTTGGAGACAGCCTTGATCTGCAGGATGGTCACGGCGCAGCCAATCGAGCGGCGCCGGGCCGCCCCAAGCCGCGAGCGCCCCCTCGGCGGGCAGCGCAGCACACGAAGTGGCAAGCGTGGGGGCTCATATTCTTGCCCAGGGAAAGAGCGAACGATTGAAGGCCTTGAAGGCGTAGTCGGTCACCAGTCCGATCAAGCCGATGACGATGATGCCGAAGATGATCTGATCCGTCGCCATCAGGGCCTGGCTGTCCGTGATCATGTGCCCGATGCCGCTGGAGGCGCCGATCAGTTCGGCAACGATGACGTAGGTCCAGGCCCAGCCCAGCACCATGCGCAGCGTCTCGGCAATATCAGGCGAGGCGCTGGGCAGCAGCACGCGGGTGACGATGCCCCGATCGGAGGCGCCCAGGGTGTAGGCCGCCTCCACCAGATCGCGCCGGGTGTTGCCGACGGTCACGGCGATCATCAGCACCAGTTGAAAGAACGAACCGATGAAGATCAGCGAGAGTTTCTGCGCCTCGCCGATGCCAGCCCAGAGAATCAGCAGCGGAATGAAGGCCGAGGCCGGCAGATAGCGGCCAAAGCTGACGAACGGCTCGAAAAAGGCCTCGATCGGCTTGTAGGCGCCCATCAGCACACCGAGCGGGACGGCGATCAGCGCGGCGATGGCGAAGCCGCCGAAGACGCGCCAGACCGTCATGCCGATGTCCTTGGCAAAACCCTTGTTAAGCAGCAGGTCGTAGCCCGAGAGCACCATCGTGATGGGGTCGGCCAGGAAGGTCTTGGAGACCAGGCCACCCAGTGTCACCGCCGCCCACAGGGCAACGAACAGGACGAAGAAGCTGATGCCCAGAGCAATGCGCAGGCCGGGGCTGACCGGCTGCAGC
>JBCKPH010000185.1:0-2714 GCA_038901755.1 Burkholderiaceae bacterium | reverse complement strand
TCATCGATCCAACACCGCGCTTCGCCACGCCATTGACCGGGACCTGAACCGTATTACTGCTCGATTCGCGCAACGTCATCTGGTGGGCGGAAAACCCTGCGCTCAATCAAGGATTGGCCGCGCTGCCCAATCCGCGCATCGGCCGCGCCTAAAATGCCGGGGTCCGATTGACGCGTCATGCTCGAAACGTTACCGCGACGATTTCACTCATCAAAGACGTTCCCATGACCCATACCGTTACCGAGTCCTGCATCCGCTGCAAGTACACCGATTGTGTTGACGTCTGCCCGGTGGATTGCTTCCGCGAGGGGCCTAATTTTCTGACGATCGATCCAGACGAATGCATCGATTGCGCGGTTTGCATCCCTGAATGCCCGGTGAACGCCATCTACGCTGAAGAAGACGTTCCCGCCGACCAGCAACACATGACGGCGCTGAACGCCGAGCTTGCCGTCCTGCCCGGCTGGAAAAGCATCACCAAGCGCAAGGCCGCGCCGCCCGATGCCGACGAGTGGAAGGATAAGACCGACAAGCTGTCGGAACTTATTCGCTGAACCCATGTCCGGGCAACATTCGACTGTGGCCGACACAGCAACCTCAGGCGCGCTGATCGAAGCCGACGCTGTGGTCATCGGCGCGGGCCCAGTCGGGCTGTTTCAGGTTTTTGAGCTCGGCCTGCTCGAAATCAAGGCGCACGTCATCGACTCGCTGCCCTACCCGGGCGGCCAATGCGTCGAGCTCTATCCGGACAAGCCGATCTACGACATCCCTGCCGTGCCGGTCTGCACCGGCAGGGAGTTGACCGACAGCCTGCTCAAGCAGATCAAACCGTTCGGTGCGAGCTTCCATTTGAACCAGGAAGTGACCAGCCTGCGCAAACGCGAAGACGGGCGCTTCGAGCTTGAAACTTCCAAGGGAACAAGGTTCCTGAGCAAGTGCGTCATCATCGCCGCCGGTGTCGGCGCCTTCCAGCCAAGGCTGTTGCGGCTCGACGGGCTGGACAAGCACCAGGGCCGGCAGTTGCATTACCGGGTGCGCAACCCGGCCGAGTTCGCCGGCAAGAATATGCTGGTTGTTGGCGGCGGTGACTCGGCTCTCGACTGGGCCTTGAACTTCGCGGCCGAAGGGCCGAACAAGGCCGCCACGGTGACCCTGCTGCACCGGCGCGATGGCTTCAAGGCAGCGCCGGCCAGCATTGCCAGGATGCGCGCCATGTGCGACAGCGGACAGATGCGCTTTGTCGTCGGACAGGTCACTGGCATCGAGGAGCAGGGCGAGCGGCTGCTGGCCGCCACCGTGACCCAATCGGACGACAGCAAGGTGCGGATCGCGCTGGACCAGATGCTGGTGTTCTTTGGCCTGTCACCGAAGCTCGGGCCGATCGCCGAATGGGGACTGGACATCGAGCGCCGTCAGCTCAAGGTCGACACCGCAAAGTTTTCGACCAGCGTCCCCGGCATCTTTGCCGTGGGCGACATCAACAGCTACCCCGGCAAGAAGAAGCTGATTCTGTGCGGATTTCACGAGTGCGCGCTCGCCGCCTTCGGCGCCACGGCCTACATCTTTCCGGAGAAAAAAGTCTATCTTCAGTACACCACGACCAGCACCAAATTGCACAAGGTGCTGGGCGTCGAGAGCCCGGTTTTCGAGCCCGCCGACTGAATCGCGCGGCATCCCGCCCCGCTATAATTCCGCCCCTGTTCCTCGATAGCTCAGTTGGTAGAGCGCCGGACTGTTAATCCGTAGGTCCCAGGTTCGAGCCCTGGTCGAGGAGCCAGAAAATCCAAACGAAACAAGCACTTATATGCTTAGGCGCTGAGTGGAAACGCTAGGTGCGTTTTTCTTGCCTGCTCGGGTTCTGCATTGGTTCTGGCGAGCGTTCGGGGTAGTCTGCTCTTGTCGTCACGGACACCTATGGGCACTCCCCGACATGACCGTTGAGCCCATCCTCAACTGCCGCCAAGCTCTGGTGGTCTATTCCAACCGACAAAAGGAAGAAATGTCTGGTGCGCAACATGGCCATCAAGAACCGGGGTAGTCAAATCCGGTGACTTGCTTCTCGTTGGAACGTGCGCAGAGTGTCACGGCGATGTGGCACGGTTGGTTGAGGTAGCGCGTTAGCCGGTAGAGCAGAGGACTGAAAATCCTTGTGTCGGTGGTTCGATTCCGCCCCAGGCCACCAGATAAAACAGGCTACAGCCAGTGTAAACACTAGTTAAGGCGCTATCTAATAAGTAGCACTTGGATTTTTACTTGGTGTCGTTATTTCGCCATGTAGCCACCATGTAGCCACCAGTACAGCATTCGCGCACGCCAGAAGCGACAAACCCGGCACAGCGCCGGGCTTCGCTTTTGTCGCGGTTGACGGTCAAGCCCCTCGCCATCCTCCCTTGGCGAGCATGTCTCGGCATGTTTCAGCCTGGTCTTTGTGCCGGGTTTTTTTTCGACTGCTTCTTGTCGCAGGCGCTTTCACTACCCACCACTATCGGCAACCAAACTTTCATGTCGGTGTTGATGCGCCGTTAGCCTGGATATTTCGTAGTAGGTAGAAACGAGGACGGCATTCCTCTTTGGATGCCCGTTGATATTGGTATTCAAGCGCAAGCAACGAGCGAGGAATGCCGATGCCAAACTGTACCGCAACAAAGAGATCTGCAACCATTGATTTTGGTCGGCTTGGCCAACGTGTGGTGGAGGGCCGCTTTGATGGCGGC
>JBCKPH010000184.1:0-2724 GCA_038901755.1 Burkholderiaceae bacterium | reverse complement strand
TGTCAACAGCCGGAGCGTTTCCAGGTCACGCCGTAGCAGCCGCCGGACCGGGGCAAACGACTCTGAAGCCGCTCTGAAGTCGAGTGCTTCCGAGTTGAGTTCCGGCATGGCACGCTCGTCGAACGCGTCGCCCCGAGCAAACCGCTGCATCTCGCCAATCAGCGCCTCGTCGGCCCGGCGATTGGTCGAGCCCACCCTGACGTAGGTCCCGCCATGCAGTCCTGAGCGCGTGAGGTAGTGCGGGCGAGTGGGGCTCGGGAAGACCTGAACGGCTACCACCTGGGTCTTGCCATATGACAGGATTTCGAGATCCGGCAACAGCCGGGGCGAGATGGAATTGCTGATGAGGCTGGCAAGGCGTTCCTCGAGCGCAAGCGGCTCCGCGATACCTCGCACATGCCGGGTTCCGTCCTCGACGCCGAGCAGGATGATGCCGCCGGCCGTGTTGGCGAAGGCCACCACCGTGCGCAGTACGCTGTCGGGCGATGACAGCTCACGCTTGAATTCCAGCGTCTTGCCCTCGGGTCGGCGCAGTGCATTCAGGAGATCCATTACTCGGAAGTGCCGGTTGCCGCCACGCTTCCGAGTTCGAGGAATGATCGCGCCATCATGCCTCCGGCGTCAAGTCACCGCCCAGCGAATAGTGAAGAGCGTTTCCGTCCCGGTCCGCTGCGCCAGCCGCTTCTCGAGTTGGTCGATAAGATGGTCGCGCTTCTCCATGATCTCATCTTCGACCTTGAAGATTTCCTGTCGCTGGCGGCGCTGCTGGCGCTCCTGCTTCTGGATCTTTTCCTGGATCTGGTGCTGCTCTTCCAAGGTCACCGCCTGTCGAGCTTGTCGCCGCAGCGCCTTGATTTGCTCCTTGGTGTCCGCCAGCGCCTTTTCTGCCGCGAGCACCATGTCGTCGGCCCAGCGCTCAAGCTTTTCCCGCGCTTCGTTGAAGTGCTTGCTGTTTTGTTCCGGCGAACGGCTGATCGTGGCCTTGGCGTGGCGCTCGGCTTCGGCATCGAGGCGCTGGGTCAAGGCGGCCGGGATCGGGCCTGCATCCGCGGCGCGTCCTGTGCACGCGAACAGCTTCTCCATCGTCTCCTGATCGAGCGAGGCACCGCCGTCGTCAAAGCCGGAGAAGAGCAGGTATTCCTCCCGCTCGTAGGAGTCAATCATGAGACGCGTCAGGGTCAGGTGGCCGAATTTCTCGCGCAGCGCCTCAACCATCGACAGGCGCGTCGGATGGTTCGTCACGTTGAAGACGATCTTTGCAGGCGGCGTGGGCAGCCCCTTCGCGCCGTCCACGACATGCTCGCCCAGGGGGTGCGAAAGGCGGTAGAGGAACAGGCTGGGTTCCTCGCCACCAATATCGTCCCGGCGAAGATGTGATTTCGAGATCGGGTGATAGCGCCCCTTCGGAACGTCGTCGCGCGGCGGCTGATCGAGGTCGAAGGCAAGCGCCGCGTCGTCGAAGCGGGCTCACCCGTCAAGCATGAAGCGGGTGACCGACCAAAACCGATCGCTGACACGGTCGAGCTGGGCCTTTGCGTCAGCAAGCTGGAGGCGCAGGGCAGATGACGAGCAGCCGCCGCTTGCGCTCGGTCCAGAACTGGCACAGGACGATGCCGGCCTCGATCATCTTGTCCAGCCCAACCTCGTCGGCGAGGATCACGCCCTTGGAGAGCGGCGATTGAAGCGCGAACAGCGCGGCTTCGATCTGGTGAGGATTGAGGTCCACCGCCGCGTCGACCAGAGACATGGAGAGTCGGTCCATGCCGGTGGTCGCTCGGCGTGTGAGGTCGTAGGCGAAGTACTTGGCGTGGTGCGGGGTCAGGCTCATCGGCGGTGCTGCGATCGGGCCAGATCAAGGCGCGAACATGAACTGCAACGTTTGCAGCGTCAGGGCCAAGGTCGATGCGCGCAGCGCGCCTAAACGCTTGACCAGGCGTACCCGGTCAAGCGCGCGAATCTGGTCAAGCACGATCAGTCCCTGCTTGCCCTGAAACGTGAGCGGCACGCGAAAGCCTGCCGGTCGCGAACCCGTGGTCATGGGTGCCACGATTGCGGTGCGCAAATATGCGTTCATGTCATCAGGCGACACCACCACGCAGGGGCGCGGCTTCTGAATTTCGCCGCCCACCGTAGGGTCAAGCTGCACAAGCCAAATCTCGCCGGTTTTCATCACCAGGCCAATTTGCCGTCACCGGCGTTGGCCAGCTCGGGCCAGACCAGCGCGTCGTCACCATGGCCGGCAATACGGCTGGCATCTTCTGCCCAACCTTGGCGCGGGTTGCTCCGCACCGGGCGAATCGCGATGGCGCCGTTTCGTACCTGCAGGTCGGCCGAGCCTTGCAACCCCAGTTGCGCAAGAATCGGCTTGGGAATGAGCACACCCTGCGAATTGCCCATTTTTCGAATGGCGACTTCCATGGCTAAACTCCAAAATCAGTGGTAGCACAGTGGTAGCACGGTGTGCGGTGGCGCCTGCTGGACTTCCTGGATGAGCAGATCAGCGCGCAACCGGGAGTGATGAATGTCCGAGGGGGTTGGACAGGATTCGTTCACTCGCGTTGTGGATGCTCTGCGTATACTGACCTCGCCGCGCAAATATTCATCATTGCATCGAGGAAGAATCATGACCGAACCGATCGCCGGAGGCTGCCTGTGCGGCAAAGTTCGCTACAGCGTCAACCAGCCGCCGAAGAACATCATCGCCTGCCATTGCACCCATTGTCA
>JBCKPH010000183.1:0-2815 GCA_038901755.1 Burkholderiaceae bacterium | reverse complement strand
GGCACGCGGCGCGGCGAGGAGGCCACCAGCCAGAGTGCCGAGAAACGCTCGCCGGTCCATCATTGGATTATCTCGTCCGCCCGAATCAGCATCGACTGCGGGATGGTGAGGCCGAGCGCCTTGGCGGTCTTCATATTGATCACCAACTCGAACCTGGTGGGCTGCTCGACGGGCAGGTCGGCGGGCTTGGCGCCCTTCAGGATCTTGTCCACGTAGGTAGCGGCGCGACGGTAGTTGTCAGCCAGGTTCACTCCGTAGGACATCAGCCCCCCGAGTTCTACCGCCTCCCGCCAGGCGAAGCTGCTTGGCAGCCGAGTCCGGGTCGCGAAGTCCACGATGAGAGCTCGATCCGCATAGGCCGGCGCGCTATCGCCGACGAAGAGCGCCTCGGCCCGGGCACGGCTGATGCGCGTGAAGGCGTCAGTGACCTGATGGGGCGGGAACTCGGTCGGCACCAGCGTCACGCCCAGGGCCTGCGCCGCCGTCCGAACGCTCTGCCCCCGTGGGCTCTCCCACTCTTTGTTTTCCTTACTGCCGAGGTAGGCGACGCGAGAGACCCCGGGCAGCATCGCTCTCAAGAGCTCCAGGCGCTTGGCATCAAGCTCCGGCCCGACTTGCAATGTGAGCCCCGTGATGTTGCCGCCGGGTCGCGCGAGACTCTGAACGATCCCCTCGCCCACGGGATCGGCGCTGGTTGCCATGACGATGGGGACGGTCGTGGTCACCGCCTTGGCTGCCCGCGCCATCAAGCTACCGCCGGTCACGATCACGTCCGCTTTGAGGCGGACCAGCTCGGCGACGATGTCGCCAAAGCGCTCGAACCGTCCCTCGGCCGAGCGGCGCTCCAGGATGAGATTCTGCCCTTCCACATAGCCAAGGGCCCGCAAGCCCTGCACGAACGCTCTTGCGCCGGGATTGACAGGCTCGGGTCCGGCCATCTCCGCGATCGGGATCGCGGGCGAGATGAGGCCGACGCGGTAGACCTTCCCCGCCTGCTGCGCCTCGGCGGCACGCGGCGCGGCGAAGAGGCCGCCGGTCACGGTCGCAAGGAGTGTTCTGCGCGAGATCATTGAATCACCTCATCCGCCCGCAGCAGCAGCGCCGGCGCGTTGTACTTCACTTGGCTGACGGCCTCACGTTGACGATCTAACGAATGAACAGTATGCGCCACATGCTAGAAGCATGTATCGGTAGAAGCAAGTTGCTGGAGATAGCTGTCGGCATACGCCGGCACGTATCCACTTGTAGACGCGCCCGGCACACCGCCCGGGGCATCGCTTCTGCATCGTGCCACAGTAACCACCCAAGTCGGGCATCGGCCGGTTTTCCATCAGCGCGTCGTGCAAGTCGTTGAAGAACTTGTCCGTGTGCCCCGTGTTGGCCGCGCATCTGAGCACTTGGTGTCTCACTCGGATGCCACCGCGTACACGCGCAGCGGAGCCGCGCGGCCGCGCAACTGCTGCGGGCCAAGATCCTCGAGCGCATAGGCCTCGACTCCTTGCAGACGATTCAATGCGTCCTCCGATGCCAGGAACGATCGCTGCAGGTCGCGGGTCGCGTTTTCGATGCGCGAGGTCGTGTTCATGACATCGCCGTGGAATACGATCGACCGGCGGCTTCCTCCCACCACGCCCGTGATGACCGTTCCTGCATGCAAAGCCGCGCGCAGGCGTGGCACGGCGCCGAATTCGCGTTGGAAGTCCTCGACCGCCTCTGCGAGAGCCCGCTCAATCGCGAAGTAGCAGGCAAGCGGGCGCGCGGACACCCGGCCTTCGGCCAGCGTCCAGGTGATCACCACCTCATCGCCGACGTACTGATAGACCTCGCCTGCGTGATCGTCGATGGGGGCCGAGGCAAGCTGAAATACGCGGTTCAGAAAACGATGAACCGCGTCGGGCCCGATCCGTTCGGCGAGCGGGGTCGAGCCGACGATGTCGATGAAAAGGAAGAACCGCTCCTCGACGCGCGAGCGGTGGTAGCGGCCGAGCAGGATGTCGCGCAGGGTGCGTTCGCCGATCAGACGGCTGAACTGGACGATCAAGATGAGGGGAGGCACGAACAAGGTAATCATGAGGATCAGCACCCCCGTCTTCATGCTCGGGCCCTGATGAAGGATCGCCTGCGCGGCGTCGCCACCGAGCAGCATATGGACATTGTGGACGAGCCACGGTACGAGTCCGCTTCCAATGACGGCCACGATCAGGGCTTGGTAGACCAGCCACTTGACCGCGAAGGTGACGAGGAACGGCGCGCGTTCGAGGGCCTGACCGAGCCGCGTCTGCGGGAGGAAGATCTCGGCGCCGACAATCCCCCCGAGCACCATAACGCTGATCAGCGCGCCGATCAGCGCGCCGATGAGAGGCGTGCGGCCGATCACGCTCCCGACTACCGCGCCGACCACGGCGATGATGCAGAGTTCAACGAGGAAGAAGCGAACCCGGCGCTTCGTGCCCGCCCGCATCGTCGGCATGTTAGGAAGCACCCGCGGTCATGAGGATAAGGAAATTCAACCGCATGAGCCCAAATATCTCACCGTATCGCGTCCTCAGAAAACGTGTTTACCCTGAGGCGGCAGGCTGACTCGCCAAGAATTTCCATTGGGTGTTCCCGCCGACGCCCATCTGACCAGCGGCGACGAAAATCACCCCAGGAATCGCGGGATCGGTGCCGGGTTGTGGCTCGGTGTGGTCAGTCAAGACCGGCGCGCCTGGTCAAATTGGCGTCGGCGGGAACAGCCAGGGTCTATGAACTGGCGCGGGCGCAGTCGGTGGGGCGCGAAATCCCGACCGCATGGTTCCCGCAGGACATCCGGGAC
>JBCKPH010000182.1:0-2838 GCA_038901755.1 Burkholderiaceae bacterium | reverse complement strand
GTGAAGGCGCGCATCTGGGCACGCAATTCGGTCGACCCGTCAACCCACCGAGGCCCCGTCATGGGCAAGAGCAACAACCCGACCCACTGCGCACCAGCATCGACAGCATGGTCGAACGCGGCCGCGGCAGCGGCCGTGGGCGTGGACCAGGTGGCGGCGGCGGGCGCAGTGGCGGCGCGGGTCGCCCTGCTGGCGGTGGCTTTCGGCCCGGTGGGTCAGGCTATCCCCCGAGGACTTTTGGCCGATAGCCGTTACGGCGCGACCCTGTTTCCGAGCGCGGCCCCGCGGCAGATACTGTTGTCGGTTCAGATGCAGGGACGCGCCTGACAGCGCTGACGAGTCGTTACAAATTTCGCCAGTCCTGGCTTGCGCAAAGACCTTGCGGATGTCATCCTCGAACCGCCCGATCGGCGTTCTATCGCATGAGGCCCGGGGAGAAAGCACCCGATCCCAAGGGCCAGGCAGGTGACAACCATGGACCATTCCACTGCATATCGACTCCGCTTTTTACTCGTCCCGCTCCTTGCGCTGTTGGCTCTGGCGGCCCAGGGGCAAGTTCTAAAGTGTGTCGGTCCCAAGGGGCAGGTCGAGTTTTCCAACCAGTCCTGCCAGAAGGGCTGGACACGCCAGGAACTGGCGATAAAAGAGAATACGGTCAGTCAATCCGGCGCACGGGAACAGGCCCTGTTGCTGGAGAACGAGCGCCTGAAGGCGCAACTGGAACAGGCGAAGACTGCGCCCACGTCTGCCGCCACGGCGTCCGCATCGGCCGGCGCGCAGACACTCACTGAAGCTGACTTGGCTGCGCAACGGCTGAAGTCACCGGCCTGCGAGGACGCGGCACGGCGCTACGAAATTGCAGCGGGCTCGATCGCCCCGGTTGCCGACCTGATCGCCGCGCGCCGCTCCGCCATGTTCGCCGCCTGTGGCATCCGTGAGCCCGACAGCGTCAGCGTCAAAACCAATGTGCAAGTCGAGGCGGCGCGGCCTTGCGTGTTCTGGGGTTGGCGCGTGGTCCAGTTCCGTACCGGTCAGATCCAGTATGTCCGGACCTGCCTGGCCTGGGGTTCGCGATAGCGAAGAGTCTGGTCTGGGCGTCCGTTCGTTTTTCCGATGATGGTCGCTGTTCGGTTGGCTTGGCCGGTGGTCCGGATACCGTTCTCTTGTTTGCGTGGCTTGGTTGGCTGGGCCAGTGGTCCGGATATCCGTGCTTCGGCTCACGCTCGCGGGCGAATTGGGTTGGTTGTGAACTTTGGTGGGCGCCAACACCTTGGTTGGCCTGCCCATTCGGTCACAGCCGCGAATGGAGCCGGCGCCCAGATACCGCGAACCACCGACCTCGGGTGACTTGGCGGGCGCTCGGTCTGTTGAGTTGAAGCACGGGTCCACGTGAACTCGGGCCATTAGGAAACGACCCAGTCGGAAAGTCACGCTCGGCCGACCAACCCAATCACTGAAGGTGGATGGTGCGGGCTTGCGGGCGCAGGCTCCATTCGCGGTCGCTACAACGCCGGCGTGCCGGAAGCCGTGTTGACGCCAACCAAGGCCGACAGCCCACCAAGCTCGCCCGCGAGCGTGAGCCGCCGCAGCGTTGCGCCTGCGAAGCTGCGCAGCAAAGGCGACTCATACTCAGGCCTCCACTGTGCAGCTCCGCAGGCACGACGTTCCGGCCTGAGCCAGAGCACGCAAGCTCCACCATCCACCTTACGCGAAACCTGCGCCGGTCACCCTACGCAAGTCCCACCATCCGCCTTACGCGAAACGCGCCGCCGGCATGACCCGACTTCCACGAGCCAACTTACGCCGGACGTTGGTCCCGCACAAACAGCGTCCGCAACGGCTCCGCGCCGACCTGGCGACTCCAGTGACCGTGCACCTTGGGGTCGAAGCTGCTGCCCTCGGGCAGCGTGTCAGCCGAGTAGAAATGCTGACCTGGCCGGAATACGCGCGAAGTTCCGTCCTGCAGTCCGATCTCCATTTCGCCCGACAGGATGAAGACCCATTGCGGAGTTCCGGTGCAATGGAACTGGCTGCGGAAACCCACCGGGCTTTCGCGCAACTGGTAGCCGCCCGAGGCGAACAGCGGGCTCAGCATGGAGCTCGGCGCGCCTTCGCTCAGCGCGACCTGTTCCTCGCGGAAGCGGGCGCGGCCATCGCTGTCGGTGAACAGCAGCACCTTGGTAAATGTCGTCATGTTCCCTCCTATGGACGAAGCGGAGGATAACGCCGGCCCGCAGCCCTGGCGCCGATCGATGGCCCCTCGGGCTTTCAGGCCTCGGCCGCGAAAGCGATCTGCACCTTCATCGCCTGGCTGCGGTCGCAGGCCGTCTCGAAGGCTTGCATCGACTGTTCGAACGCAAGAGTGTGGCTGATTGGACTACCTGGGCCAGCCCTTGCAGGGCGCGTCGGGCCAGAGGCCCTCCCTCATCGCCAGTCACAAACAGTCCGCAGGGACTGTTTGTGTCGGGGCTCAGCCTGCTGGATAAAGCGGTCTATTACCGTCGGTATGCCAAGCAGGCGTTTTCTTCCGTCTGGTTTGGGTATTTCCACGCGCCTGACTGGCTGGGGACAGTAGCTGCCCGCCACCAGTTGCGCGCGGATGCTGGGCCAAGATTTTCGATGATGGGGTGTTCTGAGGTTCTCCAGCGATGGGTTCATCCACCGGTGTTGCCGTCTGGGACAACGGTGGTGGCGCCGCAGGGTTAGCCGCGTTGCGCTTGTCAGATGCAGTCCCATCTCTCTTCACGCCAGTGTCCTCATCGTTCAAGGTTGGGGCCTTCGGTGCGGGCCGCTACCCAACTATGCCTTTTGCTGACTTCTGCCACGCGGTCAAGGCCG
>JBCKPH010000181.1:0-2873 GCA_038901755.1 Burkholderiaceae bacterium | reverse complement strand
GACCGACTTTATTATCAAAAAACTGCCCTACGACCTCAGTTCCCACGCCGGGCTGGCATTGATCGGCAAGTATCTCAAGCGCATCAATATCAATTCCCTGATCGATCCCGCTTTTCCGGTTCGCTCTGGCGTTGCCAACAGCGCTATCCTCAAAAGCTACTTGGCTCTGCTGTGTCTGGGCAAAAACGACTTCGAGGCAATCGAGAACTTTCGTGACAACGCCTTCTTCATGCGCGCCCTGGGTTTGAGTTGCGTGCCTTCGAGTCCTACCCTGCGTCAGCGTCTGGACACCCATGCTGCTTCCTGGTTCGACCTGGCAGCCCAGTTGAACCACAAACTGCTCTCCAGTACCGTCAATGGCTTGTCCGTCGATTTTGGCGCTCTGGAGTGTGGCTACACCCCGGTTGATCTGGATACCTTTGCCATGGACAACAGCGCCACCAAGAAAGAACTGGTGGGGCGCACCTATGCGGGAGTTGACGGCTACTGCCCGTTTGCGGTGTATCTGGGCAGCCTGGGCTATTGCCTGGAGTTGGCACTGCGCCCTGGTGTGCAGCATTCTGCTGCTGAGAGCCAATACAACTTTGAGCGCGCCTTGCCGATGGCCGCCAGCCTTGTGTCGGGCTCTATGCTGGTGCGGGCAGATTCTGGCTTTGACTCCCTGAAGCTGTTTCGGGAGATCACGGCCCAAGCCGATGCGCTCGGACGTGAGATTGCCTTCATCATCAAGTGGAACCCGCGCAGAGCGCCGGTGGAGGCGATTGCTGGTGTCAAGGTGGCTGACAGCGGTACGCAGTGGGTGATTCATCGCCCGGGAAAACGCGAATGTATCTGGCAGGAAAGTCTGGACTTGACCGGTGTGGGAAGTGAAACCAACCCGGCCCGCCGGGTCTCGGCCATGCTGACCATGATTGAGCCCGAAAACACCGGCCCGAAGATGGCGAACACGTTGTCGTCAATGGCTTTCTGCGTCAGGCCCTTCGCTACACCCGGATTCGACTGCGTGTCATTCGTGACAGTCTCGATTTTCTTGCCCAGGATGCCGCCGGCGGCGTTGATTTCCTTGACCGCCAGCTCCACGCCGTTCTTGAAGTTGGTGCCGGCCGTGGCGCCGCCGCCTGACAGCTCGACGATGTTGGCGATCTTGATGGTGTTCTGGGCAAACCCAGCACCGGCCCATGCCAGCATGGCGCCAGCCGCTATCAATTTGAGAGTAAAACGCTTTTTCATGAATGTCTCCTGGTGAATGAATGCTAGGACGGAAAGGGTGCTACCGCACAGGCGCTAGTGTGCCAGTGACAGGCTTCGGGATTTCCCCAAGTGGCGCTTCGAGGCAAATCAGTTCGCGGATGAAGTTGCAATCGGCACGTACCACGCGTGCCGCGTCGTGCAGGCCGAAGAAATCCAGGTACAGGTGGGTCTGCTGGATCATCATCTCGAAACCGGGCTGGGCCCGCAGGCCGCGCGCGCGCGCGGCGCGCAGCAGCGGGGTCGGCTGGTTCTTCATCAGAATGTCAATAAGTACCGCATCGGGCGCCATGCGCGCCACGTCGCAGGGCATCGGGTCGCCTTGCTGCAGGCCCAGCGGCGAGCCGTTGATCACCAGGTCGTAGCCGGCCGGGTCATTGTTGTTCACGGCACGCAGCAGCACGCGGCTGCTGCGCTGGATGTGCGCCGCGACCGCAGCCGCCTTGCCGGGCACCGGGTCGTAGAAAGCGATTTCGGCGCAAGTCCTTGTGCCCAGGGCCAGTGAGGCGCCAATCGCCGCCGAGCCGCCACCGGCGCCTATGATCAGAGCCCGCTTGCCGCGCCAGTCAATGCCGAAGTGCGCAAGCGACGCCACAAAGCCCACACCGTCAAACAGCGCGCCACCGATGCTGCCATCGGCGTTGCGGCGCACCGCGTTCACAGCCCCGGCGACCCGGCCCAGTTCCGTGCATTCGTCGAGCAGTCCGGTGATGGGCACCTTGTGCGGAATCGCCACCCACAGGCCCTTGATGTTGCGTGCTTTGAAGGCAGTGCGCACAAACCCGTCCAGATCGGCCGGCGCAACCTGGACTGGCACCAGCACTGCGTCAATTCCCAGCCGCGCGAAGATCAGGTTGAAAGACTCGGGCGCCTTCACCTGCTCCACCGGGTCGCCGACAATCAGATAGACATCGGTCGTTCCGCTGATGTCCGGGGTCCTGGGCAGGTTCATTGAATCCGTGGCTTTGTGCGTTCATCGAACAACTCGATGCGATGTACGACAATGTAGATAGACCCCCCAAGGAGACAAAGAAACATCGCGCGGGCAAGTTCGTTAATCGCTCATTTTTGGGTGATGAACGACCGAAACTAGGGTTTCACACAGGTCATGACCAAGATTCAGATACCGACCGAATTCAGGCCACCGGCCGCACCGGACGCCGGCAGCGGCCTGCAGCGACGCGACTGGATTGCCGGGCTGGAGAAGGGCCTGACCATCCTCGAAGCATTTGACGACGCCCACCCGCGCATGACGGCGGCGCAGATGGGTGAGCGCGTGGGTATGACACGGACTGCGGTGCGGCGCCACCTGCTAACGCTGGCCCATCTGGGCTATGTGGCGAGCGACGGGAAGCTGTTCTGGCTGACGGCGCGCGTGCTGCGCCTGGGCCAGGCCTACATCGAGTCGTCGCGCCTGGCGCGCATCGTCCAGCCGTTCTTGCAGCGGGTCACGGCCGGCACTCAGGAGATTGCCTATGTCAGCGTGATGGACGGCGACGACATCGTCTACATCGCGCGCAACGGTCCGAACCGCGTCATGAACACCGGCTTTGTGCTGGGCGCGCGCGTGCCGGCCCAGGTCACGGCAGCCGGCATGCTGATGCTGGCGCTGCGCGAATCACCCT
>JBCKPH010000180.1:0-2958 GCA_038901755.1 Burkholderiaceae bacterium | reverse complement strand
GGCAGGCGCATCAATTCATCCATGGTGAACACCATGGGTTGACGCACCAGGCCGTTGATCATGAAGCGGTGCTTGGACGGATCGATGTCCCACCATCCTTGATGATGCCGCTCAAAGTGCAATCCGCTGGGCGTGACGATGCCAAACAGGGACTGCAGCGGGGCAAAGGAAACGGACGACTGGGCGGTCTGCGTCAGTCCCGGGCTTTGACGCCGTTGCACGTTGCCCTCGAACTTCGATGGCTTGCCGTAGCCGTCGGTTGCGACGGGCTGGCCCAGTCCGGTGCTGTGCTCGGGCAGATTGAGGATATTGGGGTCACCGGCGCCTGCCGGCGGAGCGTGCGTCTGCGCCAGCGCCGCCGAGGCGCCCGCCGCCGCCGCTGCAAAGGCACCGCGAATGAAGTCGCGGCGACCCTGTCTGGCCTCGCTGAACACACGCTTGATGCCGCTGCCATCAAGAAAACCTTCAGGTGCCGCTTTGATGCGGCCGCTCCCCTGATCATGATGTGTCACGTTGCGTCCCCTTGATGGGCGTCGGACTCGGTGCCCGGCGTCATAACTCGGTATATTCGCATATACTAATTCATTGTCGGGTTGCCGGCAAGCCTTCCCTTGGCAATTCGAACCGAAATAGGTGTTTGCCCTAGTCTCAATCGACAGCACCCCCCCCCTCAGGTTTGTATGCAATGATGTTGCATCCGTTTGCAACAGGGGACTGAGCATGAGACTGATACGAGGCGTGACGCTGGCATGGCTGACGCTCCTGGCGGGGGCGGGGCTGGCACAGGCACAGGCACAGGCACAGGATGCGGCGCTGCTTTATCAGCGTGCCACGGCGGCGACCTGCGCCAACTGCCACGGAACCGATGGTCGCGCCGTCGCGGGTTCGAGCGTGCCGTCCCTGGCTGGCATGCCCAAGGACTACATGCTGCTTCAGATGAAGGCGTTTCGTGACGGAACCCGACCTGCCACGGTGATGCACCAGTTGACCAAGGGATTTACCGATCAGCAGATCGAGTCGGTCGCCAGCTATTTCGCCGCCCTCAAGCGTTAAGGAAGAAACATGAAACGACGCAGTTTTGTCCAGGCAACGCTCGCCCTCGGTGGTTTTGGCACCTTGCTGGGTTGTGCCAGCACCGCACTGCCCGCCAGGGCGCGGGTGATTGTGGTTGGCGGCGGCTACGGTGGCGCAACCGCTGCCAAGTACGTTCGCATGCTGTCCAACTACCAGATCGACGTGCTGCTGGTGGAGCCCGATCCGGCCTTTGTCTCCTGTCCGATTTCGAACCTGGTGTTGGGCGGCTCCAAGACCATGGCCGACATCACCACCCCCTACGACAATCTTTCGCGCAAACACGGCGTGCGCGTCGTAAGGGACACGGTGAGCACGATCGACGCGCAGAAGAAGAGCGTGACGCTGGCCGGCGGCGCAAGCATGGGCTACGACAAACTGATCCTTTCGCCCGGCATCGATCTGATGTGGGGCAGCATCGAAGGCAGCCAGGCGGCCAACGCCTCGGGGCAGGTGCTGCAGGCCTGGAAGGCCGGACCGGAAACGCTGGCACTGCGCCGGCAACTGGAGGCCATGCCCGACGGTGGTGTTTACGCCCTGACCATTCCGGAAGCCCCGTACCGCTGCCCACCCGGTCCGTATGAACGCGCCAGCCAGGTCGCGAGCTACTTCAAGCAGGCCAAGCCTCGATCCAAGGTGCTGATTCTTGACGCCAATCCCGATGTCACCTCAAAGGGGCCGCTGTTCAAGAAATTCTGGAGCGAAAACTACGCCGGGATGGTCGAGTACCGCGGCCAGCACAAGGCGGTCGGCGTCGATGCCCGGACCCGCACGGTCAAGTTCGAGGTTCAGGCCGATGTCCGCGCCGACGTGCTCAACGTGCTTCCGACCATGAGCGCCGGCGCCATTGCGATGCAGACCGGGCTCGCCAATTCCAATCGTCGCTGGTGCAATGTGGACTACCTCACCTTCGAGTCCACGGCGGCCAAGGACATCCACGTGATTGGCGACTCGATCCAGACCGCGCCGGCCATGCCGAAGTCGGGCCATATGGCCAACTCACATGGCAAGGTGGCGGCCGCAGCCATCGTGGCGCAACTGTCCGGGATCGCAGTGAATCCGGCGCCGCTACTGACCAACACCTGCTACAGCTTCGTCAACGACAAACTGGTGATCCACGTCGCCTCGGTGCACCAGTACGATAACCAGGACCGTACCTACAAGACGGTGCCGGGTTCGGGCGGAGTTTCGCCCGGGCCGACCGAACTGGAGGGCGTCTACGCCTGGAACTGGGCGCAGAACATCTGGGCCGACAGCCTGCTTTGACAACGAGTCAGGCCGCGCTGCGGCTGGCGCTGCCGCCTGGGCCGGAGCCCGCTTTCAAAGCTGCGGCAAATCGCTCCCGATGGCGATCTCGGTACAGACCGCGCGGCACAGGGTCACGACACGTTCGTTGACGATGCGGTAGTAAATCTGCACCCCATCGCGCCGTTTGCCAAGCACCCCAGCCTGGTAAAGGGTGTTGAGATGCTGCGACATGTTGGGCTGTGTGGTTTCAATTTCCTGCAGCAACTGCCCGACGTTCTTCTCGCCATAGCACAGGCTGCTGATGATTTTCAACCGCATCGGCGCTGACATGACGCGGAATATTTCCGCCGCCATTTCAAACACCTGGTCGGACTCGATCGCCGTTGCGGTAGCCACCCGTGACGCAGCTTTGGCCATGATCATTCCTGAACCGTCACGCCCCTCTGGAAAGCGACCCGTCCCCTGATCGATTCCGCCTCCGGCTTGGGATTCGGGTAGTACCAGGCGGCGTCGGTGTTCAGTTCGCCATCGACCAGCAGCGAGTAATAGCTGGCCTCGCCGTTCCATGGGCAGGTGGTCCGGTGGTTGCTGAAACTCACATGTTCGCGGTTCAATGCGCTTTCGGGGAAGTAGTGATTT
>JBCKPH010000179.1:0-3072 GCA_038901755.1 Burkholderiaceae bacterium | reverse complement strand
CCCAACGCCCGGTGTTGTTGATGGGCCGTGTGTCGCGCAATGAAGATGGTTGGGCTGAGCGCATCAAGCTCGCCGAAACCCTCAATGCCGAAGTGCTCACCGATTTGAAAGTGGGCGCAGCGTTTCCGACGGACCATCCCTTGCATGCCGCCCCTTGCGGGTCTTTTTTGTCCGCAGCGTCGATGGCAGTCCTCAAGGGCGCAGATGTGGTGCTGAGCCTGGACTGGGTGGACCTGGCCGGCACGCTGAAGCAGGCCTGGGGCAATGAGACCGTGACCAGCCGCGTGATACAGGTGTCGGTGGACCAGTACAGCCACAACGGCTGGAGCATGGACCACCAGGGCCTGCCGCCGGTGGACCTGTATTTGCTGTCTGAACCCGAGCCCGCCGTGACACTGCTCAACCAGCACGTCAAGCCGCGCAAGGTGGCGGCGCCGGCAAAAGCACCGGCACCGGCCGCGCCGGCACCGAACGCCGATGGCTCGCTGACCCTTCCCCTGGTGGCACAAGCACTCAAGCGCGCGTTGAAAGACGAAACCATTTGCCTGATGCGCCTGCCGTTGAGTTGGAGCGGGGAGATGTGGGATTTCAAACATCCGCTGGACTTTCTCGGCTACGACGGCGGCGGCGGTATTGGGTCAGGCCCCGGCATGGCCATTGGCTCGGCACTGGCGCTCAAGGGTACCGACCGCTTGCCGGTCGCCGTGATTGGCGATGGCGACTACATGATGGGCGTCAACGCTCTCTGGACCGCGGCCACCGCGCGTATTCCATTTCTCATGGTGGTCGTTAACAACCGCTCTTTCTTCAACGACGAACTGCACCAGGAGCGCGTGGCGCGCCAGCGCAAGCGGCCCGTCGAAAACCGCTGGATCGGCCAGCGCATCAGCGACCCCGCGCCAGATCTGGCCATGATGGCACGCGGTCAGGGTCTGACCGGAATCGGACCGGTGGAAGACGCCGCGGAACTGGAACGCGTCCTTGCCGAAGCCATCGCCGCCGTCAGGAAGGGCGAGACCGTGGTGGTCGATGTGATCGTGCAAACCGGCTACAGCCCGGCCATGACCGCTGGCCTGACGCGATCGCAGGACTGAAGTTTGCTGCATCGTCGATCTGCACATGTACATGCTCATTCAGATGCACCGTGCAGGTCGAACAACTTTTTCTGACTGATATTTTGAGGATCTGAAACCCATGCGTGCACACGAAATTCCCGCCGGCATCCTGCCGACGCAACGCGGCCTGTACTACGGCGGCGCCTGGCACGCGCCCAAGGCTGGCGTTTACGCTGAAACCATTAACCCGGCCTATAACGAACCGATCACCACCGCGCCCGTCGCCGATGCGGACGACGTAGATGCAGCGGTGCAAGCCGCCCACGCGGCTTTCCCGGCCTGGGCTGCCACACCGCCGGTGGAGCGGGGGCGCTATCTGCGCAAGGCTGCCGCCGTGCTGCGCGAGCATGCCGTGCCCCTTGCCCAGCTCGATGCCCTCAACAACGGCAACCCGGTGTCTGCCCTGGCAAAGGACGCAGGCTTTGCTGCAGACTGCCTGGACTACTTCGCGGGCCTGGCCACCGAGATCAAAGGCGAGACCATCCCAATGGGGGACGGCAACTTCAACTACACGCTGCAGGAGCCCTTGGGCGTGATTGCGCGTATCGTCGCCTACAACCACCCGTTCATGTTTGCTGCGGCCAAGATGGCTGCGCCGCTGGCGGCCGGCAACACGGTGGTGGTGAAGTCGCCCGACCAGGCGCCGCTGTCCATCCTGCGACTGGCAGAGCTGGTGGGCGACATCTTCCCGCCCGGCGTGGCCAATTTCCTTTGTGGCGGACGTGAATGCGGCGACGCCATGGGCCGCCACCCGCTGGTGCGCAAAATTACCCTGATCGGCGGTGTTCCCACCGGCAAGGCCGTTATGAAAGCGGCCTCCGACAACCTGAAGCCGGTGCTACTGGAACTGGGCGGGAAAAACGCCCTGATCGCCTATCCTGACGCTGACCTGGACAAGCTGGTGAACGGCATCATCGGTGGCATGAACTTCACCTGGTCGGGCCAGAGCTGCGGCTCGACCAGCCGGGTGTTCCTGCACGAGTCCATTCACGACCAGGTGCTGGACAAGGTAGTCAAGCTGCTGCCCGAACGTCATAAGCCTGGCATCCCGACCGACCCGAAAACGACGATGGGGTGGCTCGTCAGCCGCGCACAGCTTGAAAAGGTCAAGGGCTATGTCGCTGCAGGCCTGGAGGACGGCGGCCGCCTGGTGTGCGGCGGCAAGCAGCCGGACGACCCGTTGCTGAAAGAAGGCTTCTTTTACGAGGCGACCGTGTTCGCAGACATGCAGCCGCACATGCGCCTGGCCCGTGAAGAGGTGTTCGGCCCGATCATGTCAGTCTTTAAATGGAGCGACGAAGACACGCTGTTCGAGCAAGTCAATGGCGTGGATTTTGGTCTGACAGGCTCCATCTGGACGCAGAACCTGAATACCGCGCACCGCGCGGCCAAGCGCATTCATACGGGCTATGTCTGGATCAACAACGTCAGCCAGCACTTCATGGGTGCGCCTTTCGGCGGCGTCAAGAACTCCGGCATCGGTCGCGAGGAGTGCTTTGCCGAACTGCTGGAGTTCACCTATACCAAGAATGTGAACTTGAAGCTGGGCTGAGACATAGTCCGGCTTCACTGTGGGCGGCCCGGTTGAAGACAGTCGGCTCACGACCTTGCCTGCGTACAATTTCGAGGAAGAACAATGAGCATCCCGACCACTGTCCCTGCAATTCGGACAGAACCCCGGCAGACCCGAAAGGAGTAGCCATGTCGCTGAGCGAGCTCCTCCGCCAGCAGATCTCCGAACTCATGGCACAAAACCCACAGGAGTGTCTGGCCATGGCGAAAAAGGTAACGCAAAAGTTGATCGAAAGTCACCTGGCTGAAGGCGGTATGAGCCGCCGCTTTCGCTTCGCTAAGTTAGCCATCCGACTATGATGCGAATTCCGAGCGCTAAATGAAACCCCTGAAAGCCAGTATCCATGCGGGCTACCGACTAACACCCCAAAATCATCCACTCGAT
>JBCKPH010000178.1:0-3098 GCA_038901755.1 Burkholderiaceae bacterium | reverse complement strand
TGCTGGCGGTCAGTTCCGAATAGGTTTCGGTGCGCACCTTCCAGTCGCCGCGCTCTCGATCCTCGGTCCAGTGGCAGAACTGCCGTGCTGACAGCGGGTCGTCGGGCCGGATGCTGTAGTTCTCACGCGCGCAGGCTGCGCTGGTCATGCCGTGGTTGAGGTTGGTGATGCGGCCAAAGTCGTCAACGATGGCCAGCCGCTGCTCGCCGCTGCGCTGGTCGATGGTCAGCTCGCGCTTGTTCCAGGGCTTGTCGATCACTTTCAGCTTCGCCGGTGGCGCCGACTCAGCGGGCGCGAACACCGGCGCCACTTCGCCGCGCCGGCTCTTGCGCAGCGGCAGATCGATGTAACTCGCGCCGGTGTGCACGGTCAGCGTGACGGGTTGCGGCGCGGGCCAGATCAGCGGCCAGTAGCTGGTCGAGATCGAAACGCGCAGGCGGTTGCCTTTGGGGATGCGCCAGGCCGTGTCGTCGAGCTTGATGCGCACCCGGTAGGTCTTGCCCGGCTCCAGCGGTTCGGGTAGTTCATGGCTGTCGCGATGGCACAGGTTGAGCACGCCATAGGTCAGGCGCGACACGCTGCCATCGGGCCAGATTGAGTTCAGGCGCACGGCGACGTTGGCCAGCGGCTGGTCGGCGCTGAGTTTCAATTGAATCAGCGGCGCGCCCATCAGGTCCACGGCAGCGGTGAGCGGCGCCGAATCGAAAGTCAATGAACCCGCGTCGTCGCGCCGCTGGTCGCCTGGAAACTCCGGCCCGAGCCAGATGATGCAGTACTCGCCGCTGTCGGCGCCGGTGGTCTGCGGCGAGTGGATGGTGCGCTTGGCCGTGCTCCCCTTCACCGTGCCGAGCCCGTCGGCGTTCAGGTGGTAGCGTTGCATCCGAAAGTTTCCCGCGTCCGCCGCCTTGTCCGAAGCGCTGCCAGAAGAACCCGCCGTGGGCCAACGCGCGTCGCTGACCCAGCGGCCCAGGACATGACTGATGGCGGCGCCTGGTTTCATCAAGTCCATGATGTAAGTGCGATGCGCCGGATCGGCCTCGACGCCGGTGTCGATGCCCTTGAGCCAGTGGTCCCACCAGCGCAGCGCCTCCTGCAGGAAACCGATGCGCGGCTCGGGCACGGCGAAATGCGGGTACTTGTGGGCCCAGGGACCGATGATGCCTTTCACGGGCGATTTCACGCTGGCCACGAGCCGCGGCACGGCGTTGTGGTAGGCGTCGTGCCAGCCGCCGACGGCCAGCACCGCGGCCTCGATGGCGCCGATGTCCTTACAGACCGAGCCGTGTTTCCAGTAGGCGTCGCGGTGCGGGTGTTCCAGCCAGGGGATGATCAGGAACGGCTCGTGGTTCAGCCGCTCCAGCCACATGTCGCGCCAGCGCGCGCCGACGAGAGCCGGGTCCGGCGGGCGCGAGGAGTAGGCGAACATGGTGGCGGCCCAGCCCAGGTTCTCGTTCAGCAGGCAACCGCCCTTGTAATGGATGTCGTCGCTGTAACGGTCATCGGTCGAGCAGAGGGTGATGATGGCCTTCAGCGCGGGCGGCCGCAGCGCGGCGACCTGCAGGCTGTTGAAGCCACCCCAGGAGATGCCCATCATGCCGACCGCGCCGCTGCACCAGCTCTGTCGGGACAACCAGGCAATCACGTCGACCGCGTCGGCAAGCTCCTGCTGCGTGTATTCATCGTGCATCAGCCCGTCGGACTCGCCGCTGCCACGCATGTCCACTCGCACGCAGGCGTAGCCATGACCGGCCAGGTAGGGGTGCGTGAGTTCATCGCGGACAAAGGTTCCGTCGCGCTTGCGGTAGGGCAGGTACTCCAGGATCGCCGGCACCGGATCTCGCTCTGCATCGGCCGGCATCCAGATGCGCGCAGCGAGGCGCGCACCGTCGGGCAGTTCGATCCAGTGGTTGGGAATCTCCTTGACCTTGCGCGGGAACTTTTTGACGGTTTTCACGGGTGGTACTGTGCCTGCTGATTCAAGGGATAACGACCTCGCGGTATGTACCCGGAGCGGCGTCCTCGATCACGCCGACGATACCGCTACGCCGAGCTGGCCTGCCTAGATCGAAGAGGACGCGCGCTCAAGCCGTGGCAAGCGCGCTGCGAGCTGCATGGTCCAACACGGCGCGAGCTTGGTCGAGGGTCACGCCAGGGAACAGCGCAACGAACTCGCCGACCGGCACACCGTCTTCGAGGTTCTCGAAGAGTGCCGCAACGGGCACGCGCGAGCCGAGGAAAACCCATGCGCCGCTGACGCGCTCAGGGTCGCGTTCAACCGCTGCACAACTTGACCAATCGATCATGATTCGGATGGTAGCACCGGCATGTCATGGCCGCAGCAGCCCCACGTTGCCGTCGCCTGCGGTGCCCTGCATATTGACCGCGACGTTGCCGGCAAAACGCAGGGCCAGCTCGCGGTGCAGGTGCGCCAGGCTGTGCGCTGGCGCGTCGTGATCGAGCAGGGTGCAAACCAGCTCGATCTGGCCATCGTCATGCCGGAGCACCTCGACGGCGCGCAACTGCGAGGGCCAGTCGATGACCGAGCCGGTGGTGATTTCCCAGAACCCGCCCGACGGACCGGGGTGCGCCGCGATGCGGTGCAGATGCCGATGCCCGACCAGCCAGGCCAGCACGCAGCCATGCCGGTGCAGGATGGCCGTCAACTCGGCGGCGTGTTTGCGTTCCGGGTCGTTGCCATGGGTGTTGCTCAGCGACAAGGAACCATGATGACTGGCGATGATGGCCAGCCGGCCTCGCCGGGCATCCACCTCGGTCAGCCTGTCTTCCAGCCAGGCCAGTTGCGCGGCGCCCAGGCTGCCCTCGCAATAGCCGGCCGGGTGGTTGCTGTCGAGCATGATGATGCGCACGTCTTGAGTGTCGATCACCGTGTCGGCGCAGCCGCTACGCACATGGTCCTCGCTGTAGCCAGCAGCGCCCGAAGCGACATGCAGGCGCAACCACTCGCACCGGTCCAGAGAGCGCCGGCCAGCCAGCGCCTTGACCTGTCTGCTGCCGCCGGCGGAAAACGCGGCTGGATCGGCCAGGTAAGACGCCATCGGGTCGTCTGGCTGCAGTCCGTCAGGGCGGCGTAGGTTCTT
>JBCKPH010000177.1:0-3130 GCA_038901755.1 Burkholderiaceae bacterium | reverse complement strand
GAGCGAAAACGTCAGCGAGTCGCCGGCCTGAGCGGGCGGCGCACTGTGCCAGTGCCGTCCCATTCGGCCACGTCCCGCCGTTTGAGTTTCCGCCAGCAGCAGCGTCGGCCCGATGCGAGCCGCGCGCGCGCGCCGCATCAGTTCGCTGTTGCTCGAGTCAATCGTCGCCACCCGTTCGGCAACGAAGCCCGGCAGCAAGTGCGCCGCCTCGGTTTCCAAACCCTTCAGCGACCAGTCGATCAGACCCGCGGCGCTCATGGCCGTCGAGCCCGAACGCCCAGCCGCCGCGCACCCCGCCAGTCGTTGTCTGAGTCCAACCGTTCAGCGCCGGCTCTTGGGTACAAGCAGGGTACCGCGGCAACGTCTTGAGCCACACCAGCAGGGGTACTGCGCCTTGAGTTTGGGCGTGTACCTTTCCTCGACGAAAAGTCCGTAGTCATAGCTCAGTTCCTGGCCGGCGCAGAGAGCGCGCAGGGTCTTGATGAAGATCCGGCCGCCCAGCTCATCGGCTTCACAGTTCGGATCGCATGCGTGATTGATCCATCTTGCCGCGTTTCCGCCATGTTTGGCGTCGATCACCTTCTTCTCGTCGATATGGAAGTAGAAGGTGTGATTGGGGTCGCTCGGGTCGTGCGGATGGCGCCGCAGCGCCTCTTTCCAGCTGATGAGTTCGCCGGCATACTCGAGCACCGTTTCTCCCGCGGGAATATCGACCAGGGCAAAGACGCCCTTGCCGTGGACGCCCGACCTGCGCACCTGAATGCGACGTCCGCCATGCGGCAACTCTGTTCTCTTGACCATGGTCCCCGGAAATTTGGTATGTTGAATAGGGCGGGCGCGCGCATGTGCGCACCTGCGTGCAAGCGCGCACATGCGCGCGAGGAACCGGGATTGTAAATTGATGAAAACGCTGGTGATTGCCGAGAAACCATCCGTGGCGCAGGACATCGTGCGCGCACTGACCACCCTGTCGGGAAAATTTGACAAGGCGGCCGACCACTTCGAGAACGATCGCTATGTCGTGACCAGCGCCATAGGTCACCTGCTGGAAATTCAGGTGCCCGAGGCATTCGACATGAAGCGGGGCAAATGGAGTTTTGCCCACCTGCCGGTGATTCCGCCGCACTTTGACCTGAAACCGATCGACAAGACGCGCTCACGCTTGAACGCCGTGGTCAAGCTGATCAAGCGCAAAGACCTGAACGACATCGTCAACGCCTGTGACGCCGGTCGCGAGGGCGAACTGATCTTTCGCCTGATCCAGCAGTACAGCAAGACCCAGCTGCCAGTCAAGCGGCTCTGGCTGCAGTCGATGACGCCGCAGGCGATTCGGGACGCTTTCGCCAATCTTCGCAGCGACGAGCAGATGCAACCGCTGGCCGACGCGGCGCGCTGCCGCTCGGAAGCCGACTGGCTGGTCGGCATCAACGGCACCCGCGCCATGACGGCCTTCAATTCGCGTGATGGAGGTTTCTTCCTGACCACCGTGGGCCGGGTGCAGACGCCGACGCTCTCGGTGGTGGTCGAGCGGGAGGAGCAGATCCGCAAGTTCATCTGCCGCGACTATTGGGAAGTTCAGGCGACGTTTCAGGCCAAGGCGGGCAGCTATCCCGGAAAATGGTTCGACAGCAACTGGAAAAAATCAGACGACGCCGAACTCAGGGCGGATCGCCTGTGGTCCGAGCGCGAAGCGCTGGCCATCGCTGCTGCCGTGCGCGAGCAGCAGGCCAGTGTGACCGAGGAGTCGCGGCCGACCACCCAGGCCTGTCCGGCCTTGTTTGACCTGACCTCACTGCAGCGCGAAGCGAACGGGCGCTTCGGCTTTTCCGCCAAGTCGACACTCTCGTTGGCGCAAAGCCTGTACGAGCGGCACAAGGCGGTGACCTACCCGAGAACCGGCTCGCGCGCGCTGCCTGAGGACTACCTCCCGGTGGTGCGAAAGACCCTTGAGACACTGGCCCGAAGCGGCCTGCGGCATCTGGCGCCGCACGCCGCCTTGGCGCTGAAAAACGACTACATCAAACCGAATCGGCGTGTTTTCGACAACGCAAGAGTCAGCGACCACTTCGCCATCATCCCAACCCTGCAGGCCCCTTCGGGTCTGAGCGAAGCCGAGCAGAAGCTGTTTGACCTGATTGCCAGGCGCTTCATTGCGGTGTTCTACCCAAGCGCCGAGTACCTTGTGACAAGCCGAATCTCCCGGGTGGCGCAGCACGGTTTCAGGACCGAAGGCAAGGTGCTGGTCAATGCTGGCTGGTTGGCCGTTTACGACAAGGTGGCTGATGACGCCAAGGCTGAGGATTCAGCACAGTTGGCGGCGCTTCAACCCGGTGAAAAGGTCCGGGTCGAGTCGGTCGAGGCCAAGGCGCAAAGAACGCGACCCCCGGCCCGCTACAGCGAAGCGACACTGCTCGGCGCCATGGAAGGGGCCGGCAAGCTGGTGGAGGATGAGGAACTGCGCCAGGCGATGCAGGACAAGGGACTCGGGACGCCGGCGACGCGCTCGGCCATCATCGAGGGCCTGTTGACCGAAAAATACATGCACCGCGAAGGGCGTGAACTGATTCCGACGGCCAAGGCATTCCAGTTGATGACGCTGCTCCGTGGGCTGGGCGTGGAAGAGCTCTCCAGGGCTGAATTGACCGGCGAATGGGAATACCGGCTGGCGCAGATGGAGCACGGCAAGCTGAGTCGCGACGCCTTCATGGCCGACATCGCCAGCATGACCGAGCGCATGGTGCGCAAGGCGAAAGAGTTCGACCGCGACACCGTGCCCGGTGACTATGTCACCCTGCACAGCCCCTGCCCCAACTGTGGCGGCGTGGTCAAGGAGAACTACCGCCGCTATGCCTGCATCGGCAAGCCCGATGCTGGCCCGACTCCTGCCGCTGCGACAGACGCCGGCTGCGGCTTCTCATTTGGCAAGACACCGGCCGGCCGGACCTTTGAGACCGAAGAGGTCGAGACCCTGATGCGCGAGCGCAGGATTGGCCCACTCGAGGGTTTTCGCTCGAAGGCGGGCTGGCCGTTCAGCTCGGAATTAACGATCATGTTCGACCAGGAGAGCGGCAGCCACAAGCTGGAGTTCGACTTTGGCGAGGATCGCAAGGCCGAGGCAAGCGGCGAACTG
>JBCKPH010000176.1:0-3139 GCA_038901755.1 Burkholderiaceae bacterium | reverse complement strand
GCGTCGAGCGCTTGACGGCCGAACGAAAGCCCATCGCGTACAGCTTGGTGGTATTCGCCGACAAGCTGACCTCGATATCGCGCAGGCTCTCGCGCCAGGTGAGCTGCGCGAATGCCATGGCACGGAACTGCTCGGCGCAGGACAAGCTGCGCGCCCCGGCGTTGCCGCAGTACCGCTGCACGATGCGCTCGAAGCTGGTCCACGGCACGAACTCCATGAGCTGGGCGAACAAGGTCTTGCCTTCGTACACACGCACTCCTCGGGGATGTCAACCCCGGGAAGGTACGCGGTTCTTGGCGATCGAAGTTCAAGTCGGCACCAAACAAAATCGCCTCAGAACCCGCGCCAATGCTTGCGTTCCGGCTTGGCGACGGTCATTTAACCGGACAGTAGTGAATTTACATATTTAAATCAAGCATTTAGACACAAACTTAAGTTAACCCTGAAGGTGAACCCAAGATGACCGATTTTATTATCAAAAAACTGCCCTACGACCTCAGCTCCCACACCGGACGGGCATTTTATCTTACCGATGCCCAAGTCGAGGTAATATAGCCGTGGACGAAACAACCTTACCACTGTTGAGGATGGGGTCACGAAGATGAACAGTTTCAAGTTCGTAACTGTTGTTTGGGGCACCGACTTTACGGACAATTTTTTAAAGGTCTGCCTGCCAAGTCAACTCTTTCCCGGCAACCTTGTGTACTTTGCGCAACACACTAACTCTATCTATCGCATATACACCACCACCAAAGATGCTGAAGTCATTCGGAAGTCCAGTGCATACAGGAACCTTTTAACTATCATGCCGGTTGAGATGGCGGTAATTTCTGGGATGTCATATGTGGCAAAATACCAAGTCATGACGCAATGCCACGCCCACTTTATCAGATCAGCCGCAAACGATGACTGCGCGTTTGTCTTTATGTCACCTGATGTAGTCTGGGCAGACGGTTCATTTGCTCGCCTTTTAGAGATTTACGAGAGTGGAAAGCTAATGGTAGTTGCTGGTTCCGTTCGATTACTAAAGGAGACTTTCATTCCGGATCTCAAAAAGCAATATAGCCGGAATGACATCCTTCAGCCCATAACATCTCGCCAATTAGTGAAGTTGGCTCTTGGGCACTTACATCCGGTAACTTTATCCGAGTTTTGGAATGTTAACGAGATGCACAGTACGAATTTCGGGCATTTAATTTGGCTGGTAAAGGATGAAGGGCTAATTGTCAGACAATTTCACCTCTTTCCCTTGCTGGTCAAGTCTGTTGATAAAGATGCTGTTCCGATCCGTTCAACTGATGCTGATTACTCTTTTAAGGCTTGTCCTAATCCTGATGATGTATACGTTGTCCAAGATTCTGATGAAATGTGCTTTATGGACTTCACTGGCTTATCTCAGTTAAACGAGTTAATCGATCATAAAAATCCTGATCATATTCAAAGTATCGAAAATGTAGTGAACTGGGCCAATCAAAACACCCACAAGTTACATCTTGAATTCGTAAAACAGAGGATACGATTCCACTGGGCCGACTGTTCTGATAAATGGAGAGACATTGAACAACAGTCCGATGCAGTTGTTGAAGCTACCTTGTCGCTCATTGAAGACAGCGGTAATGCCAGTGTGTCTGCACCACTTTCCAAGAGGCGATATTTATCCCCCAATTTTCTTTTGGGCAAGGTGCGTCAGAAGGGAGCGATTGGGTTCTTCAAACAGGTGTTCTCTACCGTGGTTCAACCTCTACTACGTAAAATATATGGGCACAATATAAAAATCAGAATGGTCACTGATGCACATACTGTTTTTTCTAAGAAAAATGATGCATTTTAGATGATGGATGTAATTAGAAACTGGTTGCGATGGGCCGAGGTGGATCGGGCGGTCTTTTACGGCGTATTGACTTCGGGTTTTCAGTTGATGTCCGCGCCGATCAGCATGTTGCTGATAGCCCGCTACTTGACGCCTGAGACGCAGGGCTTTTATTACACCTTTGGCAGTCTCGTGGCGCTCCGGTCTTTTGTAGAATTGGGTTTATACGTTGTAATCCTCAATGTGGCCAGCCATGAGTGGGCGCATCTGAAGCTGGATGAGAAAGGACTGATTGTGGGCGATCCGAACGCCCTGTCGCGACTGGTAAGTTTGGGACGATTCGTGTTCAAATGGTATGCCGTCGGCAGCACGCTATTCGTATTTAGTGTGGGCATAGTCGGATACGTCTTCTTATCTCAAGAGGCCTATCAGGGAATTGCATGGATCGGCCCATGGTGGACTTTGGTGGTCCTGTCCGGATTGTTGCTGTGGAGCTTGCCTTTCAATTCATTGCTGGAGGGCTGCAATCAAGTTACAAATATCCAGAAGTTCCGGCTAAGCGAAATAATAATGAGGAACTTCGCGCTGTGGCTAACACTGATCTTAGGCGGGCAACTGTGGGTTGTGGTGGCGACCGTGGGTGCTAGTCTGGTTGTTGGCGTGTATTTATTAGCAGTGGAGTATAGAGCTTTTTTCAAGCCATTTTTCTTTTTGCCGATCGGCCCTCGAATAGATTGGAAAACTGAAATCTTGCCCATGCAATGGCGGATTGCGCTGGGGGGGATATTCAGCTATTTCTTGTTTCAGATGTTTAACCCGGTGATGTTCCATTACCACGGGGCCGTGGTGGCCGGACAGATGGGCATGACCATGTCGCTTGTATCCGCGGTCTTGGCGATAGCTATGAATTGGCTGACACCCAAGGCACCCCGCTTTGGTATGCTGATTGCCCGGAAAGACTATGCAGTCCTCGACCATTTATGGTGGCGCACAACGCGGGCATCTTTGACCGTGGCCGCCGCAGGAGCCCTGGCAGCCTGGTTGGTGATCTATGGCCTTAACGTGATGAACGTACCACTGGCCGGGCGACTGCTTTCTCCTCTGCCCACAGGGATGTTCTTGTTGGCGATCGTCTTCATGTCAGTGGGGTACTGCCAAACGGTCTATTTACGGGCGCACAAACAGGAGACTCTTCTGACATTAAGTGTCGTGACGTCCCTGCTCATGGGCCTTATGGTATGGGGTCTAGGCAGCCGATTTGGACCGATTGGCGCTGCTGCCTCGTATCTGTTCGTGATGGGTGGAATCAGCCTGCCATGGCAAACAGTC
>JBCKPH010000175.1:0-3147 GCA_038901755.1 Burkholderiaceae bacterium | reverse complement strand
CATGCGCCACGGCAGCGTTTCGCCCGAGCGCAGTGGTTTCAGCACGGCTTCGCCAAAGGGAAAACTGGCGGCGGGTGTCCAATCTTCGCGCCGCAGCCTGACGCTTCCCTGGTTGCGCGGCAGGCCATAGAAGTCGGGGCCATTGAAACTGGCAAAAGCCTCCAGCCGATCAAGCGCGTTGACCGAATCAAAGGCCTCGGCGTACATCTCGAGCGCGGCGTGCGCGGTGTAGCAGCCGGCGCAGCCGCTGGCGTGTTCCTTCAGGTGCGCCGCATGGGGGGCGCTGTCGGTTCCAAGGAAGAACCTGTTCGAGCCGCTGGTCGCCGCCTGCAACAGGGCGAGGCGGTGCGCTTCGCGTTTCAGCACCGGCAGACAGTAGTAGTGCGGACGGATGCCGCCGGTGAATATGGCGTTTCGGTTAAACAGCAGGTGGTGCGCCGTGATGGTCGCCGCCGTCAGCGCACCGGCCTCCATCACATAACGCGCCGCTTCGCGCGTAGTGATGTGCTCGAGCACGATCTTCAAGCCAGGAAAGTCGCGCCGCAGCGGGATCAACTGCTGTTCGATAAACACCGCCTCACGGTCGAACAGATCGACCTCGGGCGCAGTCACCTCGCCGTGCAGCAGCAGCAGCAGGCCTTCGCGCTGCATCGCCTCCAGCGCCCGGTAAATCCTGCGCAGGTCGGTGACACCGGCGTCGCTGTGGGTGGTGGCGCCCGCCGGGTACAGCTTGCAGGCCAGCAGACCGGCGTCCTTCGCCCGCCGCATCTCTTCGGGCGGGGTCATGTCGGTCAAGTAGAGCGTCATCAGCGGCTCGAAGCGCATTCCGGCAGGCAACGCTGCCAGGATGCGCTGGCGATAGGCCAGCGCCAGCGCGGTCGTGGTGACCGGCGGCCTCAGATTGGGCATCACGATGGCGCGCGCAAACTGAGCCGCGGTATGGGGGACCACCGTCGCCAGCGCAGCGCCATCGCGCAGATGCACATGCCAGTCGTCGGGACGGGTGATCGTGATCGCGTCGGGCCGCTGCGTCGTCGAAGTGCTGCACATCGGGGTGATTGTCCCAAATTGGAATACCGGAACGCGAAGGGCGCAAAGGTCTCGCGAAGGCCGCGAAAGTGAAGCCGGAAGCCTGTTATTCGGATCGTTTCGCGCCTTTGGCGCATCTTCGCGCCCTTCGCGTTCGGTCAAGTCCGCTTTCCGTCAGCGCCGCAGTGGTTGCGTCAATTTCTCCGGCACCAGCAGGGCTTCCATTTCGGCGCGGGTCATGATGCCAAGCGCCTCGGCCACCTCGCTGATCGGGGCGCCGCTGGCCATCGCCGTCTTGGCGATCAGCGCCGCTTTTTCGTAGCCGATGATGGGGTTCAGCGCCGTCACCAGCGTGACCGACTCGCGCACCCGTTTCGCCAGCAGCTCATGGTTGGCCTCGATGCCCGCAACACAGTTGTATTGCAGGGTCAGGCAGGCCCGGCTCAGGTGCTCGATGCTCTTGAACAGGCTCCAGCACATGATCGGCTCAAAGGCGTTGAGCTGCAACTGCCCGGCCTCGGACGCCATCGTCACCGTCACGTCGTTGCCGATGACTTCGAACGCCACCTGATTCATGACTTCCGGAATCACGGGATTGACCTTGCCCGGCATGATGGATGAGCCGGCCTGGCGCGGCGGCAGCTTGATGTCGCCAAAACCGGCCTGCGGCCCGCTGGAGAGCAGCCGCAGGTCGTTGCAGGTCTTGCTCAGCTTGGTCGCCACGCGCTTTAACACGCCCGAGAGTTGCACAAAGGCGCCGGTGTCCTGGGTCGCCTCGATCAGGTTGTGCGCCTTCACCACCGGGATGCCGCTTAGCTCGGCCAGGCATTTGCAGGCCGCCTCGGCGTAGCCGTCGGGCGAATTGATGCCGGTGCCAATCGCCGTTGCACCAAGATTGATTTCCTGGATCAGGGCGCGCGCTTCGCGCAAACGCGCCTCGTCCTCCTCGATCATCACCGCGTAGGTGGAAAACTCCTGCCCCAGCGTCATCGGCACGGCGTCCTGCAACTGGGTGCGGCCGATTTTCAGCACCTTGGTGAATTCCAGCGCCTTGGCCTCAAAGCCGCGGCGCAGGATCGCCATGGAACCGAGCAAGCGATCAATGCCGGACCACAGCGCCAGCCGCACCGCCGTCGGATAGACGTCGTTCGTGCTTTGCGAGGCGTTGACATGGTCATTCGGGTGCAGCACGTCATAGCGACCCTTCTCGAAACCCATTTTCTGCAGGGCGAGATTGGCAATCACCTCGTTCGCGTTCATGTTGGTCGAGGTGCCGGCGCCGCCCTGGATCACGTCCACCACAAACTGCTCGTGGTAGCGCCCGGCGATCAATTCCTCACAGGCCAGGATGATGGCGCCGGCGCGCGGACGATCGAGCGCGCCCAGGTCGGCGTTGACCATGGCCGCGGTCTTCTTGACGAAGCCGAGCGCGCGGATCAGATCCGGCATGACTGACACCGGGATGCCGGAGATCGGGAAGTTCTCCACCGCCCGCGCCGTGTGAACGCCCCAATAGGCGTCGTCGGGAATCTCTTTCTCGCCAAGAAAATCGCGTTCAACGCGAAAGCCGGTGGACATGGATTTCAGCCTGTTGTGACCATGGTGCGACTCTACGTCGCGGCGCGCGCCAGCGCCAATGCCGTGTTGGCGCCGGATCATGCCCATTCAAGGCATTCAACCGGCTCTTGATCGGTCCGAATTTTTTGCGCAGGCCGGTGACGACGAGGCGGGTCGGGTACGAACTTCGATCCACCAGTTCGGTCCCGGCCCAGGCTTCCAGCGCCTGGATGCGGCGCGAAAACGCCGGCTGCGTCACATGCCGCAGTTGCGCCGAACGGCTGAAACTGTGGGTCTCGGCGAGGCTGACAAAGTCCTCCGGCCACTTGGTTTCCATGGCAGTGAATGTTGCAGCTGTCGCGGAACAGCGCCGCTGCGGGCAGCGAGCGATGCAGAACGTCGCTAGGATTCAGCGCCGGGTGCAGCAGGTGCGGCCGGCATTGCGTTCTTGCCTTCCTGCGCCATGAAGACAATGAGAACAATCCAGCCAATGATCGGAACAAATCCGATCAATTGCCACCAGCCGCTGCGACCGGTGTCGTGCAACCGGCGCGTACTAAC
>JBCKPH010000174.1:0-3152 GCA_038901755.1 Burkholderiaceae bacterium | reverse complement strand
TTTGTGCGCTTTCTTGTGTCCTTACGAAAGGCGACGCAGGATGCTGCAAAGGGCGTGTATGCATTCGTCCCCGACATTCCCCTTAACTGCGAGTGGACCGACGAGAGGCTCTATAAACGCTACGGGCTAACGAAAGACGAAATCGCCTTAATTGAGTCGGTGGTGCGCCCGATGGATGCCGATGAATGAGTAAGGAATTCTTCCCCCCGCGGCCTGAATCGCGGCCCACCATCTACGCCTACGAGGACACGCATCCGGAGTATGCGGGCTTGCTGAAGGTCGGCTATACGACCGTGGATGTGCGAAGCCGCGTTGCACAACAGTACCCGACGTTGCGCCCCGGGAAGCCACCGTACCGGATCGTCCTGGAAGAGTCCGCCATGCGCAATGACGGGACGGTATTCACCGACCACGACATACACCGGATGCTCCAGCTCAATGGCGTCAAGAACCCGGAAGGCGAGTGGTTTCGGTGCACGGTCGCCCAGGTCAAGGGAGCCATTGTTGCCGTGCGGACCGGCCAACTGAATGAAGAGAACCGGTCGCTCGACTTCAAGATGCGGCCGGAGCAGGAAGCGGCGGTCGAGAAGACCGCTGCCTACTTCGCCAGTTGGCGCAGGGAAAAGGGCAACCGGAACAAGGCGCCGCACTTCTTGTGGAATGCCAAGATGCGTTTCGGCAAGACATTTGCCGCCTACCAGTTGGCGAAGAAGATGGGCTGGCGAAAGGTGCTAGTCCTGACGTTCAAACCGGCTGTGGAAGCCGCATGGGAAGAGGACTTGAAATGCCACGTTGACTTCAAGGGGTGGCAGTTCATTTCTCCTGGGGGACTGGCGTATGAGGATGCGAAAAAGAAAAAGCCATTCGTCTGTTTCGGCTCGTTTCAGGACTACTTGGGCCGGAACACCAGCACAGGCGGTATCAAGACCAAGAACGAATGGGTGCACACAACCAACTGGGACTGCGTCATCCTGGACGAATATCACTACGGGGCGTGGCGGGAGAGCGCCAAGGAACTGTTTGAGGCGGAGGACAAGAAGGAAGTCGAGTTCGGGGAAGGCCAAGGCATCGAGGATTTTGACGAAGAGATCATGCCGATCACGACGGATGGCTATCTCTACCTCTCCGGCACACCGTTCCGGGCCATCGCCTCCGGTGAGTTCATCGAGGAGCAAATCTTCAATTGGACCTATTCGGACGAGCAGCGGGCGAAGAAGGACTGGGAAGCCTCCAACAACCCGTATGCCGCGCTGCCCCGGATGGTGCTCCTAACCTACCAACTCCCGGATGCGATCCGGGAAATTGCCATGCAGGGACAGTTCAACGAGTTCGACTTGAACGTCTTCTTCGCCGCCGAGGGCATTGGCGACAAGGCGAAATTCAAGTATGAGGACGAGGTTCAGAAGTGGCTGGACTTGATTCGCGGCGCGTTCCTGCCGACCAGCCTTGACAACCTGAAACTTGGAGCTCAGAAGCCGCCGATGCCGTTCTCGCACGCGAAGCTCCTGAACGTACTGTCACACACATTCTGGTTCCTCCCCAGCGTGGCTTCATGTCACGCCATGCGCAATCTGCTCACGAAGAAACAGAACCGATACTACCACGACTACAAGGTTATCGTGGCGGCGGGGAGCGCCGCTGGAATCGGCGTCGATGCCTTGCCGCCGGTGCTGGAGGCGATGGACGATCCACTTAGGACAAAGACCATCACCCTGTCCTGCGGCAAGTTGACCACGGGCGTGACTGTGAGGCCTTGGACGGGCATTCTCATGCTGCGCAATTCCTCCAGCCCGGAGACCTACTTTCAGGCGGCTTTCAGGGTGCAGTCGCCTTGGACGGTCCACAACCCGGATGGCGCGTCCCCAAACGAAGAACAGATCATCAAGGAAGAGTGCTACGTCTTCGATTTTGCGCCGGACCGGGCGTTGCGGCAGATCGCTGACTACAGCTGCCGGTTGAACGTCGACGAGTCAAACGCGGAGAAGAAGGTTGAGGAGTTCATCAGCTTCCTGCCGGTCCTGGCCTACGACGGCAGTTCCATGAAGCAGATTGACGCCGCCGGCATTCTCGACATGGCGATGAGCGGTACGACGGCGACCCTGCTGGCGCGGCGCTGGGAAAGCGCCTTACTTGTGAATGTGGACAACGACACCTTGCGCCGCCTGATGAGCAACAAGAAGGCGATGGATGCCCTCATGAGCATCGAGGGTTTCCGCAATCTCAATCAGGAGATCGAGACCATCATCAACAAGTCGGAAGCGGTGAAGAAGGCCCGCAAGGATGCCAACGACGAGGAGTTATCCGCGAAGGAGAAGAAGGAGCTGACCAAAGAGGAGAAGGAGTACAAGAACCTGCGGAAGCAGATTCAGGAGAAGCTCATCAAATTCGCCACGCGGATTCCCATCTTCATGTACCTGACCGACTACCGCGAACGGTCGCTGAAAGATGTAATTGCGCAGCTGGAACCGGGGCTGTTCAGGAAGGTCACGGGCCTGACTGTGAAGGATTTCGAGTCGCTTGTGAGCTTGGGGGTCTTCAACAGCGCCCTGATGAATGACGCGGTCTACAAGTTCAAACGCTACGAGGATGCCAGCCTGAGCTACACCGGAATCAACAAGCACGAAGGCGAGGACATCGGCCTGTACGACACGGTGATTACCCGAAAGGATGCGCAGAAGGTGTTTGAGAATGTCCCCGCCGGGGCGGGCTACGGGACGTGAAAGGCTGGGCTAACGATCGCTTGCAGCGGACCCGGACAAGCCGCGCCGCTGAAGCGTGGCGTTCGGTGACATGAATTCCGAGGGACGTAAAATTCCGCTCAACCTGTCAAGGTCGCACATGAACTTCACCATTGAGCACGAACGCGAAGAGGATGGCCACTGGCTGGCGGAGGTGCCTGAACTGCCCGGCGTGCTCGCCTACGGCGCCACGCCCGACGAGGCCATGGCAAAGGCCGAGGCGCTTGCTCTGCGTGTGCTGGCCGATCGTCTTGAGCACAACGAAAGTGGGCCGCACTCCATTTCTATCGCCATCGCGGCCACATGAGTTCGTGGCCTTCGTCCAAGGCGAAACGCGTCCTCTCGGCATTGCATCGAATCGGTTGGGTACTTAAACGGCAAAGTGGGTCACACAAGACCCTGTCGCGCTCTGGT
>JBCKPH010000173.1:0-3180 GCA_038901755.1 Burkholderiaceae bacterium | reverse complement strand
TTCGCTTCGCGGACTTGGTCGATTCGACGCCAGTGAGTCTGCCTACCGAGCAGCGATCGAACGGCATGCCACATGGGGCGGACCCCACGTCGGTCTGGGCAATCTTCTACTCGACTTCACAGGAGATCCCGTCAAGGCCCGGGTGGCTTTCGATCACGGCTTGGCGGTCACCCAAGAGCCAGACGGTCGCGCCTTGCTGAATGCAAACATTGCCTACGCGCTTGCCTTGCATGGCGGCGATCAGCGTGGCGCCCGCGCGCACGCCACCCGCGCACTCGCGGAGGGGACTAGCTTGTCGCCGGCCGGCCGGTTCCTGCTCGAAGCCTTGCCCATCTGGAATGATCGCGCTGAGCCTGACTGGCCGCTCGTTTTCCAAGGCATCGGAAATGCTGTGAAGAGCGCGGACCCGCGCCTCTGGACCAGTTACGTCGACGACCTGCAGCGCCTGTTGTGGTTCTTGATCGCAAAGGGCCAGGGCGCGGGCTTCAAGCGTTGGATGGACGCCGCTCAGTACCCCACCCGCTACGCGCCGCTGTACCACGCCTTCGTCGCAGCACTGGAAGGCGAAGACCATCTGCTCCAGATCAACGTGGAGACCCGGCAACCGGCATCTGAAATCTACAACGGCATTGCGCGTCGGCTCAAGCTCTACGGGGCAGGCCATGCCGGCAACTTGCCGAGCGGGCCACGGCACTGAAGAGGGATAAGGATGGGCAAAGTTGCCTGTCCTGAGCCGGTCGAAGGGCCGCATTCGAGGTATTTGCGAAAAGCCTGCTCCACGTAGTGCGCAGGCGTAGGGTGGTCGCCCTGGCCGTCGAACTGACCGGCGCTGGCAGTCGACCCGCCCCAGGTGCGCATCGCCGCGCAGCGGGCCCGAGGGCGGGAGCGGGCCCGATGAGTTTTCCTATCCTCTTCTCGCGAACAGCGCATTCTCGTCGTCCATCAGTTTCTTCGCCCACACCGCGATGATTTCCTCGGGTTTGCTGCGCTCGGCCCAGCGCTTCGGAAAGTTGAGCAGCGAGTGCGGCGCTTTGCGCGTAAGCCGCAACTCCACCATCTGGCGCAGCAGCTCCAGAATTGCCTCGCTGCAACTCGGAGGCGTTCCATCAACCCATCCATTGGCGACACCGGTGCAGGGATCGATCAAGCCGGTGTTGGCCGCGGCCTCGGTCACCCGACGCTCGTCGGCGAGGCTGTGTATGGCTTCGGGCATGTGCAGGGCCGCCGCGAGACAGGCCTCGATGCCGTACGCGCCCCAGTTGGCAATGGCCGCGACGACCAGCAGATCGGTGATGAGCGGCGTACCGATGATCTTGCCGGTTGGTATGACCTCCTGTATCACCCCGAGGATGCTGCCCATGCCGACTTCATTGCCGCCGTCCCCTATGCCTATGGTCGGGATGCCGCGCCGCCGCGCCTCGTTGACTATCCAGTCGATTTTCCCGACCACGTCCGTCACATCGAGGCCGACGCCGGTGTGATAGCGGCCCAGCGGGCAAGGCGAGGGTTTCTCGATGGCGATCAGGGCGGCGGGCTTCACGCGGTCCAGTTGCGCGACCGCCTCGCGCTCGGCGCGCTTGGGATCGATGGGCAGGGGAATGATCACGGCTTTGAACGGCGTGGTGCGGGCGAGATCCAGATCGTGCAGCACTTCCATGCCCGCCGCGTGCGCCAGCGCTTTCATGTGCCCCAGGTTGGCGACTTCGGTCAGGAAGACGGGAGTGACGTCGAGCATGGCGCACAGGGCGCGAGCGAGAAGCGCGGCGCCTATCGGGCCATCGGCCTCAGCGATCATTGACGGCGGATCGAAAAAGCCGCTGGTCAGGATGACGGTGTCGCGCGGCTTGACCGACTTGAGCAGCATCTTGGCTGCCAGCGATGTCATCGGCTCCTTGTAGACGGCGCGCGCCGCCTCGTACAGTGCTTTGGTGATGTTCCGGTTGGTGAGCGCGGCACCTCCGCCGGACATGAAGATTTGAGCCGAAAGCAGACGATCCGCAGACTCACCGATTACATCGCAAAGCTCGATATCTGGGGTCACGGTTGACTTCCTCGCTATGGGGTTGCGGATAAAAATGCTCCCGAGCGTGCCGGCCGCAAAGCGGGCGGCAGTGCCGCCTCTCTGGAAGGCGGCGGGCTCGTGGGTTGGTTATCGGAAATTCGATTGCCGAAGAAATCGGCGCCGGGGATTTACTGGGGCGTCATCCCCGATTCCTTGACCAGCTTCGCGTACATCGCCATGTCGTTGCGTATGGTCGCTGCGAACTGTTCGGGTGTGCCCCCGGCGACATCCAGACCGACTTCGGCGAAGCGCTCGCGCAAATCGCCGCTAATCGCCTTTTGCACCACGCCGTTGATCCGGGTGATGATGTCACTCGGAGTTCCCGCAGGAGCGACCAGGCCTATCCAGGTGTCCAGCACCAGGCCGGAGTGCCCGGCTTCCTGCATGGTGGGCACATCGGGCAGCACCGGCGAGCGCTTGGCGCTCATCACGCCCAGAGCACGTATCCGGCCGCCCTTGATATGCGGCAGCGCTTCGGGGACGGGCGCGAAAATCAGGTCTACGTGACCGCCGACCAGATCGGCCATCGCCGGCGCGCCGCCCCTGTAAGGCACATGGACCATTTTTGTATCGGTCGCGCCGCCGAACATCACGCCGGACAGGTGGTGGGGCGATCCGTCGCCGCCCGAGCCGTAGCTAAGCTTTCCGGGATTCGCCTTGGCGTGGGCAATCAGTTCCCGTACCGTCCTGGAGTTCGCCGAGGGATGCACCACCAGTACGAGCGGCTGGATGACGACATTGATCACCGGGGCGAAGTCCCGTACCGGGTCGTAGGGCAGCTTTGCGAAGGTGCTGGGATGAGAGGAAAGAAACGCGGCCGGACTCATGCTGAGCGTGTAACCGTCCGGCGTGGCCTTCGCCGTCATCTCGGTGCCGATGAAGCCGGCCGCGCCCGGGCGGTTGTCGACCAGGAAGGTCTGCCCGAGCCCCTCGGTCAATTTCTGGGCAACCAGGCGGGCGACCAGATCGATACTCCCGCCAGCCGGCACCGCGACGATGATGCGCACCGGCCTCACCGGATAAGACTGTTGGGCCCAAGCCGCCGCGCTGAGGGCGACGATCGGGCTTGCGAGCAGGGCTTTAACGAAGGATCTGCGTTTCATGTTTGTCTCTGTGCG
>JBCKPH010000172.1:0-3245 GCA_038901755.1 Burkholderiaceae bacterium | reverse complement strand
ATCGACTTGAGTTTGAACATGATTTGCGCCGAATGACGTCCGGTGGGGTGAAGGTCTAACGAATAGCATTATCTGCGGCGAGTAGGGAACCAATGAAACCATGAGTCCTCCTTGAGGCAGATATATCTTGTTGGACTAAGCCGCCACCGTCGCGTTGGCACGGGCAGTGTAAGGTTCAGGTGTGGAGTTCGGCAAGGATCAGGGGCGACGGGGACGGCTTCGAAACTGGTAGGCCGGCACAACTGACAGGTGCGGCGCCCCTGGCTTGAGGCGCTGGATGCGCCGCCTCAGGCCTTGGCCTTGGGTCCGCCGCCGGCGCCGATCTCAAACCTGAACATCCGGCATTCGATCGGCCCGTTCCAGAGCGGGACGCGGCGCGATTCTTTCATGCGCATGCGACCGGGCAGCTTCAAGTCCGGTGTCAAGACCCAGGCGGTCCAGCCGGCGTAGTGCGCCTTCCAGTGCCGAGCCAGTTGCAGAAAGAAGTCTTCCTCTCCCTGAGACTGCGCCACTTCACGTCCGCTCGTCGCGTGCGAGGGCGACGCGGCGTCCCCGGCCTGAGGCAGGCGTCGTGCGATGCCGCCGGCCTCAATGCGCTCGCCGTAGGGCGGATTCACCAGCAGCAGGCCGGGTGTCGCGCAGGGTGGCGGGCGCTGCAGCGCGTCACCGACGGAAAAGTCGATGGCGCTGGCGACGCCGGCCCGGTGCGCGTTACGCTGGGCAAAGTCAACCATGCGAAATGACACGTCGCTGCCGAACAGCGGCGCCGTGCAGGTGTGTTCGGCCGCGCGGGCGGCGTCCTGCAGTTCGCGCCACGGCGCGGCCTGAAATGGCAGCAGTTTCTCGAAAGCAAAGCGACGCTTGAGACCGGGCGCGACGGCGCAGGCGATCTGCGCGGCTTCGATCAGGATCGTGCCGCTGCCGCAGCAGGGGTCGTGCAGCGGGCTCAGCGCGTCCCAGCCGCTGGCGGCGAGCATGGCCGCAGCCAGTGTCTCCTTCAATGGGGCGTCGCCCTTGTCCTCGCGCCAGCCACGCTTGAACAGCGATTCACCGGAACTGTCGATGTACAGCGTCAGCTCGTCCCGGGTCAAATGGGCATAGAGCCGGACATCGGGCCAGCGCGTCAACACGTCCGGGCGCGCCCCCGTCTTGTCGCGAAAGCGGTCCACCACCGCGTCCTTGATCCGCAGCAGCGCAAAGTTGAGGCTGCGCAAAGGGCTGTGCTGCGCCGTGATTTCAACCTTGAACGATTGTTGCTGGCCAAACCATGCTTCCCACGGAACCTGGCTGGCCGCCTGGTACAGGTCCTGCTCGTTGCCATATCGGCCGTGCGACAACTCGATCAGCACGCGCTGCGCCAGCCTGCTGTGCAGATTGAGGCGCATCATCATCGGCCAGCTGCAATTCAAGCGCACCCCGCCGCGCAGCGTCTGGCAGGAAGCGCCGGTCAGGGCCAGCACCTCGCTGGCGAGCAGCTCTTCAACGCCGGCCGCGCAGGGGAGAAACAGCTGGAGTGGGTTCATGGTGGGGTTGGGTGTTCGGTGTTTTGCCCCATCACCGTTTGCGCAGGCTGGCCGGCGCAATGCGCAGCAGTTCACGGTATTTGGCCACGGTGCGGCGCGCGCAGGCAATGCCCTGCTCCCTCAGCATGTCGGACACCTGGTTGTCGCTGAGCGGCTGCCCAGGCCTTTCGGCGGCGATGATCTGCCGGATCAATGCCCGGACCGCCGTGCTGGACGCATTGCCACCGGTTTCGGTGCCCAGCGCCGAGCCGAAAAAGTACTTCAGCTCGTAGGTCCCGCGCGGCGTCGCCAGGTACTTGGCCGTGGTGACGCGCGAGACGGTCGACTCATGCAGTCCGAGCTCGTCGGCGATCTCGCGCAGCACCAGCGGGCGCATCGCCAGTTCGCCGTGCACCAGGAAACTTTTCTGGCGCTCGACGATGGCGCGGCTGACCCGAAGGATCGTGTCAAAGCGCTGGCGGATGTTCTTGATGAACCAGCGCGCCTCCTGCAGGCGCGACAGCAGGGCCGGATGGCCTGACTTTCCCTTCAGCATGCCGGCGTAGCTGTCCAGCACGCGCAGCCGCGGCAGCACCGCATCGTTCAGTTGCACACGAAAACGAACCTGCGTGCCGCTGCCGACCCGGGTCACCAGCACATCGGGAACGATCACCTGTTGCGGCAGCGGCTCGAACTCCCGGCCCGGCTTGGGATTGAGGCGCGAGATCAGCGCCAGGGCCTCCTTGGCCGTGGCTTCGCTCGTCTCGCCGAACAGGGCCAGGCGCTTCAGGTCGTGTCGGGCCAACTGCTCCAGCGGGGCGTCGCATAGGCGCTGCGCGACTGCCAGCACTGGGTCGCTGCCGCCGTCAAGGCCAGCGCGACGCCGCTGCCGCAGTTGCAGGCGCAGGCACTCGGGCAGAGAGCGGGCGGCCACGCCGGCGGGCTCGAAACTTTGCAGCAGTTGCAAGGCCACCGTGAAGTGATCGATCAGCTCGTCCTGCAGCGCCGGGTTGTCAGCCGCAAGGGCGGTCGCCAGCACCGGCAGGCTGTCCTCCAGATAACCATCCTGGTTCAACGAGTCAATCAGGAAATGCAGCGCGGCGCGGTCTTCCGGCGACAGCCGCAGCGCGCTCGCCTGCTGCAGCAGATGAATCTGCAGCGACAACGGCTGACCGCTGTTTTCGCCGGCAGCGCGGTCGTCGTCAGGGACTTGGGCCGGGCCATTGGCCTCGCCACCCCATTCGGGATCGTCGGGCGTCAGCTCGGCCGTGCCGTCGCCATCCCAATCGTGCGCAAGCTCATCGGCGCTCGGCGACACGTCGGCCACTCCGGTCTCGTCGCCGTCGAGCGACTGCTCGAACTCGGCATCGCCCGGGCTAGTCGGGCTGTCGCTCTGCCCCAGTCCATGAGCTTCACGTTCGGCGGCCTCGTCGCCGCGCTCGAGAAAAGGGTTCTCGTCGAGCATCTGTTCCACTTCCTGGTTCAGTTCGAGCGTGGAGAGCTGCAGCAGCCGGATCGACTGCTGCAATTGCGGGGTCAGCGCGAGGTGCTGCGAGACCCGAAGCGACAGGCCCTGCTTCATGGCCACCTATCGATCGATTTGCAGCGAGCGCCGAGCGTGGGGGCCACGAGCGCCGCCGGGCGGCCCCAAGGCGCGAAGGCCCCCTCGGGGGGCAGCGCGGACGCGCCAGCGCCGAGCGTGGGGGCCACATTTACATCCGGAAATGCTCACCAAGGTAAACG
>JBCKPH010000171.1:0-3398 GCA_038901755.1 Burkholderiaceae bacterium | reverse complement strand
TTTCGAGACCCCTACGTGCTCGACTTTCTGGGCCTGTCAGACAGCTATTCTGAGCGTGACCTTGAATCGGCCATCATTGCTGAAATGCAGCGCTTCATCATCGAGCTTGGCAGTGATTTTGCTTTTCTTGCCCGCCAAAAGCGCATCACCATCGACAAGCGCGACTACTACATCGATCTGCTGTTTTACCATCGCCGCCTGCGCCGACTGGTCGCCATCGAACTCAAAATGGGCGAGTTCGAAGCCGCTCACAAAGGCCAGATGGAGCTCTACCTGCGCTATCTGGAAAAACACGAACAAATGGAAGGCGAGGCCACCCCGATCGGCTTGATACTGTGCACCGGCAAAAACACCGAGCACGTTGAATTGTTGCAACTGCCCCAAAGCAACATAAGGGTTGCCGACTACCTCACGCTGCTACCTGCGCGTGAAACCCTGCAAGCCAAGTTGCACCAATCCATTGAATTGGCGCGTCAGAAACTTCAACAAAGATAGAAATGACCCAACGCAAAGGCATCACCATGGAAACAGTTACCGCCGTTGAAACCCTGCCAGATTACCGGCTCAAGGTCGTCTTTAGCACGGGTGACGTCAAGCTTTTTGACGTAAAGCCCTACCTTGATCGAGGCATTTTTTCTCGATTGCGTGATGCTGCCTTGTTTAGCCAAGCCTATGTGGCCTACGACACCGTTTGTTGGCCCGGCAATCTTGATATTGCCCCTGAGACGCTGTTCGACCGGGGCGTTGCAATGGCCCAAGCGCCAGCCGCTGCACATTAAATCTACTTCCTCAGTTCGTAGGTCGGGTTAGCCAGCAGGCGTAACCCGACATCTCCAAAGCCCAAATCAAGCCACCATGACCACCGCCCCCCAAGCCACCCCCAAAATCGCCCTCATCACCGGCGTCACCGGCCAAGACGGCGCTTACCTGTCCGAGCTGCTGCTGAACAAGGGCTACGAGGTGCATGGCATCAAGCGGCGCGCTTCGCTGTTCAACACCGACCGCATCGACCACCTGTACCAAGACCCGCACGTTGACCACCAGCGCTTCAAGCTGCACTACGGCGACCTGACCGACAGCACCAACCTGATCCGCATCATCCAGCAGGTGCAGCCCGACGAGATTTACAACCTGGCGGCCATGAGCCATGTAACGGTCAGCTTCGAAACGCCCGAATACACCGCCAACACCGACGGCATCGGCGCCCTGCGCATCCTGGAGACACCGCAAAAAGAAACCACGCCCTTCTACCCGCGCAGCCCGTACGCCGTGGCCAAACTCTACGCCTACTGGAACACAGTCAACTACCGCGAGGCCTATGGGCTGTACGCCTGCAACGGCATCCTGTTCAACCATGAAAGCCCGCTGCGCGGCGAGACCTTCGTCACCCGCAAGATCACCCGGGCCATGGCCCGCATCGCGTTGGGACTGCAAGACTGCCTGTACCTGGGCAACCTGGGCGCGCTACGCGACTGGGGCCATGCGCGGGACTACGTGCAGGCCCAATGGCTGATGCTGCAGCAGCAGGAACCGGAAGACTTTGTCATCGCCACCGGCGTGCAGCACAGCGTACGCCAGTTCGTCGAGTTCTCGGCCCGCGAGCTGGGCATCACGCTCAGGTTCGAGGGCGAGGGGGACGGCGAGGTGGCTGTGGTTGCCCGGGTCGATGGCGACAAGGCCCGGTGCAAGGTCGTTGACGTGATCGTGAAGGTCGATCCGCGCTACTACCGCCCGACCGAGGTGCAGACTCTGTTGGGCGACCCGAGCCAGGCCAAAGCCAAACTGGGCTGGAGCGCAAGCACGAAACTACCGCAACTGGTGGCCGAGATGGTGGAGGCCGATTACCAGTCGGCCAGGCGCGACAGCCTGGTCAAGCAGGCGGGGTTTCAAGCATATGACTACAACGAGTGACTGCGCGCCTAAATGAAAACAATGGGCACGCTCCAAACGCTGATCGCCACTGGCGAATCCATCACGCTGGAACTAAAAAAGTCCACAGCAGAGAAGGAACGCGCTTGTCGTGCACTGTGCGCATTTGCCAATGGCCAGGGCGGGCAAGTTGTTTTTGGCGTTACGCCCGGCGGCAAATTGGTGGGGCAGACCGTGACCGACCGTACGTTGGAGGAACTGGCGCAGGAGTTTCAGGGTTTCGAGCCCCCACTGTTTCCGCAAACTGAGCGCGTTCAGTTGCCCGACGGCCTTGAACTACTCGCGGTGCGGGTCGAGCGCGCCTCACATGCACCCGTCTCGTTTCGGGGCGTGCCTTACGAGCGAGTGCTCAACACCACCCGCGTCATGCCACGCGCCACTTATCATCGCCTGCTGCTGGAATGTCTGCATGCAACCGAGCGTTGGGAAACCCAGCCAGCTCAGGGCTGGACCGTCGCCATGCTGGACACGCGCGAAATTGTGCTGACGCTGGAAGAGGCCATCCGCCGTGGCCGCAGCGAAGACCCAGGCAGTCGCGACCCGCAGGATATTCTTCGCGGCTTGGGATTACTTTTGGCAGATGGGCAACTGTCACGAGCGGCCGTGACCCTGTTTTGCAAGGGCGATGCTCCCAGCCCCGATTTCCCTCAGCTCACGCTGCGGCTCGCTCGATTCAGGGGCACAACGCGAGATGAGTTTCTGGACAACCGCCAACATCACGGCAACGCCTTTGAGTTGATGCGTCGGGCCGAACGCTTCCTGATCGACTGGCTTCCCGTAGCTGGCCGCATTGTGCCGGGCAAGATGGAGCGTCAAGACACACCCATGCTCCCGGTCGAGGCCGTGCGCGAAGCCTTGGCCAATGCCTTCGTGCACCGGGACTACGCCAACGGCAGTGGCTCCATCGGCATCGCGCTTTACGACGACCGTCTTCAGATCATCTCCCCCGGGGAGCTTCACTTTGGCCTGACGCCTGAACAACTCTTTAGGCCGCACGAGTCCAAGCCTTGGAATCCGTTGATTGCCAGCGTGTTTTACCGACGCGGGCACATTGAAGCTTGGGGGCGCGGAACCCTTAAAATCGCTAAGCTGTTGCAACAAGCCGGTCTTGATCCGTTTACCGTTTCGTCGGAAATGGACTACTTCATTTTGACCCTGTGGCTCCCCGCCAAGGCAGGACGAGTAAGTGAGGGAGTAAGTGAGGGAGTAAGTGAGGGAGTAAGTGAGGGAGTAAATGAGGGAGTAAATGAGGGAGTAACGGGTCTTCTTGCCCTCATCAGCCGAGAACCTGGCTTGCGCGCCCCCGCGCTGGCCAAGTTACTCAACACCTCTCCTAAAAATGTAGAGCGCTGGCTCAAACAGCTTCGCAATACCAACTTGGTTGAATTCATTGGTTCGCCTAAAGCTGGCGGATACCAACAGAAAAGCAACCCCACCCCATGACCCCAGCCAATAAAGTCGCCCTCCTC
>JBCKPH010000170.1:0-3413 GCA_038901755.1 Burkholderiaceae bacterium | reverse complement strand
CGATGGCGACGGCGTCCAGGATCAGCGCGACCCGGCCGTCGCCCATGATGGTCGCGCCTGAGATGCCCTGCACGCGGCGGTAGTTGGATTCCAGGCTCTTGATCACCACCTGATGCTGGCCGACCAGCGCGTCGACGAACAAGGCCGTCTTGCGCCCTTCGGCTTCCAGGATGACGAGGATGCCCTTATGCACGGCCGACACCTCCGGCTTGATGTTGAATACCTCGTGCAAGGCGACCACCGGCACGTACTCGCCGCGCACCTGCACCACGCGCCCACGCCCGCTGATAGTCTTGATGTTCTCCGCCCTGGGCTGCAGCGATTCGACAATGTAGGTCAGCGGAATGATGAACAATTCGCCGCCGACCAGCACCGACAGCCCGTCCAGGATCGCCAGCGTCAGCGGCAGCCGCACGGTGATGCGGGTGCCCCGCCCCAGCGTGCTGTCAATCTCGACACGGCCGCCCAGGGCCTGGATGTTGCGCCTGACCACGTCCATGCCGACGCCGCGCCCGGACACATCCGTCACCACGGCGGCGGTGGAGAAGCCGGCCTCGAAGATCAGCTGCCAGACTTCCGCGTCGGGTATCGCGTCCGACACCGCCATGCCGCGCTCGCGCGCCTTGGCGAGGATGCGCTCCCGGTTCAAGCCGGCGCCGTCGTCCGCCACCTCGATGATGATGTTGCCGCCCCGGTGGAACGCGCGCAGGGTGATCGTCCCCTTGGGATCCTTGCCGGCGGCGATGCGCTTGTCCGGGGTTTCGATGCCGTGGTCGAGGCTGTTGCGCACCAGGTGATTGAGCGGATCGGCGATTTTCTCGATCAGGCCCTTGTCGAGCTCGGTGCCCTCGCCCACGGTTTTCAGTTCCACCTGCTTCCCCAGCTTCGCCGCCAGGTCGCGCGCCACGCGCGGGAAGCGGCTGAAGACGAAAGAGATCGGCATCATGCGGATCGACATCACCGATTCCTGCAGATTGCGCGTGTTGCGCTCGAGCGTGGCCAGGCCGTTGAGCAGCGATTCGTACAGCACCGGATCGACGCGCGAGGCCGACTGCGCCAGCATCGCCTGCGTGATCACCAGCTCGCCCACCAGGTTGATGAGCTGATCGACCTTTTCCACGCCGACGCGGATGGAGGAAGCCTCGGCGGCCTCGCCGCGGTCGCCGGCGCGGCGTCCGATCTGGGCCGGCGCGTCGGTGGCGGCATCGGTCGCGCGTCTGCCGGGGTTTTCGGCGGTGGCCGCCTGTGGCGCCGGGTCGGTAAAGAATCCGTAGGAGTCCTCGGCGGGCGCGTTCGCCGCGGGAGCCTGCGTGATCGGCTCGCTGGTCAGGATGGCATAGAGGTTCTCCGGGCTCGGATCGACCGGCGCGGCCGCGTCCGAGGCTACCGACGCCGCGGGCGGTGCCTGTTTCGCCGTGTCCACCGCGGGTGCTGCGGCAACCGGGGCCGCCGCGGCGGCGGGAGCCGCATCCTGCTTCGCCACGGCCAGTTCGTTCAGGCGCTTGCAGATTTCCGCCACCGCCTGCGCATCGACCTCGCTGCCGGACTGCCGGCCGGCGAGCTGCATTTTCAGCACATCCACGGCCTTGAGGAACACATCGACCATTTCGCTGCGCAGGCGCAGCGCGCCGTTGCGCAGCTTGTCCAGCAGCGACTCCAAAATATGCGTGGTGGCCGTGATTTCATTGAAGCCGAAAGTGCCGGCGCCGCCCTTGATCGAATGCGCGGTGCGGAAAATCGCGTTCAGGTCGTCCTTGCTCGGGGCATCCACGTCAAGCTGCAGCAGCAGCAGCTCCATCTCCCCGAGCAATTCGGCCGCTTCCTCGAAAAAAACATCGTAGAACTGACTCATGTCGATGGTCATGACGCTTCCTCAATCTGTTGCCGGGGCTGTTTTTCGCATCGCTGGCGCGGCGTTCAGGCGATCACCTTGCGCACCAGTTCGAGCAGCCGCGCCGGGTCGAACGGCTTGACCAGCCAGCCGGTGGCGCCGGCGGCGCGGCCTTCGCTCTTCATGGCGTCGCCGGACTCGGTGGTCAGGATCAGGATCGGCGCGGTGCGGTAGCCCGGCAGCCGGCGCAGCGCGCGCACCATCGACAGCCCGTCCATGCGCGGCATGTTCTGGTCGGTCAGCACCAGATCGACCCGCTTGCTCTTGGCCTTGGCCAGGCCGTCCTCGCCGTCCACCGCCTCGATCACTTCATAGCCCGCGCCTTTCAGCGTGAAAGAAACCATCTGGCGGATGGACGCGGAATCATCGACCGCGAGTATGGTTTTAGCCATGGAAGTCGCTCCTCTTCATCGGTTCGGCGGTTGATTTCAAAAAAGTTCGATCCCGCCGGCATGCATATGCAACTCCGCGCGCGTGCCTCGCATTTGTCCGATCAGCGTTCGCGCCATCGCCTCGACGCATGACCGGGACAGACCGCCGTCCGCGGCCAGCGCCACCCGCACCTCGCGTCGCTCGCGTCGGATGGACCAGGCCAGGATCAGCGCCCAGCCCAGCCCAACGGTCGCGAGGGACAACATGGATATCGGCCAGGTCCAGGAAGACTTGAACAGGCCGGGCATCATGGCCAGCAGCAGCGTCCAGGCCGCCCCCGACAGCAGAGCGATCTTTCGAATGCGGTTTGCGCGCACCTTGCGTTTCCTTTCCCGGACCCCAGGAACCGGGATCGACATCGCCAGAACAAGCGTCGCCGCGAGGCTTGACGCCGGACGTGCGAGACGCGCCGCGACCGGTCGGCGAGTCGCTCCCAATCTACCAGCCCGGCTTGACGCCGGACGCGCGAACAGCGGCGGGAAAAGCCTTTCAATTCGGGCCTTTGCCGCCGTCCGCGCGCGCCGCCGCGAACCGACTTGCTGCTACTATCATCGGCATGTTTCGCAAATTGCCGAGGATGCCGCCGCTCTAGGAGCCGGTTCACGCCGCACGCATCTCCAACACGCGCCGATGTCAGGGAAGATCGGGAAAATAAAGTTCCAGGACCAACATGAATCTTGTGGCGGTAGACAAGCCGGATAAGGCCACGCCGGGCGGCGCGCGCCTGCTGCTGGTCGAGGATTCGCCGGATGACGCGGAACTGATCGAGCTGGCCTTGCGCCAGAGCGGGCAGCCGTTCACGACGCACCGGGTGGATTCGGCCCACGGCATGGCGGCGGCGCTGGCCGACGGCGGCTGGGACCTGGTGATTTCGGACTACAACCTGCCGGGCTTCAGCGGCCCGCACGCGCTGGCGCTGCTGCGCGCGCGGGCACCCGACACGCCGTTCATCGTGGTCTCTGGTTTCATCGGCGAGGAAGCCGCGACCGGCCTGATGAAGGCCGGTGCCGATGACTACGTGATGAAGGACGACCTGACACGGCTCGCGCCCGCGGTAGAACGCAGCCTGAAGGAGGCGTGCGCCAGGATG
>JBCKPH010000169.1:0-3425 GCA_038901755.1 Burkholderiaceae bacterium | reverse complement strand
GGTGGCGCGCACAAAAGGTCGCTGGAACTCCAGCGCACGCAGGCGCGAAATGTTCAGGTGCTGATCAATGGCGATGCTGTCGCCAAACCAGGCAATGTTGCTGAGATTGGCAAAAATCGTCGGTGCCAGCGCATCGTCGGCGAAGCGTTGCGCCAATTCCTCACCGAATAGATCCTCATAGCAGATGTTGGGTGCAATGCGTTGACCGCTCCATTCAAAAGACGGTTGGTGCAGCGCGCCGCGATGGAAATCGCCAAGCGGGATTTGCATCATCTCGGTGAACCAGCGAAAGAACGGCGGAATGAATTCACCAAACGGAACAAGATGGTGCTTGTCGTAACGGTAGGGCGTCGGCGCCGACGGCTTCAGCCCGATCACCGAATTGCTGTAGCCAAGGCCTGAATTGCGCGCCGGTATGCCGATCAGCGCGGCCTGCTCGCCCTGGGCAAAACGATCCTCCAGGGCGCTCCAGTAGCCGGGCGGCAGTTGTTCAATGAGCAGCGGAATGGCCGTCTCCGGCGCAACGACCAGCTGCTGATCCGCCGCGAGAAGCTGTTCGCTGTACCAGCGCAGGGCCTGTGGCACCCCGCTGCCGGGGCGAAATTTCTCGTCCTGCGGAATGTTGCCTTGCAGCAGTGCCACATTGATCTGACCGGCCGCTCGGGTAAGCGACTGAGCGGACCATGACGCCACACCCAGTCCTAGGGCGACGAAACCCAAAGCGAGCAGCGGGACCAGCATCGGGAGCAAGGCGGCCCGGCCCGGTGCCATACGGCCTGCTGGATCTCGCGGCGCAAGGTACCAGCGCACAGCCGCCAGCGCGAGCAAGGCCGACAGAAATGCTGCGACCGCTCCAATGCCAAAGACGCCGATCCAGGGTGCCAGTCCCGCCAGCGGCCCATCCACATGAGAGTAACCGCTCGCACCCCAGGGGAATCCGGTGAACCAGCGGGCTCGCGCCAGTTCCACCAGCAACCAGAGGCAGGAGAAGTACAGTGCCCGCGGCAGCAAGCCAGCAGGGGCCCAGGCCACGTAAGCCGCGCTGGCCGCGCCCAGGTACAGCGCCAAAGCCGCCGCCAGAAGCAGAACGGCCAGGGCCGCCAGTGGAGAAGGCAGGCCGCCATACACGTGCATGGATATGAAAAGCCACCAGAAGCTCCCGCAAAACCAGCTGGCCGCAAACAGCCAGCCCTGCCAGGCGCCAAGTCCTGCCGAGCGGGTTCGCTCAAGGCAGGCGAGCAGGACGCCGAGCGACAACAGTTGCAGCCACCAGGCACTTTGCCCCGACCAGGGCAGAGCGGCGGACCAGGCGTGCGCGACGCCGGCCAGCACCAGCAACCCCACCACGAACGGCCTGCCCAGGGGCATCACCGACCGTTGATCGCGTCCCGATCCCGAAGCGTGGCGACCTTGAACCACTTGACCGCGCCGCCGCGGGTATGCATGACAGTGAAGCTCAATCCTGCAAGGTCATGGTGTTCGCCACGCCGCGGCACATGCCCCATTTCATGCGCAATCAGCCCGCCAATGGTGTCGAACTCATCCTCTGGATCGGAGCTGGCAAGGCTCACGCCAAAGGCTTCGTTGACCCGTTCGATCGCGGTATCGCCGCTTACACGATGGGTACGATCCGGCAGCCCAAAGATATCGCCCTCGTCCTCGGCAATGTCAAATTCGTCTTCGATGTCGCCGACGATCTGCTCCAGAACGTCCTCGATGGTGATCAGGCCGGCGACCCGGCCAAACTCGTCAATCACGATGGCCAGGTGACTGCGATTGCCACGAAAGTCGCGCAGCAGATCGTTCAGACCCTTGCTCTCGGGCACGAAAACCGCCGGTCGCAGCAGGGCGCGAATATTCAGCTCGGGCGCCCGCTGCAGTTTCAGCAGATCCTTCGCGAGCAGGATGCCGATCAGGTTGTCCTGATCCCCTTCGTACACTGGAAACCGCGAGTGCGCGGTGTCGATGACCTGATGCAGCATGTCGTCGAATGGCGCATCGATGTCGATCAAATCCATTCGCGGCGAGGCGACCATGGCATCCCCTGCCGTCATGTCGGTCATGCGGATCACGCCCTCCAGCATCAGGCGCGACTCGGTGTCGATGACCCGGTTGCCCTCGGCTTCCACCAAGGTTTCGATCAACTCGTCCTTGGAGTCCGGCCCCGGGTGAATGAATTCGGCCAGCTTCTGCAGGAAGGTACGCTTGTCTTCTCGTTCAGATTGGCGTGCCGGGTGGGGGTCTGACACAGTGGTGCAGGGTAGTCAAGGGATGACAAGGATAGCGGATTGTCAGAACGGCGCGCGCCATGCGGCGAGCGAGCGCGTTCCAGTGGCATCAGAGTGGAACGGCCGTCGTGCTCTTGACTCGATCAAGAACGAAGCTCGTCTTGCAGTCTTGCACGCTCGGATGCTTGAGCAATGTGTCCATGATGAACCGGCTGTAGTGCGCCATATCCCGCACCACGACGCGCAGCAGGTAGTCCATGTCGCCGGTCAGCGCGGCGCACTCGACCACTTCAGGCCAGCCCTGCACACTTGAGCGAAACAGGTCCATCGGGTTGCGCTTATGGCTCTCCGTGTGCTTTTCGAGTCGCACGTTCAGGTAGGCCGTCAGGCCCAGGCCGACCGACTCGGGCTTGACCAGGGCCACATAGCGGTCAATCACCCCAGCCTCCTCGAGCCGTTTCACGCGCCGAAGGACGGCGCTTGGTGAGAGGCTGACACGCTCGGCGAGTTGGTCGTAGGTGGCTCGACCGTCAGCCTGAAGATTGCTCAATATAAGGCGATCAATCTTGTTCAATGCTTGCATTCCTTGAATTTTGCAGTTTTCCTGCGAAAAAGGCGATCCCTTGTGGGGATAAGGCAAAAAAATTGATGCGCGTCAAGACTAAAGTCTAAAGTTCACTTTGGAGCCCTGCATGAACGCAACCCAGACCCAACTCGCCGCCGGGCCATCGGCCTGGGACAACCCCATGGGGACCGACGGCTTCGAATTCATCGAGTACGCTGCTCCCGATCCGGTTGCCATGGGCGCACTGTTTGAACGCATGGGGTTTGTGCCGGTGGCAAAACACCGGCACAAGGACGTAACGCTGTACCGGCAGGGCGGCATCAACTTCATCATCAACGCCGAGGCCGATTCCTTTGCGCGGCGTTTTGCCCGCCAGCATGGGCCGAGCATTTGTGCGATTGCCTTTCGCGTGCAGGACGCCAAGCTGGCCTATGAGCGCGCGCTGGGATTTGGTGCCTGGGGCTACGCCGGCAAGGCCGGTCCAGGTGAACTCAACATTCCTGCAATCAAGGGCATTGGCGACAGCCTGATCTATCTGGTGGACCGCTGGCGCGGCAAGAACGGCGCGCAAGAGGGCGACATTGGCAACATCAGTTTCTTCGATGTCGACTTTGAAGCCCTGCCCGGTGCCG
>JBCKPH010000168.1:0-3425 GCA_038901755.1 Burkholderiaceae bacterium | reverse complement strand
CCCAAGTGCAACACGTGTGGCCGCCGGAGCCAACATGCATGAATTCGGCCGGTTTGAAATTGCGGATGAGTTTCCCGGAACGTTCACCCCGCTTGGGGCCATTTCTGGCATGAACATAGCAAGACGTCAGATTTCGATCTGATCCTTTGATCGATAGCTTTTGCCGGCGATGAGTACAGTCTCGGCGTGGTGCAACAGGCGATCGAGCAGTGCCGAGGTGAGGACCGCATCGTTGTTGAAGATGCCCGCCCAGTGCTTGTAGATGCGGTTCGTAGTAATCAAGGTGGCCGCGCGCTCATAGCGGTGGCTCAGAATCTGGAACAGGCAGTCGGCCCCGAACTTGTCGATGGGCAAATAGCCCAGCTCATCGATGCACAGCACCTCAGGTTTGATGTAGTGGTGCATGACGCGTTTGATACTGCCGCTGGCCTGCGCGTTGGCCAGCGTGTTGATGATCTCAATGGCGCCGGTAAACAGCACGGAGTGACCCCGCTGGCACGCCGCATGGCCCAGTGCCGTCATGAGATGGCTTTTCCCCAGCCCGGTGCCGGAGATAAACACGACGTTGGCATTTTGCTTGACAAAGTCCAGGTGAAACAGGTTCTGGATGAGCATGCGGTTGATCTTGGTGGGCCAGTTCCAGTCGAACTGGTCGAGCGTCTTGAGCACCGGGAATCTGGCCTGGTTGATGCATCGCTGCACACGCCGGTCATCGCGCGCGGCGGCCTCGCCGCTGATCAACTCCGTGAGGTAGTCCAGGTGTGAGAGTTGTTTGTCGGCGGCACTCTGTGCGAACGCCTGATGGTTCTCCAGCATGAACGGCAGCTTGAGCGCGCTCATGTGCGCGCGCAGTGCATCGGCATCTGTATTGGACTGGGTCTGTTTTTTTGGGTGTGCTGGCATCAATCGTCTCCAAGGTTTCGGTCGTAAACGGAAAGGTCTGGCTCGGGCATTTCCAGATCAAGCAGATCCATGCGCCTTGTCAGTTGCAGGGCGGCGGGCTCGGGGCCGATACGCCTGCGAGCGGCCAGGATATTGGCGATGTACTCCGAGCTGAAGGCCTGCAACTCCAGACCATCATCGAGGGCGCGACAGACGGCCTCTTTACCGTGTATTTCGGCCAGGGCCACAATCTTGCGCATGTGGGCGCGTGCATTGATGCGCTTGAGCTCGAGCCCCTCAAAGTAGGCCTGGGCGCGCGGTGACAGCGCCAGAAACTGCACCAGCAGGCGCTGCTCGCGTGCGCTTTTGCGCTGCGCCACGAGCAATTGGGCGTGCTCAGGGTCCTCAATGTCCTGGTGGCGGTCCATGCTGCGTTTATGGCGCGCCACTAGCTGGTCGCGCTCATAGATGCACACCCGGTCTGTATAGGATTTGAGCGTCAGGAGCCGACCTGCGTAGCGCGCCGGCACCGAGTAGTGGTTGGAGTCCAGCGCCACGCGAAACTGCTTGGTGGCACGTACTGTTGTGACCCGTGCCAGATCAAAACCTGCGGGGTTGAGGGCTGCCAACTTGGGGCGTTCCTCTTCAAATCGATCGATGGGTCGTTGATGGGTGGACTCATGCGTGCGCACGTCGGCCACCGTGTCCACCCACAATTGAGCGGCTGGCTGCAAAGCACAGAAGTCGGCCAGCTCCAGACCCGCCAGAAAGTTCTTCTTGACGTATCCGACACCGTTCTCGACCCGGCCCTTCTCATTGCCGGAGCGCACATTGCACGCGCTGATCTCAAAACCCCAGTGGCGGGAGAAGTCGAGATACTTCGGATTGAACACGGGAGCCTGGCCCACCAGGCGCTGCAGCACCGCCGATTTGAGGTTGTCGACCATCACGCGCTTGGTTACCCCGCCAAATGCCGCAAACGCGTTCTCATGGCACTGCAAAAAGAACTCCATCGTCTGCGAGACCGTGAACTCCAGGTACATGCGCCGGCTGTGACACAGCACCATCAGAAAGAAGCTCAGACGCCTCTGAGTCGAGCCCACGGCAATGCTGGCGTATTCACCCCAATCGACCTGGGCGGCCTCACCCGGCTCGAAGTCGAGCTTGAGAAACGCCGGTGATGGCCGGCGTCGGATACGGTGCACGTAGTCCTTGACGATGGTTCTCCCACCTGAGTAGCCGGTCTCGCACAGGCGCTGGTAGATCTGCTGGGCGCTGTACGGATGGGTATCAAGCCAGCGCACGATCTGGCCCTTGAATGCATCGAGCTTGCTGACACGCTCGATGCTTTTACGCGGGTGAAATTGTTCAGCATCGCCCCACTTGGTCACGGTGCGCATATCCAGACCCAGGGCACGGGCGGTCTGCCCCACGTTGAGTCCTTGGCGACCAAGGTGGTCCTTGATCTGGCAGAAGGTTTCATAGTCGAGCACGGCTGCGCTCCAGTTCGATGAGTTGGCCCAAGCTCAAAGGTGCGGCGTTGGTGCGCCGTGGCGGTGGTGAAACAGGCGCTGGCGCTGCCGCTTTGCCAACGTGCAATGGCCTTCTGGGCGAAGCGTCGCTCAGAGAGAGCACCTGGTACAGCGGGCAGCGGTAGGCAATGAGGTCGAGCTCAATGAGTTGGGTGCGCACCGCCGCCAGTTCCGACTCGCTCAGGTGCAGCCGTTGGGTCAGCGTGGCGCAGCCGTAGTAGCTCAGGCCCTGCGCGTCGGCCACCGCTACCAGGAAGAGGTACAGTGCGGCCGCGCGCGCCTCCAGTCGATCGATCAAGCCGTGTTGCACCAGGGCATGGTCAATCCAGCTGAATTGTTCTGGCACAAGCCGTAGCCGCTCAGGGCGCAGCACTTGTTTGGGCGTTCTCATGGCGGTGGCTCCGATCAATCAGGTCGTGCCCCATTTGTACGAGTCGACGGGTGGTGCTGGCTATGTCATCTTGTAACGTGACGTCGAACAGATGGGCGATGAGCCCCGCCAGCACTGGCGTTGGGGCATTCAAGAGATCTTGTAACGCGAGTGCACCGCCGTGTTCAGGTATCTCGGTACGAATGGAAGATTCCTCAATGGGATCAGTCACTTGCGAAATCAAGGAATCTTGTAACGCCGCAGCCTTGGCCGATCTGGTGGGTTTGGCGCGGCTGTAACCGGGATGTGCAAGCCGCCAGGCCTGCACGCGCTGGACGTGCACCGGCCCACAAAAGTAGTCACTGTTCTGGCTTTGGGCCAACCATGCCGCCTGACTGGCGACTTTGCTGGCGAGGCGGCAATCGGCGTTTGAGCAATACCTTTGACGATTGATGTTGCGAGGATCGGGATCGAATAAATCCTTGCAACACAAGCACTTACGCTGTCCCGTCTTGGCCATGGTCGTTCCTGCACCGGGTCGACCGGCACAGTCACATCGACTGCGCGCACGCCCTCAGGCGTAGTTTGAAGAAGACGCGTTAAAGACGATGAGTTGAAGAAGACGGACGAGGAAGAAAACG
>JBCKPH010000167.1:0-3495 GCA_038901755.1 Burkholderiaceae bacterium | reverse complement strand
ACAAAGTCTCCGGGATTCACGTTGCGCATGCCCACGGTGCCATCGAACGGCGCGATGATCGCCATGCGCGAATGGCGGGCGCAGGCCAGTGCCAGTTGCGCCTCGGCGACCTGCAGGTTGGCCTGGCTTTCCTCCAGCACCCGCTGCGCCACAAAATTCTGCGCCACCAGTTCCTGATTGCGTCGGAAATTCGCCTTCGCTATCGACACCTGGGCCTGGGCCTGCCTGATCTCGGCCTTTTGCAAGGTATCGTCCAGTTGCACCAGCATCTGGCCCTTGCGCACGGTGGCGCCATCGATGAAGCCAAGGTCCCGCACCCGGCCAGGAACTTCCGGGCGCAGCATCACGCTCTGCCGGGAACGCAGGGAACCGACCGACTGGGCATCGTCCTGAATCGTGAGCCGCTCGACCCGCGCGACTTCGACCCCGGCGGCCCGGGGCCCCGACACAGCCGCCGCTGGCGCGCTTGCTGCCGGAGCCACACCGGAGATCGAAAACATGGCTGCGGCCCTGCCCGCGGGCTGATTCTGATACCACCATGCCGCGCCCGATGCAGCGGCAATTCCGACGACAGCAATGATCGGGTAACGTGCCTTGGATGCCATGAATGAATACAGGTTCGACCCGGTGTGCCGGCCAGGTTTGGCTCCGACTTGTCAGTCGGGGCAGGAAAAGCGGGAAAGAAAATTGAACGCGACAATGTAGCAGGTTCGCCGCAGTGGCGCGATTCGAAATTCCCGGGCCGCAGCCGTCCGTTACCTAGTCCAGACCGCAAAAGGGCGGCAATCAGCGCCGCGCTAGCGCCGGAACGCCCAGGTTGGCAAGCTCGTCGGCACGCTCGTTGCCAGCGTCACCGGTGTGACCACGGACCCAATGCCAGTCAATGCGGTGACCCGCGCTTGCCACCAGTTGGTCCAGCACCTGCCACAGGTCAATGTTCTTCACCGCCTGCCTGGCCGAGGTGCGCCAGCCCCTGGCCTTCCAGCCGGCCAGCCATTCCGTGACACCTTTCAGCACATACTGACTGTCGACATACAACCGGACATGACAGGGCCGGTTCAACGCCCGCAATGCCTCGATGACGGCTCTGAGTTCCATCCGGTTGTTGGTCGTTTCAGGCTCGCCCCCATAGAACTCCTTCACCTTGTCGCCCGACTTCAGCAAGACACCCCAGCCGCCTGGACCCGGATTGCCCTTGCAGGCGCCATCGGTATAGATGTCAACCCGCTTCATTGGCCTGGCCTGTTTTCTGAGCTTGGCGGGCCACCGGAACCGGCGCCCCGGCCCGGGCCCGGGCTGGGCGCCACGCCGCGCCCAGCGGATGCACGCCGGGGATCCGCTTGACCGCCACCAGAAAGTATGCGGCGCCAAAAATCGGCCACCAGCGGCTACCGATCCGATCCATCCAAGCGTATCTGCGCAACCATTCATCGCCTCTGAACGCGGGGCGGTAGCAGCCAAACAGGCTCGATTCAACTTCGAAGTTGAGCAGGCGAAGCCAGTCGCGCAGCCGCCAGTAACCAATGAATTCGCCGGCTTCCGGCAGAAAAAGTCGGCCCCAGCCAAGGCGCTGGTACAGGCGCGCACGGCGCTGGCGCAAGCCCCAGAGGCTGGCCGGATTCAGGCCGCAAAGGACAATCCGTCCGCCCGGCACCAACACCCGGTCCACTTCGCGCAAGGTCGCATGCGGATCGGGGCTGAGTTCCAGGGTATGCGGCAGGGCAATCAGATCGATGCTGCCTTCGGAGAAAGGCAACGCGCTGAAGTCCGCGACCGCATTGCCGCCCCTTGGCGTCGCGGCCTGATTGGTGAAGGTCCAGCGATGGGGCATGCGGTTCGCAGCAAGGGTCTCAAGCTGCGGCAAGCCCAACTGCAGGGCGTGGTATCCGAACAGGTCGGCCACCGCGCTCTCAAATTGGCGGCATTCCCAATCAACAAGGTAGCGGCCGGGAGCAGATTCCAGCCAGCCATCGATACCTATAATTGGGTCGCTCATGGATCTGATTTTCAACGTTGAATCATACGTCTGCAGTTTTGCCCGTTTGCGGCGCGGTCCTGCCTGACTCGATGCCCGGTCCTTGAAGCCACAATGTCGTCGCTGAAACCCCTGCCGGCGCTGTTGCTGATTTCCCTGATTGCCGCCACGGGCTGTACAACCAGTCCGTCCGAACCGCGACGCGCGGGCACGGACCTGCTTTCAGTCTCGCCCAGGGTCGAACCGGCGCGCCAGTCGCCTGCGCCAGCGGCGACGCCCCTGCCGCACTTGCCCGCACCGGCCCCTGTGGTCAGGCCCGAACCGGTCCTGGCCGCAGTGAACTCTTCTGCAGCAGCTTCCACCGTGCCGCTGAGCCCGATCACCGGTACCGCGCTGACCTCGCAAAAAGTCACCAGCCTGTCGTCCCCCGCCGACCTGTGGGAGAGAATCCGACGCGGCTTTCAATTGCCGGCGCTGGACACGGACCTGGTGCGTGAACGGGAACAGTGGTACAGCACCCGGCCCGACTACATGCAGCGCATGACCGAGCGCTCGCGCAAGTACCTGTTTCACATCGTCGAGGAACTGGAGCGAAGAAACCTTCCGTCGGAACTGGCCCTGTTGCCATTCATCGAAAGCGCCTTCAATCCGCAGGCGGTGTCGACGGCCAAGGCCGCAGGCATGTGGCAGTTCATCCCCAGCACCGGCAAGTACTTTGACCTGAAACAGAACGCCTTTCGCGATGATCGGCGCGACGTGCTCGCCTCGACCAAGGCGGCGCTGGACTACCTGGAAAAGCTGCACGGAATGTTTGGCAACTGGCATCTTGCGCTGGCTGCCTACAACTGGGGCGAAGGCAGCGTTGCGCGCGCCATTGCCAGGAACCAGCGCACCGGCGAGGGTACCGGCTACCTGGATCTGAAAATGCCGGCAGAGACGCGCCTGTATATCCCGAAGCTGCAGGCGGTGATCAACATCGTTGCCAACCCGGATCGCTTCAATTCGCAACTGCCGCTGATCGAGAACCACCCCTACTTCCAGAGCGTCGATATCAAGCGCGATATCGATGTCGCCGTCGCGGCCCGGCTGGCCGAAGTCAAGCTGGAGGATTTCAAGGCGTTGAACCCGTCGCACAGTCGGCCGGTGATTCTGGCTGCGGGAACACCCCAGGTTCTGCTGCCCTGGGACAATGCCGCCCTGTTCGAGCGGAACCTGGCCGCGCACTCGGGCGGGCAACTTGCCAGCTGGACCGCATGGACCGCGCCGTCCACGATGAAACCGGCCGACGCGGCGCGCCACACCGGCATGAAAGAGGCCGACCTGCGCGCGGTGAACCAGATCCCGGCGGGCATGTCAATCAAGGCCGGTTCGACCCTGTTGGTCCCGCGCTCGATTCGGGTCGAGACCGACGTCGCCGTGCATGTGGCCGACAACGGCCAGTTGTCCCTGGTCCGTGACTCGGCCAACAGACGCAGCCTGGTGCGTGCCGGCAAGCGCGATTCGGTCGCCACCATTGCCAA
>JBCKPH010000166.1:0-3503 GCA_038901755.1 Burkholderiaceae bacterium | reverse complement strand
AGCCACCTGATAAGGCGAGGACGATTGGTTCGCGCTTCCGGTCAGCTGCAACAGGTAATCCAGACATTAAACCGAGTCGTTCTCGGCCTGCCAATTGGTTGAAGTGGCAACACATGCGGGTCGTCGAGCTTTGGCAGGCGGTAGCGCTGACGTTTGACGTTGAGCCTGACTCCCTGCCAGTCTATCTCGGCGCTTTCGACGTAATAGGTGATGATCCTTTTCGGATTTGTCCAGCGGCGTACTTAGATCGTCTCGAGATTGCCACTAGCAATTGCGGGACTATCTTTGGAATCGTGCCCAGCCACGCACTGAAAGCGAGAGGTGTCATTGATCTGCCTGAATTCGGGGCATGGGCCGCCGCTACATGGCCTGATTTGCCAGAGCAGTTTCCCATCGCCGAAAAGCTTGCGCAACCTGCTGGCACGTTAACGTCGAAATCATCTAACGAGACAGCAGCTGAGCGGGACGAGCGGTGCTTGAAGGAACGGGAAAAGTGGCAAGGCGGTGGCCGTCTGGCAAAGGACTGGGACAAGAAACATATGGACTCCACTGGAGTGTCTCCGAGTGAGTTGAAACGAAGGCTGTCCGCCGCACGGAGAAGAAGGAAGGCCGCTGAGAAACCTTCTACACCTGCGACTTTTGCCTCTGGCCTCGGCGCGCGAAATAGGCGGTGAAGGATCGCTACCTAGACCATACCCAAAACCATACCCACAAAGCCGCTGCAACCCGCATGAATGCTGGGTTTCGGCGGTTTTCTGTTTGGGTATGTTGACGGGTATGTACATACCCACTGTCTGATCGACACCGAAACGCAACAGTAAACGACGCGCTTGTATTGGGTGAAATTCCGTGACCCGAGCGCATCGAAGCAATGCGGAAGGGGTTGAGATGGCGCAGCGTGTCTACAGAATCCGCGACTTGGCAACGACCAAGGACAAGCCCGGTTTATTGCCGGTCAGTCCAGCAACTATTTGGCGCTGGGTGGCCGCAGGTCACTTTGTAAAACCGTTCAGGCTCGGCCCCAATACCACGGTATTTGATGCCGCCAAGGTCGAGCAGTTCCTGGCGCAGCGTGCCGGAGGTCAAGCATGAGCGCCGCGCCTCAAAAAGTGGAAAGCCCCGGATGCCAGTCCGAGGCCTTCGCTAACCACTCACACAACGTCGTCGATTTTGCCACCATACCGGGTGCCGGTAAAGCACTGGCAACGCTCAAGGCGCAGTTCGCATCGGCTGGTCACCAAGTCCATGTTGGCGGCAACGATGACTTCATCGTCACCCGATGGGGAATGTCGAGGTACTGCGAGAACCTGACTGCACTGCGGAGATTCGCTCTCGTCCTGGGGATTGCAAATGTCCCCAATTGATCTAATCCTGCCGCTGCTAACCAAGGTGCGCCGGCGTCAATCCGGCCAGTGGAGCGCTTGTTGTCCCGCCTGCAATAGCAACGGCCCGAAATTGTCGGTGCGCGAGACGTCTGAGGGTGCCGTACTCCTGCACTGTTTCAAAGGCTGCGAGGTGTCGGCCATCGTGTCGGCGGTTGGACTGCAACTGCACGACCTGTTCCCTCCGCGTGACGTACCGCCGGGCGCGCCAAAACGTACGCCTCGACTGCTGACCGCATCACAGGCGAATGACCTGATGATGGACGAACTCACGTTTGCTGCAGTCGCTATCGGGAGCGCAAGCAACGGTGTCGAACTTTCGGAAGCTGCCCGAGCACGCCTGCGCAAAGCTGCTGGAACTCTCAACTGGCTGCGCGACGAAATTAGAGGGAGTCAAAATGCTTGACGCCGAAACACAGGCGGAGGTTGACCGCAGGGCCGCGAGATATCAGCCGCCATTGCGCGAGTTGACAGATGTCCATGATGTACAAGTCGCGCCATTGGAGGCCGTGGAGGCCTTCCTGAGTCGCTTTGTTGCCTACCCGAGTGAACACGCTCGTGTAGCCCATGTACTGTGGATCGCGCACACGCACTTGATGGAAGTATGGGATTCCACACCGAGGATTGCCTTCCTTTCGCCAGAGCCAGGCAGCGGCAAGAGTCGTGCCTTGGAAGTTTCCAAACTGCTTGTGCCACTTGCGGTCGAAGCTATCAACGTGACGCCAGCCTATTTGTTCCGCAAGGTAGGCGCTGACCAAGGCAGGCCGACGATCCTCTATGACGAGATCGATACCGTGTTCGGGCCGAAGGCGCGGGACAACGAGGAAATTCGCGGGTTACTCAACGCTGGCCACCGGCGTAACGCAGTAGCTGGCCGGTGTGTCGTGCGCGGAAAGCAGGTGTTCACCGAGGAGATACCCGCCTACTGCGCGGTCGCGCTGGCCGGCCTGGGTGGCTTGCCTGACACGATCTTGACGAGAAGCGTCGTCGTACGGATGCGCCGCCGGGCACCAGGTGAAGTAATCGAACCATTCCGTCGCCGACTTCACGAACACGATGGACATGCTCTGCGTGATCGTCTGGTGCGTTGGGCCGAACATATCGAGCCATCGCTGACCGATGTTTGGCCGGCAATGCCAGATGGCATCGTAGACCGCGACGCAGACGTCTGGGAGGCGCTGCTTGCCGTCGCCGACGCGGGCTGGCGGTGAGTGGCCAGATCGTGCTCGTAAAGCGGCTGTAGCGCTTGTGGCGGAGTCCAAGCGGAGCACTCCCAGCCTGGGTGTGCGTCTGCTGGGCGACCTGCACCAAGTATTCGGTGATCGTGACGCCGTTGGCACTGGGGAGATCATTGAGAAGCTGTGCCGGATCGATGAGGCGCCATGGGGGGACATTCGCGGCAAACCCATCGACGCGAGGGGCTTGGCGAACCGGCTGCGTCCCTATGGCATCGCTTCTAAGAACGTGCGGCTTGGGGAGCATGTCGTGAAGGGATACCAAAAAATTGACTTGTGGGACGCATGGCAGCGATACCTGGGACCGCCCCCCACGACAAGCGCTACATGCGCTACATCGGCCACATCCGAGCCGCGAGAGCCACCCGAGCCGCGTGAAGTTGCGTTGGTAGCGGATGTAGCGGATTCCATGGGGAGCACCCACACCGACGACGCGGAGGTTTTTTGATGCCCGCCGTCATAGAGAGACTACATGCCGCCGGGTTCGAGGTGACGCTGACCCCCGAGCATGGTCTACGGGTAGTGCCAGCGTCCCGGCTCACCCCTGAGGAACGCGCCTTGGTGCTCGCCCATAAGCCCGAGCTTGTCCAGTTCCTGCTGGACGCCCACGCCACCACCACCGCGCTAATTGAGGCCGCCATGCGTGCTTGCGACCACCACGGCGACGGTGATGCCGCCCGTGAGCAGATGCGCCGGGACTGCCTGGACACGCCGCCGCACCTGCAGCAGGATTTGCTCGAGCATTTCAAACAAACTTATCGGCGAAGTCGATAAAATATCTTCCACTGTTTCACGGTGTTTTAGGAGCTTGATATGGCTGGACTTCTTGACTTCTTCGGTGGCAACCCTGGACAGCGAGGCTTGCTCGCTGGCTCAATGGCAATGC
>JBCKPH010000165.1:0-3510 GCA_038901755.1 Burkholderiaceae bacterium | reverse complement strand
AGCCTCGTGACGAGCCACGGACTGAGCTTGAGTCGCCTACGCTGCGCAGTTGAACAGGCGCTTGCGCTGCGGCGACTCAATCGGCGCGAACAACCATCCGTGCGTGCTCGTTGACGCCGATCACGTGGAAGAAAGCGGCAACGAGGCGACGCAGGGAACCGAATTGGACCAGGCGGCCCTCGGCCTGTCGCGCGGCGGCCCAATTGAGCAGCTCGCCAGCGGCAGTAAAGTCAACCCGAATCAACTTGGCGCAGGAAATCACCATGACGTCAGCGCCTTCGAGCTTCTCCTCGATTTCCTTCAGCGCCTTGCTCGAGTCGCCGAACAGGGCTCCCGCCAATTCAACCACCGAGACCTGGGTGTAGAGAACCGAATGAGAGGACTCCGCCGCGTCGCCCATCGGTCGGGTCGGTGGCACGGCGCCATAGAAAGAATCTCCCACCACCGAATGGCTGAGCAATGAGGTGCCATCCGCATCGAGGGCCTTGAAACCGCAAAGTGCATTTTCCCAGGACAGCGGCGACACCTCGTAGGTGATGCAGAAATCAAGCGCCACCACCTCGAATTCATCGGGCCGGTGCATCAGTCGCAGCAACATCAGGTGCAGGCGCCACCAGGCCTGATTCACCGTCTTGTCGCCGTTCAGGGCACGCGCCTTGACCATGTCCAGCAGCCGATCGGTCCCGATGAACCGCACCTGGACCTCGCGCGAACACCAGGAAGTCAGAAGTTTCTCGAACAGGGGAAGCGCGGATGCGTCGATTCGGGTCAACTTGTTCCAGCTCAGCTTCCATGGTTGCGGCAGACGCTCAAGCGCGGCGTTCAGCGCCGCCATGGATTGAATGCCAAGCAGCGCCGGACTCGACCAATCGGCATTTGCCGCCGCCGTCGCGATGCCCGAATCAGGCGCCATCTTTGCCAACAGCTCGGGCAGGGAGAACCAGGACGGCGCGGATTTCTCAAAATGCGCGGCGTAGTCCATCGCGGCCGCCTCGAACTTGGCCTGGTTGCCACAAGCGCGATAGAAATCAAACAAGGTCATCCAGATCTCGTTGTCTTCTCGCTTGGCGCCTCCGCGTGCCAGCGCAGTCACAAGAATGGCTTCCACCGCGGCATCGTCGCCGCTGGCGAAGCGAATCGCCGCCTCCTCAAGATCCGGGTCGTAAACGTACTCATGATCCTTGGCCGTGAGCAGGCTGGCGGCCTGAAAACCGGGCTTGGCGGCGGGTCCATCCTTGTCGGCAGCACCGGTGGAAAACTGCAACATGTCCGCCGGCAACAGTTCCGCCGGGCCGGTCGCAGTCTTTGACATGGGCCGCAACGGCATCGGTTCAGTCGGCGCGTTGGCGTTCGGACTCTCGAAGCGCAACGGCATCGGTTCGGTCGGCGCCGTGGCGTTTGGATTCCCGTGGCGCAGTGGCATGGGCTCGGTTGGGGCGTTCGCACTGGCCGGGCGCAGAGCCATCGGTTCGGTCTTGGCTGAGGCAAAGCCAGCTGACGGGTGCGGCGAGTCGTTCGCCCCGGACGGAGCGGTCGGAGTGAAAGCGCGGCGCGGGGCTTGCCGGGCCTCGGCACCGGTCCCCAACAGGTCGGAGATCAGGCCAGGATCGTCACGCTCTGCCGGCTTCGCCGGCTCCAGTGAGCCGGCGCGGGAGCCAGGTTTGCCCTCCCACCACTGCTGCGACATCTGCGCTTCAATCGCGTCAATTTTCTTCAAGGTGCTGTCGCGATCGTCGAGCGGTGACGGCGTGCTAGTCTCGAAGAACGAGGGGCGGTTGGCAAGGTCAAGGCCGGCCGCGCTGCCCTCGGTCCGAACCTTGCGCAGCATGTCGAACTCGCGACGGCGGACAAAGTCGTTGCGCCTGCGCCGTTCGATGATTTCCTTCAGTTCCTGCTTGCTGTAGGCCTCGCTCGGCTGGACGCCGTCCTTCGACTCGGCCCATTGCATCCCGGGATTGCGAACAAACTTCGCCACCCGTGACAGCAGGCCGGAGGAGTCATCCTTGGACATGGGCGTAGTGTTGCAGAGTTTCCCCGGCAGGACAATCCAGGGCGGTTGCGAACTCAGTCGCCAAACATCTTCTGTTTCAGCTCCCTGCGCTGCTGGGCCTCCAGCGAAAGCGTGGCCGTCGGGCGGGCCAGCAAGCGCGCGACGCCAATCGGTTCACCCGTCTCGTCACAGTAGCCATAGTCGCCAGCGTCGATGCGGACGATGGACTGGGCAATCTTCTTCAGCAACTTGCGCTCGCGGTCGCGCGTGCGCAGCTCCAGAGCGTGCTCTTCCTCAATCGTCGCGCGATCCGCCGGATCGGGAACGATCACCGTTTCCTCGCGCAGGTGTTCGGTCGTTTCACCCGCGTTGTCAAGCATGTCGTTCTTCAGCTTGACCAGCTTGCTGCGAAAAAACGCTGTTTGCACGGCATTCATGTACTCGGAATCGGGCATCGCCGACACGTCGGCGTCGGTCAATTGGTCCAGCGCCTTGCGCTTCCAGTTGTGCGCCAGCTTGCTGTCCTTCTTGGCGGCGACGTAGACCGGCGCGACCGGCACGATTCGATCAGGAAGTTGCGAATAGCTCGACTTGGCAGCCGTCGACGCAATCGATTGCGGCATGGACGGAACCGTTAACTGCTGCAACCTGGACAAGCGCACTGGCTTGGGCGCGGGAGGCGTAACCGGGGACTTCGGCGCCGCTTTGAATGGCGCCGCAACTGCCGTACCGGTCATTGATCCTTTCGCCGGCTTGGAAACCGGGGAATCGTGCTTTTTCGCAGCGCTGGCAGGCTTGCCCGTGCCGGCTGGACCGGGCTTCTTGACACTGGGCTTGACAGACGCCTTGCCGGAACGCTTCGGCGCCTTGGCTGTGTCCGGCTTGCGCGCGACCTTGCTTGCCGCCGCGGTTGGCAAGGGCCGCCTGACCGTTGCGCCCTTCGCCGGCAGCTTCACTTTCTTGGTTGTCTGCGCCGATTTCGCGCCCGGCTTCTTCAGCGCGGACTTGACCGGCGCCTTGGCCGACTTCGCAGCCGGCTTGGGCGTCGCCCGCACCTTGGCCGGTTTCGGCGCAGATTCGGGCGCTGCCTTGGCTTTTGCCTTGGCCGGCTTGGACGCAGGCTTGGCCTTCGGCTTGGCGCTCACCTTGGCTTTGGAAATTTTCGCTTTCACTTCCTAACTCCTCGCAGATCGGGTGGATGCTCGGATTGGAGTTCGTCCCTCACAACCCGACGGGACATGGGGCATGGCCGCGCAATGACCCCCTTTGCTCCTGCAGCGTCAGATCCAACAGGTACGTCACGGATTCTTGCCGGCGGGCGATTGTAAGTGACTGCATGCTGGCTCATCGCGGGTCGCGCGGCGGCGCTCGCCGTGCCCGATGTTCGGCGCCGCCTAGGCCAGGCATTGCTGCAAGCCCTGCATGAAAATATCCTTCGGCAGATCGATGCCGATGAACACCATCTTGCTGGTCCGGGGTTCACCGCGCCCCCACTCGGGCCCGAGATCGCTGCCCATCAA
>JBCKPH010000164.1:0-3536 GCA_038901755.1 Burkholderiaceae bacterium | reverse complement strand
AGCGAGCGCCCAGGCTTGGCAAACGCGTGCCGGTCGCGCACAGTGCGGGCTGTCCAGCCATGAACGCCCACCCTCCGACCGAACGCGAGCGCTACTACGAGCGCATCGCGCCGCAGCACCTGAAGCCCTTGTGGGAAGTGCTGCACGCGTTGGTGCCGCCGGCGCCGACCACGCCGATGCAGCCCGCCCATTGGCGTTGGCGCGAGGTGCGCAACGCCGTGCACGAGGCCGGCCCACTGATCAGTGCCCGCGAGGCTGAGCGCCGCGTGCTGATCCTCGAGAACCCGGGAGCGCCCGGCCAGTCGTGCATCACGCGCACGCTGTACGCCGGGTTGTAGTTGATCCTGCCCGGCGAGGTGGCGCCGGCACACCGCCACACGCAGTCGGCGCTGCGCCTCGTGCTCGAAGGAGAGGGCGCGTACACGGCGGTCGATGGTGAGCGCACAACGATGCGGCGCGGCGACTTCATCGTCACGCCGCGCTGGACCTGGCACGACCACGGCAACGAGGGCCACCAACCGGTGGTCTGGCTCGACGGCCTGGACATCCCGCTGGTGCAGATGCTCGACGCCGGCTTTGCCGAGAAGGCCGCGGCCGAGGTTCAGCCGCCGCTGCGGCCCGAGGGCGACGTGCTGGCGCGCTACGGTCATAACCTGCTGCCGATGGACCACGCGCCGCAGCCAGCCGAGCCGACCAAGCTGTTCGTATACCCCTACGCGCAGACCCGCGCCGCGCTGGCCGGCGTGGCACGCGGCCAGGCCCCCGATCCGCACGACGGCCACAAGCTGCGCCACGTCAACCCGGCCACCGGCCAGGCACCGATGGCCACCATCGGTACGTTCGCGCAATGGCTGCCGGCGGGCTTCGAGACGCGCGGGCGGCGCAGTACCGACGGCACGGTCTATTGCTGCCTCGAAGGCGCGGGCCAGGCCCAGGTCGGCAGCGCGTCGTTCGGCTTCGAACCCAACGATGTGTTCGTCGTGCCGTCGTGGCATGCACTCGTCCTGCACGCGCGGCGCGACACGCTGCTGTTCAGCTACTCCGACCGGCCCGTGCAGCAGCTGCTCGGCCTGTGGCGCGAAGAAAGGTTGTGACCCGATGAAGACTGCCGAGTCGTTGCCGAGTGCAGCGCACCGCTGGGTCGGCGAGGGCACGCACCGCATCCCGTTCTGGGCCTACACCGACGAGGCTGTCTATCGGCGCGAACTCGAACGCCTGTTCTACCGCGGCCACTGGTGCTATGTGGCGCTCGAAGCCGAGCTGCCCCGACCGGGCGACTTTGTGCGCAGTGTGATCGGCGAGCGCTCGGTGATCGTGGTGCGCGACGGCGACGGCGAGATCAACGTGGTCGAGAACGTCTGCGCGCACCGCGGCATGCGCTTTTGCCGCGAGCGCCACGGCAACCGGCGCGAGTTCGTCTGCCCCTACCACCAGTGGAGCTACAACCTGAAGGGCGATTTGCAGGGCGTGCCGCTCAAGCGCGGCGTGCGCCAGGACGGCCAGGTGATGGGCGGCATGCCGGCCGACTTTCGCAACGACGAACACAACCTCACGCGCTTGCGCGTGGTGCGCCGCGGCGGCGTAGTGTTCGCCTCGTTCGACCCCGAGGTCGAGCCGTTCGAGGACTTCCTCGGCGAAGAAATGCTGCGCTGGTACGACCGCCTGTTCAACGGCCGCGAGCTGGTGCTGTTGGGCCACAGCCGACAGCGCATTCCAGGCAACTGGAAGCTGATGCAGGAGAACATCAAAGACCCGTACCACCCGGGCCTGCTGCACACCTGGTTCGTCACCTTCGGCCTGTGGCGCGCCGACAACCGGGCGCAACTGCGCATGGACCGCCACCACCGCCACGCCGCGATGATCTCGACGCGCGGCCAGGCCAAGCAGAGCAACGACGTGACCGCGGGGGTGTCGAGTTTCAAGTCGGAGATGACGCTCAACGACGACCGCTTCCTCGACGTGGTGCCCGAGCCGTGGTGGGGCGGGCCGACCGCGGTGATGATGACGCTGTTTCCGAGCGTCATCTTCCAGCAGCAGGTCAACAGCGTCTCGACGCGCCACATCCAGCCGCGCGGGCCGAACTCGTTCGACTTCGTCTGGACGCATTTCGGCTTTGCCGACGACACGCCGGAGATGACGCGCCGCCGCCTGCGCCAGGCCAACCTGTTCGGGCCGGCGGGCTTCGTCTCGGCCGACGACGGCGAGGTGATCGAATTCAGCCAGCAGAACTTTGCCGCCGACGCTGCGCGCAGCACGCTGGCCGAACTCGGCGGGCGCGAGGTCGGCGACACCGAACACATGGTCACCGAGACGCTGATCCGCGGCATGTACGCGTACTGGCGGCGGACGATGGAGCTGTGATGCCCCTCGACGCACCACGCTACGTCCTGCTGCTCGCGCTGTACGCCGACTATGCCGCCCGTGCTCGACGCGGCTGACTGGGAGCGTTGGCCCGACTTCTTCACCACCGACGGCAACTACCGTGTGCAACCGCGCGAGAATCACGAGCGTGGCCTGCCGCTGGCGACGATGGCGCTGGAGAGCCCCGGCATGATGCGCGACCGTGTCTATGGCATCAAGGAAACGCTGTTCCACGACCCGTACTACCAGCGCCACGTGATCGGCCTGCCGCGGGTGAACAAGGTCGAAGGCGATGACTGGCATGTCGAGGCCAACTACGCCGTCTTTCGCACCAAGCCGAGTGAGCCCAGCACGGTGTTCAACGTTGGGCGCTACCTCGACGTGGTGCGAGCGACGCCGGCCGGGCTGCGCTTCGCCAGCAAGCTCGTCGTGTTCGACAGCGAGCTGATCCCCAACTCGATGATTTATCCGATCTGATGAACATGCGCAACGATTGGGTCGATGCCGCCAGCGTCGATGACCTGTTCGACGGCGCGAGCATCGCCGTCATCGTCGCCGGTCTCGACATCGCGCTGCATTGCATCGACAGCCAGCCCTACGCCACCGACAACCTGTGCACGCATGGCGCGGGCCGCTTGTGCGAGGGCTTCCTCGAAGGCCACGAGATCGAATGCCCGTTGCACCAGGGCCGCTTCGACGTGCGCACCGGCCGCGCCATGTGCGAACCGGCGAGCGAGGACATCCGCGCCTACCCGACCCGCGTGGACGCTGGCCGGGTCTGGATCGCGCTCACGCCAAGCTCTTGATCGGCTTCACCGGCCCGGTGAATTTTTCCTTCAGCGGCGCGGCGGGCAGCGGCGGGAAGTCGAGCGCCTCCGGCGGCAGCGCGGTGTCGGGCAGCTGGTCGAGCAGGTGGCGGATCAGCGTCAATCGGCCCAGACGCTGATCGTTGAAATCGACCAGCGTCCATGGCGCGAATTTTGTGTGCGTGGCCTTGAGCATCGCATCGCGCGCACGCCCGTACTCGGCGTATTTCTCGCGCGCCTTCAAGTCGATCGACGTAAGCTTCCAGCGCTTCATCGGGTCGGCCAGTCGCCGATCGGCAATTGAACCTCGTCTCAGGCGCAAAACGGAACCTGGCTTGAGGAGATTGCCAAACTACCTCGGCGCGGCCA
>JBCKPH010000163.1:0-3608 GCA_038901755.1 Burkholderiaceae bacterium | reverse complement strand
GGTGTAGAGTTACGAAGCGTCTCAGTAACACGCATGCCGCGAAGGTAAGAGTTTGCGGAGAGGCAGTCATATTAACCAACCAGGAGCAGATTCAAATGAGTCTATATTTGACACGGGCGACCTACACCCCAGAGGCCTTTAGAGGCATGATTGCACAACCCGCTGACCGAATGGGGCCAGCCAAGGCTATGTTTGACGCCGCCGGCATAAAACTTCATCACATTTGGTATTCGGGTGATGGGGACGTTATCGCCGTAGTCGAGGGCAGTGCAGTTTCCGGGGCGACAGTGAGCATGGTCGTGATGGCGAGCGGCGCCTTTTCCAGCGTTGAGTCAGTCGAAATGATCACGATGGAACAGCAGGTCGAGGCTATGAGGAGTGCAGCAGCAGTCAGCGCAAAATTCCGACCGCCAGGGAAGTAACTTTCAATTTGTAGCCTTAATTGCAGACCGCGACGTGACCTCTGCCCGTCGGCGGTTGCGATATTCCGCCCTGTGCCGTGCGGGTACTCACTCCACGACCGTCAATGTCAGGAACAGGGATAGGGATAAGGAAATTCAACCGCATGAGCCCAGATGTCTCGCCGTATCGCGTCCTCACAATACGTGTTTACCCTTAGGTGGCAGGCTGACTCGCCAAGAATTTCCATTGGATTCTTACCGCCGACGCCCATCTGACCGGTGAAAATCAGCCCCTGGAATAGCGGGATCGGTGCCGGTTTTGGCTCGGTGTGGTCAGTCGGCGACGCTGAACAAGCCTACGTTGGTCGCAACATGGCAAGGTGACCAACATAGCCGCGATCTCCAAGGCGGAAGACGTGGACCGTAGCTACATCAGCCGGATGGTGAACCTGACGAAACTTGCGCCGGAACTTCAGGCCGCGATCCTGGACGAGACGTTGCCGGATTCCGTTTCTCTATTCGACCTGGCCAGCGACACGCCATAGTTGCGGGATGAGCAGCACGGACGGGTTATGGGCGCGGACAGACTCACTCGATCAACTCCGTCGCCTGCAACATCACCGCGGGCGGTATCGTCAGGCCCATCGCTCGGGCGGTTTTCATGTTGATCGCCAACTCGAAGTTGGTCGGCTGCTCAATCGGCATTTCCGATGGCTTTGCGCCCTTGAGGAGTTTGTCAATCATCGCAATCTGGCGTTTACCCATCTCGCCAAAATCAGGGCTAAGACTCATCAGTCCGCCGATCATTACGGGGCGCTTGATCGAATACAAGGCCGGCAGTTTATGCAGAGCGGTGAACTCGATGATCAGTTGCACATTCCCGAGGATAACGCCCGTCATAGAAACCATGATTCCGTCAGGCGGATTGCGCTTGAGCGCGGCAAACGCCATGTCCAGGTCGGCCAGAGTCCGAACTGCCAGGCCTTCGAATTGAATACCCATCGCTGATGCTGCCTGCTCGGACGATTTCAGGTACAGCGTCATGCCGGGATAGCTGGGATCGTTCAGAATAACGATCCGCGATGATCGGGGAATCGTTTCACGCAGCAACTGGACCATCTTGCCGGCCATCTCTATCGGGTTGGTCGTGGTGCCGGTGAGATTTCCACCTGGGCGAGCCATCGACGCAACAAGCCCCAGTTCGACGGGTGCCGTAATCCACAGCATCATGATCGGAATGGAAGATGTGGCGCGTTTCAGCGCCGCCGCTTCAGTGTTCAAGGGTGCAATAAGCAGATCAGGCTTTGCAGCCAAGAGTTCAGCAGCAAGACCGTCGAGCAATTCAGGCCTGCCTCGCGCGAACTTGTAGTCAATCACCAGATTGCGCCCCTCTTCATAGTCCAACGCCTTCAACGTCTTGAGGACGTTCAACTGCGGAAGGGATTCCGACAGTACCCCAATGCGCCAGACTTTTTTGACGGTAGCCTGACTGTGCGCCGGCAGCGCAGCACCGAGCGTCACACCGCCGGCGATGGAGATGATGGAACGTCGCAGCATCAGCCCTCCTCAAATTGAGTTGCGCCACAGGCTGCGGACGTTGGCAGCCCGGCTTCGCGGAATTATGCGCGTGGGTGGCCTGATTGGCTACACCGAGCCTTGTCCAACGTGGAATGGGCCTGAAGGCGGGCCGTATTTCCAACCAGGAAGGAACCTGAAAGGCCGAATTTGAGGCAAAACTGCCGTGGGCTTGATCATCCCCGGGATGGCGATCGACATTGACGAGACAAAGCTGCGCACGCTTGCGCAACTGCAGGAGTTTGTGGCGGCAATCTCTCATTCGGGCGAATTCGGGGGCCCGACTCAAGAACATCGACGTGAGCCAGGTCGCCGAACTCCTGCCAAACCCCGTAGGTCCTATGCCGCCGGCGCTCCGCTAACCGCCAACAAAAAGGCCCAACTGGGAGCAGTCGGGTTTCCTGAAACATGCTGGTGGCCTGGGGCGGAATCGAACCGCCGACACAAGGATTTTCAGTCCGCTACCCGACCCAATACCGAGCCAAAACTCAAAAAGTCCGCCGCTCGTCGTCGCCGACGCGAAATTGACCCACGACTGATGGAACGCTGAATTCGGTGGCCTATGGCCAACCTTATGCAGCGACGGCAGCGTCACGTACCCGCATGATGGTCTGCCTGCTGGTGGTGAACGCACGCGCCAAGGCCGCCACGGCCTCTCCAGATGCGAGCCGGGCCCTAACTGACTGCACCTGTTCGACGCCCAGGCTCTGCGGCCTGCCCAGCGTCTTGCCCTCTGACTTTGCACGGGCCAGTCCGGCCTGCGTCCGTTCAATTAGCAGGTCCCGCTCAAACTCGGCCACCGCGTTGATGACGCCCATGGTCATCTTGCCCGCCGGACTGGTCAGATCGACGCCCCCAAGGGCCAGGCAATGCACCCTGACCCCCATGCCTGCGAGCGCGTCCACGGTGGCCCGCACATCCATCGCATTACGGCCCAGACGATCAAGCTTAGTGACGACCAACACGTCGCCATCGTCCAACTTGTCCAACAGCTTCCCGAAACCTTGACGCTTTGCTGCGGCCACCGAGCCCGAGACTGTTTCTGCGATGGTGTGACGTGGGGTCACATTGAATCCGGCGGCAGCAATCTCCAGGACTTGGTTCTCCGTGGTTTGGTCAGTAGTGGAAACGCGGCAGTAGGCGAAGACACGAGACATGGCAATGCTCCTAGAATGTACGGAATTGATGTCCGAATACTAGGATATGTCCAAAATACCGTCAAGCTATATTTTGAACACTCTGGGGAATGGTGTCCGCAACCGGTCGATTTCGGACATCTAAGTATTGGCGCCGACCGCGGAATTGACCATACGCGCCGTAAATCTCTGATCACCCCTGAAGAGGCGAGAAATGAGACTGGTAGCGGGCTGCCGCTCGATGGCGAAGTTCCGCTCATCCGTCGGCAGCAACATGTCGCCGATCCAGTCGTCCTCAATGCCGGATGAAGCCCGGTGATCGATCGCTTCCTTTCGCCGAGCACAGACAGCCAGAGCCAGGCCTTCGTAGAGTGTGTCCATCAGAACATGCCTGCGTCCATCGGCTGGTAACTGGCGCTTTCACGGTAGACGGGCGCCGGCTGCGTGATGGCGTGCCTGAGCGACATATTTGCGTAGCGTGAGGCGCTGATTGTCG
>JBCKPH010000162.1:0-3611 GCA_038901755.1 Burkholderiaceae bacterium | reverse complement strand
TCTGCCCGACGCATTTCGTCAGATCGGGCCGCTCCTTGGCCATTGCCGCGGTGACCTCGATCTTCGGATACAGGTGGCCGATGCGCTTCTCGGCCTCGTCGCGCATCCACTGGCCGTAGTAGCGCACATCGTCGGCCAGGCCCTGCGCGCCGCGCCAGCTCTTGTCCATCTGCGCTTTCTGCTTCTGCGCCTGCGGGTTGACGGGTGAGCGCCCGGCGAACTTCGGCGGAATCTCGATCATCGCCTTGTTGATCAGCGCCGCCACCGGGTTCAGGTCGCTGGCGTAACTCTCCAGCCCCAGCCGCTGCGCCTCCAGCGGCAGCGCACCGCCGCCGGCGAATGGGTCGTGAAAAGCCGGCAGCTTATGCCGGTCAAACAGTTCCTTGGCGCGCGGATGGCCGGCATTCTCTGCGCAGGTGTAGCGCCAGCTCTGCCAGATTTCGTCGCGCGCCTTTTTCAGCACCGCCTCGTTGGTGGTGTTCTTCCACAGCACCAGCTCCTCGATGATGCGAAACAGCCGCTGGCGCTCCTTCTCTTGGCTTTTCTCGGTGGGGAACAGGTCCGGGTGCGCCGACGGGTCGTCCACCATCTGCGCAAAGATCACCGCCCGCGCCGCCGCCAGCGGCCTACGCGCCCACCAAAGATGCAGCGTGCTCGGGTGGCCGTGGCGGATCGACTTCTCGCGCGCGCAAGCCTTATTGATGGCTTCCAGCGGCAGGGCGACTTCGATGAGTTTCTTCCGAACCGTCATGCCAGCATCGCCTCCCCCAAGTATGTGGCGATGCGATCCTTATTTGCCCCGAGGCTACTGAACTGCTTTTCACACACGTCGCTGAACCGGGCGAGAACCTTGCGATTGACCTCTTCCTGGTCTTCGTAGATGGCCAGTGAGCGGTGCGGAATCTTCCATTGTTCGAACTGCAACAATGAAATGTGGGCATCTCGCACCCGGCCATCGTTCGGAAGCGCAAAGACCATCATGGGTTTCAGCATGCCGTTGAGCCGGCAATCCACGGTGTACTTTCCCATAGGATCGTGCTGCGGGTCGTGCCAATCAAACGTGCGACGTTCAACCGGAACCGTAGCTTCCATAAAGCTGTGGAAGTCTTCCAGAAAGGTTGACCTAACCCGCTCCCGAGACAGATAGGAGACATCGCTGATTTTTAGGAGTGCCTGAACAAAGCTGAAAAGGCCATCCCCAAATTGCTCTTCGGGAATAAGCAGACGGAGTTCCCCTTCCCGGTCCTCTACCGAATACACCGATAGGGCGTTGCTGATGATTTTCTGGCGATTTCCTCTTTGGAGATCCTTCTCCTCGAGGTCATAGGTCAAGTGCATGTAGGTGTGACCCTCATCACTGAGAACCCATCGACCGCCTTCGTGCTTGAGGACAATCGCCAAGTGGTCGCCATCTTCAAACAGGAAAGGTGTGAACACCCGATAGCGGTTTACGCCCTCGCCCGCGAGCCGCACGCTTTCGCCAACCTTGCGGCGGAAGTCTGTTTCGATGGTTTCGATGGTCATGGCGTACCTTCCCCTTCGAAGAATCCGGACTGACTATTCGGAGGCATCTGAAAACCGCAGTCTTGGATTAGGCACAGCAAAGCGCCTGCAAAATTCTGGTAGCGAGTGGTCGGCTCCGCAAACGAGTCTTCGCGCAGACCCGATTGCTGATAACGCTCCGTGGCTCGGTGCACGTGAAATTCATAGAACTTTTGGGACTCCAATGTGTTGGTATGCTCATGGCTCTTCCCGTTGTATCTGCGCAACCGGAACGGACTCGTAGACTGCGGATGCAGCCAAGCCAGGATGACCGAGAAATCAAGTGGGTTGAACGCGGACTCCCGCAAAATCAGACGGAATGCGCTGCCATTCGCTCCGACCAAGTCCAGTTCGCGTTCTCGGTGCCCGCGCTTCGCCTTGGTCTGAACCCTTTGATGGTAGTCGTCTGGCAACGGTTTCACCTCCGCGACCAAAGCGGCAATCTCGGTATCTGTAAGGTTTACTGCCATGCCAACACGCTAATGACCGCAGGATCGTTCATCTCGGCCCTCTCTTTCCGTCCCAAGGCTTACTCGACTCGTTGTGCGATTCTCTCAGCACCGTTGAGAGTTTTGATGGACACCATATGCCGCGCTTGAACCGTGCACTGCTGATCTGTCGGGCGACTTCTCGCACCGGCCACCACTGCTGGGTGCTCCACCGACAACGCGGAAATCTACTCGGAAGTGGTGATACTGTGCGTGCTTCCGAGTTGGATCGGCATCGATTCATCGTGGCGCCTCAGCTCGGGCAAGCAGTTCAGCAAAGTCGTAGTTGACGCTGGTCACACCGAAATCTGGCTCGCGGTTGAATGGCTGTCGCAGGTAATGAGCGCGATGCGTATCTTCCCCAGTGAACTCGACAATGGCCAGGATGAAGTCGTCCGGCTTGTTGAGTGAGTAGAGGATCTCATTGCGCGTGACGGTGATGGTGGGGGCGCCAGTGACACGGCCCTTCACCTCGATGAAGCGCAACTTGCCGGTGCCGGGCATGCGACTTTCGATGTCGTAGCCGAGCCTCTCGAATTCACGGTCGATCGGCTCGAAACCGAGGCCGCGCTCGATCTCCATGATGATGGCGCGGGCTCGGGCAGCACTGGCCTGGGTATCCGCTGGGGTTGTGGCCACGGCGCTTGCCGGCCCGGTCATGGCTTGGATCAGACCGAAAGGCACCACCAGCATGCCGCCCAGCACCACCGGCGGCAACGGCGAGAGCTGGCCTTCGAGCTTGAGTTCTTCGAGCCGCTTTTGCAGCCGCCCCTGCAGCAGGTCGGCGCGCTTGCGGGCCTCACCGGAGTTGAGCCTGGCGTTGGCTTGGCCGGCCTGCTCCTGGAGTTGAAGTTGTGCGGCACGGTGATCCCAATACGCGATTTCCTTGGTCAGCCGATCCTTGACGGCCGCCTCGGTCTTGGCGATGAGTTTGAGCTTGGGGCCGCGCACGTCGGCAAGGTGTTCGGGCACGACCTGGGCGATGGCATAGCCCTGGGCCTTCTGCTCCAGCTCACGGCCGATCCACCGGCATTCGGGCCGGTCGAGGATCGATTCAACGCTCGGTTCATCAGCAGCCAGAGGGCGATAGTCCAGATATGGCGCGTAGTTGACGTGCCGGGTGTCACCTTCCGAATCCATTTCGACATAGAGCATGCGCTTGGAGACAACCCGCCGGTCACCGGTGCGCGTCAGGCCGGCGTCCTGGATGGCGTGCTCCAGATAGAACAGCACGCGTGGCGAGGTGCCAGGGTCGCGCTCATCGACCAGCACGGTGCCGCGTTTCAGTAGATCGCGGTTGCGTTCCAGCGTGAGGTCGACAACGGCATCCAGCAACGGATGGCCAGGGCATACGAAGGCAGCCAGCGGCTGGCCTAGCGGCGCAACAAGCGACTTGTCGAAGGCGATGCGTTCATAGCGCGGCAACACCGGCTCGCCGATGCCGATGAGTCGGTCACGGTTGCGCACCGGCGCTGGGACATGGGTAATTTCATAGCGGCGTGCTTCGCGTTGCTTGGCCGTACCGCCGAGCCGCTTGAAGGCTTCGTGAAAAAACGACTCGATGTAGTGCGGTTGCAGGCG
>JBCKPH010000161.1:0-3637 GCA_038901755.1 Burkholderiaceae bacterium | reverse complement strand
ACCCGCAGGATGAACCTTTGTATCAAGCCGTTAAGGCGCCCGCCGGCCCGGTCTTGGTGATCCTACGAAAGGTTGAACCATATCTTGATGGATTCACCGTTTATATGGAATTTGGGAATCCTACGTCAGCAGCGTACTCAGGCATAAAAGGGAAAGTAAGCTGGGGCAGAACATTTGATCCAAAAAAGGATGGCGAATTCAACAAGCTTTCTGAAAAGAAAATCGACCTTAGAGACAACCTGCCCGCCGGGGCGTGGACGGTAGTAAAGTTCAACGTCGCGCCGGCAAAGGTCGATGAAGTGAGGCGAATTGTCATAGCGCCCACATTCAACGTTCTCCAACTTCGGCGGCCCTTTAACTGACGGGCGTCCCGCCCACAGCATGATGCGTATCCCTGCCGCGTTAATCACACACGCCGCGCCAACGGGCATACACTGTTGACGAGTCCAACATGGTTTATCCGCCGCAGGAGGTGCTCTTGGTTTCTACCGGCTTGGCCACGCGGCAGATAAACGCTATTCGTTAGAGGTCACCGTGTCTGACGACAAGCCGTCGCTCATAAAACTTGGTCCTGGCGCGAAGCTGACCAACTCGACTGTCTCGGACAACACGGTTGTGGGCAATGCAAATCTAATCGACAACCAGGGAGCTATCGAAAACTCCACGATTGAGCGCAATGAATTGCTACAGTACCCTGGTGGCCTAACGTGGGTCGACAAGGAATACGACCCACACTTCGCTGAACCGGCGAAGAAGGAGCGTTTCCGACTGCTCCGCTCCGCCTGGGCTTGGCTCAAAGACAAAGTGCTAGGCGGCGTGATCGTTGGGCTCACCGTCGGTCTTGTTATTTACTACATGACCAAAACCCCTACGCCCCCGGTCAGCAAGCCGCCAGCTGCTGAGATGCCCGCTTCTCCCCCGAAAGGTCCAGCGAAGTAGTGTCCAAGACCTCTAACTTTAGGTGGAACGGACGGGCCGTCAGCGCCGCGCCTCTTTCGGGTTCTTCCGTTCAGGCCCGCCGTTCACCACGACGTTAGACCTCACCACTCCATTAGCCAAAGGAGACCGGTATGACCAAGCCAACGCTCACACCCGATCAACACATTGCGGAAATGAACCGTCGTCTCCGATTGCACAGTGAGTATCGAGACGGCATGGCCTTTGTCGCGTACCCTGAAGGCACGACGGGTCGTTCCATGGCTGGCTACAGCGTCACAGGGCCATTTGGCCTAATGGGCATCTACGCGCAAGTGGCTCATGACGTTGCCAACTATTTCGACTTGGCCGTCTGACGGAGCAACTCTTAAAAGTAAACGGAAGTGGCTAATGCCTGAAATGAGTCTTGCCTCGCTGGTCCAGCAATATTGGCATATTTGGCCCATTGGCGTCGTCGCCATTTTGCTTGCCGGGCTCTCCTTCGACTTCATTGGGCGATTTGTCATTCGGTCGTTCGGTTTGCGAAATGAGCTTGCGAGCGCCATCTCGGCATTGAAGGAAATCAGTTCACGCAATAGCGGCTCCATCATTGAGCTCGATGAGGTCGGCTCCAAAGCGATGCAGTCTCACGCTCTTTCCCACCTGTGGACCGAATACAGCAAGACGTTGCATCCACAGAGGGAAGAAGACCAGCATGGACAGATGCGAGTGGCACGTTGGCGAGCGACAACCCTGGCGGAATCCTTCTTCAGCGAACAGGCCATTGTCGACAGCCGGTTGAAGACTGAATTCTTCAAGCACTTACCGGGCGTGTTGACGGGCCTTGGAATCATCGGAACGTTCGCGGGCCTCATCAAAGGCTTGCAGGATTTCAAAGTGGTAGTGGATCCCGTCAAGGCGCAGGAGCAGCTTCAATTCCTTATGAACTCCGTGGCACACGCCTTCTACGTGTCGGCGTCCGCCATCGGACTTGCAATGATCTTCACATGGATCGAAAAATCCGTAGTCACGGCCAGGTATCGGCAAGTCGAAGAGCTGCGCGAGCTCATTGACAGTTTGTTCAAAAGCGGTGCCGGGGAAGAGTATCTCGAACGATTGGCAGTCGCATCCGAAACGTCGGCCACTCAGGCGATGCACATCAAAGATGCGCTGGTCGCAGATCTCAAGGAGATTCTCACCACGCTGACCGCGCAGCAAATCGTAGCCCAAGCCGCGCACACGGGGCAGTTGTCCGTCGATGTCGGCAAGGCTATATCCGATTCGTTGTCAGGCCCGATGGATGCGATCACCAAGGCTGTCCAGGGCGTCAGCAACAATCAGGGCGAAGCAGTCAACAAGATGCTGACTGACGTTCTGGCAAGCTTTTCTTCCCAGATGCGCGAGATGTTCGGCGGGCAGATGAAGGGCATGACGGATCTCATGCTCAAAGCCAGCGAAGCCATGCAGGCCACGGCCGTTCAATTCGGCCAGCTCGCCGCCAATATGGACGCCGCAGGAACCAATACGGTCGATGCGATGGGTGACAAGCTTGCCAAGGCTCTCGACGCCATGGACGCGCGCCAAGCAGCAATGAATGCCCAGATGGGCTCCTTTGTCGAGCAAATTCGTTCGCTCGTGTCCCAGTCGCAAAGCGAGACCAATGAGAAACTGCGCGAGGCATTGACGGCGGTGGGCGGCCAAGTCGCTGGCGTGGTTGAACAACTCCGAAAGCAGGCCGAGGATTCGGCCGAGTCCCAGGGTCACCGGGTCCAAAGGTTCGAAGAGTCCACGAGCCAAGCGATTGGCTCCCTGTCAGGCCAGGTGGAGCAATTGCTTGCGCAGTCGATGGAGACCAACAAGTCGCTGCAGTCTTCCGTGGCGAGCTTGGCCGGCGCGACGGACAAGGCAATTTCGGGCATGAATGCAGGGGCGGAAACGCTCTACATAGCAGCGAGCGATTTTGCAAAGGCAGGCCAAGGCGTCGCAGACACGATGAAGGCCTCGGCGACTGCCACCGAGACCATCAAAGGCGCATCAACGCAGCTTGCGATGGCGACTGAAAATGCTAAAGGGATATTCGCCGATTACGCCAAGACTCGCGACACGTTCGCGATGATGGTGACCGAGCTCAAGGGGACGATCGAAGTGGCCAAGCGCGATGCTTCCATGACATCCGAGCTTATTCGCCAAATTGAGGCGGCCACCAAGCAACTCGCCATCGCTCAGAAGCAATCGGAGGACTATCTCAAGGGTGTCACAGAGGTGCTGGTCAAGGCGCACGAGTCCTTTAGGCAGAACATCGAGCGCACGCTTAGCGAAGGAAATCGGAAATTCCAAGACGAGCTTTCCAGCGCAGTCCAGTTGCTCTCGGGCGCCATCAGGACCCTCGGCGATGTGGTTGACGATATTCCTGCGCGGATGTGATAGGCCGCCATGCTCGGATTAAAAACTCCCAAGCGGCGCGCGTCCAAGGGCGAGGGTGAAAAGCCGTTCTGGATTTCATTCTCGGATTTGATGACCGCCTTGATGGTGCTTTTTCTGGTGGCCATGGCCGTTGCATTGATGGCGGTCACGCAAAAGCAGATACAGATCGACCAGACCATCGAGCTTCGCGAGGAGACCATCAAAGCCTGTTTGTCGGAGGTGACCGACGTGACACAGCGGCCGGAATTCAGCGGCGTCACCGTCCGCAAGAATTTGATCGACTTTGGAACGGTGGTGC
>JBCKPH010000160.1:0-3722 GCA_038901755.1 Burkholderiaceae bacterium | reverse complement strand
AAACCATGCGCCCCTAGGGCGGTGACACTGACGATATTGCAAACGTGCCGCCGAACGAATAGCGTTTATCTGCCGCGAGGCCAAGCCGGTAGAAACCACGAACAATTCCTGCGATAGACAATCCATATTGGACTCGTCAACAGTGTATGCCCGTCGGCGCGGCGTGTGTGACTAACACGGCCGGGATACGCATCAAAGTCCGTGGGTGTGCTTAACACGGTGCCAACACATCAAAGCCGGGGTGAGGGACGCATCCTTGCAATCACCATGCCGGAGCCCCAACCCTCGACAACCACCGTTGCCCTGCCTGGCCGCTTTAACCACGCCCCGGTAGGCCTTGCATTTCGCACTCATGGCCTGGATTCGCGTCAATGCCAAGCGCGCGCCCTACGCGCTGCTGCCTGGGCGCCCCGTCATGGCTGCGGCCCCTTGGCTTCAGTCAGGCGCTGCGCGGCATGGCGTTGATGGAGCGCGATGACGCCATCCGTGCCAGACGCTTCGCTACGCGGTTGTACAGATACGGCCTGTCTTTGGCATTGGCCAGCAATTGCTCGCGGGCAGCGACGGCCAGTTCGTAGGCCACATGATTGCCGTGCCGATGCACGGAGAACGACTTGCTTTTGGACTTGCCGCCATCAAGTCTGAGTTTGGCCTGCCAGATTCCCTCAGGCTGTCTTGCGGTGACCAAGTAGTGCACGCCGGGCACGCCGCTGGTATTGTTGGAGCGCTTCCTCTGGCAGAACTCCACCAAAGTCAGTACCTTGACTCTTGCAAGTTGCTCGTCACGCCACGCCTTGGCAGCCTTCAAGGCTTTTGCTGATCCACCGTATTTTGGTTCGTAGAAGCGCCGGTAGTCGTGCTTGCCACGCCGCGAAAAATGCACGACCCAATACCAGGTTCCCTTCTCATGCTGCATGTGGAAGATGGCGTACACGGGGAAATCGTACAACAGGTGGCGGTTGGTTTGTCACCTGCGACTCGTCCACGCCGCTCTTCGCGCTATTTCCTGCATTCCTTACGCTCCCAATCAAGCCACCATCGGCCCGGCATCATGCCCGGCGTTTCCACTTATCGCGCTGTTCAGATTTGCCTGGCCACTTCTATTTCCAGTGGCACCGCTGCCTCGCACACCGGGCTCGTCCAACAACCGGCTCAGATCGTGGCAAGCACGATCTAACCTTGTATTCGTTAGAGGTGCTGCCGATTACCCAGACGCACATAGCGAGTCCATGCGCTCAGCATAATCAATCAAATTGGGGTAGCGATCCAGTAAGGCTTTAGCCTTTGGAGCGATGGGTGCTCGATGCATGTTGGTAATGTAGGAGTAGGCAGTCGCATCGATGGTCGTGGGGCGAGTGCCCATCAAGAAATTCCGCTCACCCAAAGTATCGGAGAGTGCCGCCCAATCCTGGTCTAGCCGCGCGCAAACCTCCTCCACGGTATGGCGACCCAGGCCCTGGCCCCAAAGGTAACGCAAAATGCGCGGACGAAGAACGACCGAGCAGACCAGGCGCATAAAAGCAGAGCTATTAGCGCACAATGCACGTCGATAGACAGCCCAATCTTGTGGGTCTACATAACGAAAATATACGAGGCACCAGTAAGTGTGTTCGTCGAGCATTCGCTCAAGCGCGCGCGATATCGCCTTCTGTTCTGGGCCGAGGTCGCGGTCAAGGTCCACAGCATATTTCCGGGACAGGAAAGCGATGATGACCTCGCTGTCCGCCACAATGTCGTCTCCATCGACGATATACGGGACCTTGCCTTTGGGCGCGCGCCGCAGATCGGCCACCCCAGCCTTTGTCGCTCGATACGGAAGACCTGCGAGCCTCATCCAAACCTCCACCTTCATGCAGGGTGGCGAATAGTTGAGAACTTCGGGGCCTGCCGGAGCTACAAAGAGTTGGATGGCCATTGTTCTCTCCGCAGCTGGATGATACCGGCACCTCTAACGAATAGCGTTTATCTGCCGCGCGGCCAAGCCGGTAGAAACCAAGAGCACCTCCTCGCGACGTTAACCGGCAGATGCGTCCTTGCGCAGCGCAGCGCGCCGTTCCAGACTTTCCTTCGGCCAGTAAACCTTGAGGTCATAGAACTCCGGCACTGCGACTGCATCCGGCGGCAGCAGAACCCAAGGCTGTTTGGTCGAGGTGAAGATATGAATGTCCGGCGGCAGCCGGTCCGGCTCGTCCAGCGTTCCGACACGCACGAACCGAACCTTGTCACCGGCGCCGGCGTAATTGCTCCACAGCGCGATGCGACAGTTCGGGCAGCGGGCGATCTTCTGCCCTTTGCCGCTGTTGGAGGGCGTCTCGACGATCTCGGGCTCGCCCTGCAGCAGTTGCACGCGGTCGGCTTCGATCAGCGCGTTCAGTGCGAAGGAGGTTCCGGTCTCTCGCTGGCACCAGCGGCAGTGGCAACAGTGAACGAAGAGAGGCTTCGTTGTCATGCGGTAGCGCACGAAGCGACAGGTGCAACCGCCGTCGAAGAACATGGCTTCGGTGTTCATGGTGCGATTCTCCTAGCGAACCTAACTCAATATCTGGCCGAGGCGGAAGGCGCCGGCCACCATCACTTGCGTTTCAGTCCATCGCGCCAGGCAATGGCTTCGAGTTCGACCCGAACAGCTTCCTCGACGGCAATCACGGGCCGCGCCTGGAATTCAAAAGCAGGGAAGGTCGAGCATACCTTGTGAACGGCCACCGGATCGTCGCAGTCCACCAGCATATGCCCACCCCACTCGCCGACTCGCACTACGAACACCTCGATCTTGAAATTGGCGGGCGCCTGCCATTGACCGAACACATCAAGTATTCGCTTCTGGGCATTCTCGTACTCCGTAGGCGAACCTTGCGGACGTTCGAACCAGCTGATCATGTACTTCATATGCATTCTCCTCTAGTGAGTTGAAATCCTCGGAACGACTGCTGTTTGGACGGGCTAACGAGGCTGTAAAAAAAGTCCTCGACATGGGCAACGCAACGTTTTCAGGGGTCCCTTGACCCTTGCCGCGATCACGATCATCGAATGCAGCGCGTTCTGAGAGGTCAGCTCTTTCATTTTGGCGACTGGGCGTGATGCGAAGACATTTTTTTTACACCCTCAACGTTTCGCAGACGTCTTCGACCACTCATTGGCACGACGTTGAGCTTCGGCAATCTGCTCGCGCGTCATTTTCCGTTCCACAAGCACTCGGCCTTTACTTGCCTCTTCATAACCATTTGCCGCTGCAAGGATGAACCATTTCTGCGCTTCGACATAGTCCCGCACCACACCTTCGCCTTGGAAGTACATGACCCCCAAGTTGAATTGCGCCCTTGGATTCCCCTGCGCTGCTGCCTTCTCATACCAGGGCATGGCCTGCTTGTAGTCCTGCGCGACACCTCGGCCTTGGGCATACATGACCCCCAAGTTGAGTTGCGCCTGTGCATTTCCCTGCGCTGCCGCCTCTCGGTACCAGGACATCGCCTTCTTAAAGTCTTGCGCTACGCCTTGGCCTTGGTCGTACATAACGCCCAATGCTCTCTGCGCCGCCGGATTTCCTTGCGTCGCTGACTTCTCATACCAGGACGCTGCCTGCTTGTAGTCCTGCGCTACACCTCGGCCTATGAGGTACATGTAGCCTAGGTCGTGCTGTGCCGACGCATGTCCCTGCACTGCTGCCTTCTCGTACCACAATGCTGCCTGCTTGTGGTCCCGCGCTACGCCTTGGCCTACGCTGT
>JBCKPH010000159.1:0-3785 GCA_038901755.1 Burkholderiaceae bacterium | reverse complement strand
TTCGTCCCTCCAGAATCAGCTGCTCCATGTCAAGCCGGGAACCGAGTCCGGACTGGGCCAAAACCTTGTGCAGTTTCGGTGTCTCGGCCTGCGGCTCGAGCACCCGCTTGGCCGGTTCCGAAGCGACTGGCAAACTGACCTCATCGGCGTCGAACCGTCCCGTCACCACGTCCTGAAAATCGATGCCTGCTGGCACCGGATGCCGAAGCGCTTCCTGCTCGGCGGGCAGGTTGTCGGAGACGACTGGGGCTTCCTGCTTCACTTCGTTCATGTTCTTGTTCCGTCAAGAGGTGCCAGATGGCCGTCTGGCTGAGTTGCTTGGGCAGATGACTCAACGGCCAGCGGGCTGATTTCTCCGTCCATTGGCAGTCCTGGCTGCTGCACGGCACTGGACGCACCGTCGTTCTCGAAATCAATGCCATCGGGCAACTGCACAACGCCGTCAATCACGGGCAGTTGATCCAGTGATTCGATGCTCAGATCGTCGAGAAACTGGCGTGTCGTGCCGTACAACGCGGGACGCCCCGGCGCCGACCGATGGCCGATGATTTCGATCCAGCCTCGCTCTTCGAGTTGGCGCAGGAGCAACGAGTTGATCGTGACGCCGCGCACATCTTCCATGTCGCCCCGCGTCACCGGCTGCCGGTAGGCGATCACCGCCAATGTCTCCAACGTGGCCCGGGTATAGCGTGCTGGTTTCTCGGGATTCAGGCGGTCCAGATAAACACGCATCTCGGACCGGCTCTGCAGGCGCCAGCCGCTCGCCACCCGAACCAGTTCAACGCCCCTCTGCCGCCACTCGTTCTGCAGGTCGGTCAGCAGCGAGCGCAGCGTGTCGGCGTTCAGCGCATCGTCAAACAGCACACTCAGTTCGCGCAATTGCAAGGCTTGCGGCGAACAGATCAGCGCCGTCTCGAGAATGCGTTTGGCATCGGCCGAATTCATGATGATGCAAGCATGACGAAGCACCCTATCGGGCAACTGTTCTGGAGCGGAATTTTTCGGGGCGAAGCGTGCGTCGTGATTGTCGCGCAGGCGACCCGCCAAGCATGAGCATGCTACGAGGCGGGCTCTTCAAGCCACTTCGTCTCATTGTAACCCAGCCGCCACTGCAGCAAGGCCTGGCGAAAGTCATCCGGCGGCGCCGATTGAAACCGCAACGGACGCTGTTCGACAGGATGCTCGAATCCGAGCCGCCAGGCGTGCAGCGCCTGCCGGCCCATGCCTGCGGCCGTGGCGCCGCCGTAGAGTTCGTCGGCCAACAGTGGATGACCGGCGTGGGACAGATGGACCCGTATCTGATGGGTGCGCCCGGTTTGCAGCTTGCACTTCAACAGGCAGCCGGCAGCGGCCTGTTCCAACAGCGTGACTTCGGTACGCGCCGGTTTGCCCGAATGCCGCGCCAGATCGACCACGGCCATGCGCAGGCGATTCCGTGGGTCACGGCCCACCGGCTGCTCCAGAGTCCGGTGCGCCGGCCCCGACCAGGTCCGATGCACCAGGGCCAGATATTCCCGGCTCATGGTCCGAAGGCCAATCATGGTGATCAACGCATCCATCGCGGCTCGGCTTCTTGCCACCACCATCAAGCCACTGGTGTCCTTGTCCAGTCGATGGACAATGCCGGCGCGCGGCAGAAACTTGCTGCGTGGATCCAATGCCAGCAAAGCGTTCAGCAACGTGCCGCTCCAATTGCCCGGCGCCGGATGCACCACCAGGCCAGCCGGCTTGTTGATGACCCACAAATGTTCATCCTGATAGGCGATATCCAGCGGCAGGGACTCGGGCTTGAAGGCCTGACTCTGCAGAGTGGGCCGCAACTCGATGGTCCAGCCCTCACCCGCATGGACGGTCCGTGACGCCTTGAGCACGACCTTGTCCTCGTGCCGCGCCGCACCGGCCTCCACCAGCTGCTTCAGGTAGCTGCGCGACAGCCCGGGGACCACGGTTGCGAGCGCCTGGTCAAGGCGCAACCCATGCTGTGCCGGTGAAAACGTGATGGCCCTGATCTCGGCTTCTTCAGCGAGTTCGGGGCCATCGTCGCTCACCTCCTGCGCTTCCGTTTCAGGGGTGTCCGTCGATATAATGCCCAGGCTTGTCTTGATAAGGATCTCCGCGATGGTCAGCCGCAAATTATCAGTCGTTCTTGCCTGCCTGCTGGTCGGCATGACGGCATTTCTGGCGGCATGCAGTTCGAACCCGGCCAAGGATGTGACCGCCGACTGGAGTCCGAACAGGCTTTACAAGGAAGCCAAGGATGAGATGAATTCCGGCGCTTACGACAAGGCGACCGCGCTGTACGAAAAGCTCGAAGGCCGGGCGGCCGGCACCGTGCTTGCGCAACAGGCGCAGTTGGACAAGGCCTACGCCCACTACAGGGGTGGAGAACCCGCGCTGGCGATCGCCACGCTGGACCGGTTCATCAAGCTGCACCCCTCCAATCCGGCGCTCGATTACGCCTTGTATCTCAAGGGCGTGGTGAACTTCAACGACAACCTCGGCATGTTCGCCTTCCTGAGCCAGCAAAGCCTTTCCGAGCGCGACCAGAAGGCGGCGAAGGAATCGTTCGAGACCTTCAAGGAACTGGTGCGACGCTTTCCCGAGTCGAAGTACACCCTGGACGCGCGCCAGCGCATGACCTACATCGTGGACTCGCTGGCGCAGTACGAAGTCCATGTGGCGCGTCACTATTTTCTTCGCGGCGCGTATCACGCGGCGGTGAACCGGGCCCAGATCGCCATCGTCGATTACCGCGAGGTGCCGGCGACCGAGGAGGCGCTCTATATCCTGTTCCGTTCCTACGACGCGCTGGAACTGTCGCAACTGCGCGATGACGCCAAGCGGGTACTGGACAAGACTTTCCCGAACAGCCCGTACCTGACCCGCGGCTTCAGGAAGTCGGAAGATCCCTGGTGGAAGCTGTGGTAGCCGGCAGCGGCGCCAGTTCGTCGAGCAGCGACTCATAGTCCTCGGCCCGTCGGATACGGCGCATCGGCGGCAGGGCGGCGAGCAAGCGTTGCCCATAACTCATGCTTGAAAGGCGGACGTCGCAAATCGCCAGAATGCCGCGGTCGGTCTCGCTGCGGATCAGTCGGCCCGCGCCCTGGCGCAGCGCCACCGCCGCCTCCGGCAGAAAATAGTCATTGAACGGACTTCGACCGGCGAGTTCCAGCCGGCGCGTCCTGGCTTCAACCAGCGGATCGTTCGGTGGTGGAAAAGGAAGTTTATCGATTACCACCAGTTGCAGCGCGTCCCCCGGCACGTCGAATCCTTCCCAGAACGACGCTGATGCCACCAGGATGGCGCCGACGCTGCTCGCGGCACCTCCGTCGCGAAAGCGTTGCATCAGGGCGCTGCGCGAATCTTGACCCTGAACCAGCACCTCGAGTCCCGACCCCGAGGGAAACAGCGACTGGAGCCGTTCGCCAACAACACGCAGGGCGCGCAAGGTGGTGGTCAGAACGAGGGTGCGGCCCTGCAAACGGCGTGCCGCTGAAGCAACCAGATCGGCGACCTGCAAGGAGTGCTGCGGCTGGTCCGGCCGGCAAAAATGCTCGGGCAGGTACAGCGCGGCCTGGCGCGCGTAGTCAAACGGACTGCCAACGCGCAACTGCCTGGCCTCGGACAGACCGCAGGGCTCGGCAAACCAGTCGAGACTGGTGTCATTGCCGAGCGTCGCCGAAGTAAAGATCCAGGCCCGCGCGCCCCAGGCCTGCTCCTCTCCGTCCCTGGCGAACAGCCGTGAGCGCATGGTCTGCGCAATGTCCAGCGGTGACTCCACCAGT
>JBCKPH010000158.1:0-3803 GCA_038901755.1 Burkholderiaceae bacterium | reverse complement strand
GAGACATGACTCGCCGCCCTCCGGCGGCGCTCACCTGAACACTCCGAGGACCTGGCAAGGGCCGTACCCGGCCGTTGCCACTGACTTGACTACAACGCAACGAGCTGGGTAAAGCGGTGATGCCGGGTGCGCGGCGCCACGCCGGCCCGCCACGTCGCGCAAGCAGGCAGCGCGCACGGCATGACCGCGTAGCTGGTCAAGGCAGGTGCGGTGGCGCGCCGAAGGCTCGTAGAACTCTGCCGCCTTCGCGGCAGCTGACTGAACACTTGCGAAGCACTGAGATAAACACTCCTAGGACCTGGACAGGGCGGTACGCCGCCTTGGCCACTGACTGAAACTACAACGCCCGAGTTGGGTAAAGTGGTGATGTTGGGTGCAGTGCCCACAGCGCAAAGCGCATTCAATCAGCAATGTGCCCAGCATGACCGCGATGGTGGTGGGCAGTGCTACAGCCGGTGTTCACATGCGAGGGTATGGATGCCATGCCGGACTGGGATATGACCAGCCAATCAGCACCCGACTACCCCGAAGATCAGCGCACAGACTGGTGAACCTGCTGAACCTGAAAAGGGGGTTGCGACGACTGCGCCGGGGTAGGGTTGTGCCCACGGGGTCACCAAAGGCGTCGTTGCTGACTATGGGGCGCAAATTTCTGGAAAATCAGACTGGCGACTGTGGGTGTGCGTGTTCTATGGAACCGATTTTTCGTGGGATACTTGGGCTCATGCGGTTGGAATTCCTATCCTTCTTCGATCTCCAGATCAACCCGGTCAACCCAGGCATGCAGCTCCACAAGATCGAAAAATCCAAGGACAAGTACTTTGCGATCATTGCGACCGGCGCGATTTCCGTATAGCCTAGCCGGAGAAGTACATGAAGAAACAAGCAGTAAATCAGTCATCAGGAGGTAAAGCGTGAGGTTATCAACAGCGGAACGCGCCAGGCTCTGCGCCCGTATCGTTCTGATAATGGTCGCTTGCGCCATTGCCGGCACGGCAATCGCGCAAAGCGTGGTTGATCGCGCGAAAGCGCTGCTGCGCGATGGCAAGGCGCAGGAAGCGTACGCGCTGCTTGAGCCCGCCGCCGACCAGCTCAACGACGCCGAATCCGCATACCTCCTAGGAATTGCCGCGCTCGATTCGGGCCGCGCTGGCCTCGCCATTATCGCCTTTGAGCGCTCGCTCGGGTATGACCCGAACTTCGCGCCGGCCCGCGCCGAGCTGGTGCGCGCGCTGCTCGCAAGCGGCGAAACCGATCAGGCCCGTGCGGAGCTCGCCCGCCTGCAGGGCGTCCAGGTGCCGCCCGAAGTGCGCCAGAAGCTGACCGAGCTGGAGGCCCGGCTTGCCGCCGTCGCCGACGTGGCGCGCCGCAGGACGAGCGGCATCGCCGGATACGTCGAGGCCGAAACCGGCTACGACTCCAACATCAATACCGGTTCCAACAGCCGCACGATAGCCATCCCGCTGTTCGGCGGGGCCACTGCCACGCTGGACACGGTGTTCACCAGGCAGGCGAGCACTTTTGCCGTCCTGGGGACAGGAATCGTGGCGTACCACGAAGTGCAGCCCGGATTGCGGATCTTTGCCGGCGCGGATCTGAAGGGCCGCTACAACTTCGAGAAGCTCGGCAACGACCGCTACGCGACGAACTACTGGACCGGCAACGCGGGTGCGCGCTGGCTGACCGGCGCGCATACGGTGACCGGGGCCGTGACGTATCTGGAGAACAAGGTCGGCGGCCAGCGCCTGGACCAGCAGGTCGGCGCCTACGGGCAATATCAGTATCAGCTCGACTCGAACAACGAGGTCGGCCTCTTCCTGCAATGGCTCGACCAGAAGCACCCCATCCAGCGCAGCTTGGACACTGAGCTCACGCTGTTCGGCGCGGGCTGGCGGCGCGGGCTGGAAGGCAGCGGAACGCCAATCCTGTCGCTTGCCGCGTACTACGGCGACGACCAGCAAAAAGGCAATGATCCGTCGGCGGGACGCAGGATCTACGGCGGGCGCATCGGCTTCGAGCGCCGCCTCGACATCGGCGCGCGCTTCTACACCAGCCTCGCCTACCAGGAATCCAAATACGGCGGCGAGAACATTTTCTTCCTGAAAAAACGCGCGGACAAGCGCACCGATTTCTCGGTCGGCCTCGCCTTCACGCCGGCCAAGGACTGGACGCTGACGCCGCAGTTCGTATGGACGCGCAACCGCTCGAGCATCCCGGTCGTCGACTTCACTCGCGAGCAGCTGCTCGTGACGCTGCGCCGCGATTTCTACTGAAAGGATTTCAAGCCATGCATGCTCGCTTCAGCACCCTGATCCTTGCCGCAGCGCTCGCCTTGGCTGCGACGGAGTCGGCATGGGCAGTGGGCCGCTTCATGTACGTCGATGGCAACGTGCAGGTGCGCAGCGCCGCCGGCGTGGTTCGGACCGTTCGCGCCGGCGACCAGATCAACGAGCGGGAAACGGTTCTCGTCGGCGAAGGACGGGCGCAAATGCGCTTCGACGACAGCGGCTGGATCGCGCTACAACCGCGTACCGTGTTCGAGGTGAAGCAGCACGAGAGCCGCGAAGACGGCAACACGCTTTTTTCGCTGCTCAAAGGCAGCTTGCGGGCCGTCACCGGCATCCTCACCGATCGCAGGCCGGGCCGCTACCGGATGGAGACGCCGACAGCGACGATCGGCATCCGCGGCACCTCGTTCGTGGTCACCTACTGTGCCGCCTCCTGCAACCTGCCCGACGGCCTGTACGTGACCGGCGGCGACGGCACGATCTTCGTGCGCAACGGCTTCGGCGAGATCGACTTGAGCCGCGGCCGCACCGCGTACGTCGCCACCGCGAACACGCCACCGCGTGAATCCGACGTCAAGCCGGTCGCGGAATTCACGCAGACAGTGACCACGCAGACGGTGACCACGCAAACCGTCTCGGCCGCGTCCTCCACCTCGCCAGGCGAACTGCGCCCGGGCAACTTCCTGTACTCGAGCGGTACGGGCGGATTCGTCGAGCCCTTTGAGTTGCGTAACGTGACTTCATTCGGTCTCGCCGGCGCGATCAGTGGCACGGTCTCGGGTCAAGCCTCCGGCGTGTTCAACGGCGTCTTCGAAAGCGAATCGGGCAGCTCTTCCGCTGGCGCCGACGCCGGTGGCGGGGCGTCCGGGACGATCACGGGCGGCACGCTGACCGTCGCGTTCGATGCCTTGCAGCGGCCGTTCAACGTAACGATTCAGGCCTCCGACGGCGCTCGCGTCAGCGCCACGGCCTTGAGCGTTCCGGAGATCGCGCAAAACGACGGCATTCTTTTCTGGGGCCGCTGGGTGAACGCCACTTTCAATTTCGATCTTAACGACCCCGCACAGCCGGCCACGGCCAACGCTTCCGCCACCATCAACGGTTACCTGCACTACCTCATAGGGATGCCCACGGCCAGCGTTCCGGTCAGTGGAACCGCCACTTACTCCCTCGTGGGAGGGGCCGGGTCCACGTCGCAGGCCGGGACAGTAGGTTCGGGCATAGTCTCCGGCTCGCTGATCGCCAATTTCGGCGCGAATTCAGTTTCTACGAGCGGTATAAGCGTCAGTCACGGCGGAACATACACGGTGTCCGGCGGAGTAGCGCGCCTGGAGTCGGGCAATCGAGCAAGCTTCTCGACCGGCAATTTCCTCGGCGTTGCGGGCACGGCGAGCGGCCCAACGGGCTCTCATTCGTTTAAGTTCGACGGTTTCTTTGCGGGTGCGGGCGCACCGACGGCGCCGTCGAGAGCGGGGATCGGCTGGATGATCAACCGCCCGGACCCGATTGTCGGCG
>JBCKPH010000157.1:0-3825 GCA_038901755.1 Burkholderiaceae bacterium | reverse complement strand
CTGCCTTTATCTTTCCAGGGCACTTTCGCATTCTGGGTTTTGACGATCGCTTACCGACATTGATTGCTGGCGTTCTTTCTTGGGTGGTTGGCTTTGTCCTATCGAACATTGTCGCTGCCTAACCGCACGCCCAACGCGGACGCGCGCAAGAGCGGCGCGCGCCGGTTGGCGTGAACGTTAGGGCTCCAATCATGTCACCTGACAATGCAGGTTGCTTCCGGCACAGTCATTGGGGGAAAAGACATCGTCGTCGTCCACACACCGCGCGGCAGCCGTACCAGGCTGGTTTCGGCGCGCAAAGCCAGTAAAGGCGAAGCGGAGCAATACCATGCGTAAGGAATACGACTTTTCAAAGGGCAAACGCGGCGCGGTCATCCCGTCTCCGGAAAAAAGGGCGCAACAATAAATGAAACGCCCCGCATGTCCCAGTTCCTGATTTACCAGGCCGAGAACGGCGCCATCAAAATCGATGTGCGCTTCGAGGACGAGACTGTCTGGCTTACGCAGCCCCTGATCGCGGAGCTGTTCCAGACCACGGTGCCCAACATCAGCATGCATCTGCGCAACGTCTACGAGGCAGGCGAGTTGGCCTCCGAAGCAACTCTTAAGCAATTCTTAACGGTTCGCCGGGAAGGGGCACGGCAGGTCAGCCGGAACCTCGATTACTACAACCTGGACGCCATCATCTCATTGGGCTATCGCGTCAAATCCCGCGTCGCCACCCAATTCCGCATTTGGGCCACCCAGCGCCTGCGGGAGTACATCGTCAAGGGCTTCGTGCTGGATGACGAGCGCCTGAAGAACCCGGATCGACCTTTCGACTACTTCGAGGAGCTACTGCGCCGCATCCAGGACATCCGCACCTCTGAGCGCCGCTTCTACCAAAAAATCACCGACGTCTACGCCACCAGCATCGACTACGACCCCACCGAAGAAGCCAGCATCGCCTTTTTCAAAACCGTGCAGAACAAGATGCACTGGGCCATCACCGGACAGACTGCCTTGGATCGCCAAGCTCGACGGCTTCCTGAAGCTCAACGAGCGCGGCATCCTCACCCATGCCGGGCGAAGAAGAAACGGCGGGCGGGATGATCACCGACCCTTCGACGCCGCTCGCGGTAGACCTCAAGCCCTATCCTGCGATGAAGAACTGTGATCCACCCCGCGCCCCGACGCCGAGCTGTTCCACTGCGGCAAGAAGGCGTTTCGCGTGGGCCGGGCTTCGCAGAAGGTACGCCGTCTCCTCAAGCAACGTGAAGTCTCCCAACGGGAGCAACACCACGGACTGTTCGCCATTGCGTGTCATGATCAGCGCCCCAGGGTCGCTGCACACCCGGTCCATCGTCGAGGTAAGGTTGGCACGAGCGGCGGCATAGCTTTTTCATTGGACCCTCTTCATGCCCTTCAACTGGACCAACCCCTACCCGAGCACGCGCTCACCGCTGTTCGCGCGCAACGTCGTCGCCACCTCGCACCCGCTCGCTTCGCAGGCCGGGCTGCGCATGTTGCACAAGGGCGGCAATGCTGTTGACGCGGCGATTGCCGCGGCGGCCATGCTGCCGATCGTCGAACCGATCTCGAACGGCCTGGGCGGCGACAGCTTCGCCATCCTGTGGGACGGCGAGCGGCTGCAGGGGCTGAACAGTTCGGGCGGCGCTCCTGCCGCCTGGAGCCTGGACTATTTCCAGCGCAAGCACGGCGGCAAGATACCCGAGCGGGGTTGGGACAGCGTCAGCGTGCCGGGCGCGGTGGCCGGCTGGGTCGCCCTGTCGGAACGCTTTGGCAAGCTGCCGTTTGCCGACCTGCTGGAACCGGCCATCGAGATCGCCGAGCGCGGCCACGGCGTCGGGCGCATCGTCGCCACCAAATGGGCGCGCCAGGTGCCGGTGCTGGAGGGTCAACCTGGTTACGCGCAGGCTTTCATGCCGCGCGGCCGCGCGCCGCTGCCGGGTGAACGGTTTCAATTCAAGGACGCGGCCCAGACGCTGCGCCGCATCGCACAGACCAAGGGTGAGGCGTTCTACCGCGGCGAGATCGCCGAGATGCTGGTGCGGCATGCGACGGAAAACGGCGGCGCAATGACGCTGGACGACCTGGCCAATTACCAGCCCGAGTGGGTGCGCACCCTGCAGCGCGACTACCGTGGCTACTCCGTGCACGAGATTCCGCCCAATGGGCAGGGCATCGCCGCGCTGATGGCGCTCGGCATGCTGGATCAGTTCGATCACCTGAGCCTGCCGGTGGACAGCGTGGAGTCGCAGCATCTGCAGATCGAGGCCATGAAACTGGCCTTTGCCGACACCTACCGCTGGGTCGCCGACGAGCGCGCCATGACCGAGGTAAAAAGCGAGGACCTGCTGTCGGACGCCTACCTGCGCGAGCGCGCCAAATTGATCGACCCGGCACGCGCGACGCACTTCCAGCATGGCACGCCACCACGCGGTGGCACGGTCTATCTGACCGCCGCCGACGAGAGCGGCCGCATGATCAGCCTGATCCAGTCCAACTACATGGGATTCGGCAGCGGCGTGGTGGTGCCGGGCACCGGCGTAAGTCTGCAGAATCGCGGCTACTGTTTTTCACTCGACCCGAAGCACCCGAACCGGGTTGAGGGCGGCAAGCGGCCGTTCCAGACCATCATTCCAGGCTTCCTGATGAAGAGCGGCCAACCGCAGATGAGCTTTGGCATCATGGGCGGCAACATGCAGCCGCAAGCGCATATGCAGGCGCTGGTGCGAATGCTCGGCCACGGGCAGCAACCGCAGGCAGCCTGCGACGCGCCGCGCTGGAAAGTGGCGACCGGCCTGTCGGTGGACTGCGAGCCGACCATGAACCGCGATCTCGTCGAGGGCTTGCGCCAGCGCGGCCACAAGGTCGAAGTCCATCCCGACCCCTACATGGACTACGGCTCGGGCCAGTTCATCTGGCGCTTGAGCGACGACCCGGAAGACGGTTACGTCGCCGCCAGCGATTCGCGCCGCGACGGTCAGGCGGTCGGGTTCTGACCCGAGCCCTGGCCGCGCCGCCACAGCGTATTGACGCTGATGGCCAGCAGGATCAGCGCCCCACCGCCGTAGACACCATTCGGTGGCAGTTCGCCGTGCACCAGCCAGACCCACATCGGGTTCAGTACCGCGTCGGCCATCGTGATCAGCACCATCTGCGCCGCCGGCACATGGCGCGCGCCGCGCATGTACAGAACCAGCGGCAAGGCAAGCTGGATGGCGCCCATGAACATCAGCATTGCGATCTGGCTGCGCGGGATCGGCGCCAGGCCCATGGTGAGTGAGAGCACGACGAACACCGCCAGGCCGCCGGCAAACATGGCCGGCTCCATGCCGAGCGCGCGAAAGCGCCGCAGCGACACGCTCTGCCCGGCAAACAGCAGCGCCACGAGCAGCGCCACCAGCGCTCCGGCCAGCCCGTTGAACGACACGGCAGCCTCGCTCAAGGTAATCAGCAGCACACCCAGCACGGCCATGCTCATCGCCACATAGAAAACCAGTCCGGCCCGTTCGCCAAGCCAGAGCCGCGCCAGCAAGGCGGCAAACAGCCCGGCAGTGGTGGTGACAAAGGACACGGCGGCAATACTGGCCAGTTGCATGGCGACGATGTACAGGGTCGATCCCAGCGCAAAGCAGCCGCCGGAGATCAGCACTGCGCGCGGCTCGGTACTGGAGAGCAACTGGACCAGACCGCGCCGGTAATGCAGCACCATCCAGACCAGCATGGACAGCGCCATGCCGAGCCCGCGCCAGGCGTTGAAGGTCCAGGGCGGCACCTCGGGCGCCCAGCGCACGAACACGCCGCTCAGGCTCCAGAACA
>JBCKPH010000156.1:0-3828 GCA_038901755.1 Burkholderiaceae bacterium | reverse complement strand
GGGGGAGAGAAAGGCATGGGGCTCCCTCTTCCCCGTACTCGGATGAAAGAGAGGCATGGGCTCCCTCTTCCCCGTACTCGGGGGAAAGGGTTGGGGTGAGGGGGCGACGGCCGGCCGGGCCAAGAGCCACAGTAAATCCAGAATATCATGATGAAGCCTGTTCGTTGAACGGGAGTTCTCCCTGGTTTTCCACAACCTGTTCCCTGCCACTACGCCGCATGTCCGCCGTTTTCAATTTCACCTTCGTGCCCTGGTTCCGCTCGGTGGCGCCTTACATCCACAAGTTCCGGCATCAGACCTTTGTCGTGGCGATTGCCGGCGAGGCGATCGCGGCGGGCAAGCTGCACAACCTGGCGCAGGACCTGGCCTTGATCCAGAGCATGGGCGTGCGCATCGTGCTGGTGCACGGCTTTCGACCCCAGGTGAACGAGCAGTTGCGCGCCAAGGGCCATGAACCGCGGTTCAGCAACGGCATGCGCATCACCGATCCGATCGCGCTGGACTGCGCGCAGGAGGCTGCCGGACAACTGCGTTATGAAATCGAGGCCGCTTTCAGCCAGGGTCTGCCCAACACCCCGATGGCCGACAGCACGGTACGGGTGATCTCGGGCAACTTCATCACGGCGCGCCCGATCGGCATCGTCGACGGGGTCGATTTTCAGCATTCAGGCGTGGTGCGCAAGGTCGATGTGACCGGCATCAAGCGCACGCTGGACATGGACGCAATGGTGCTGCTGTCGCCCTTCGGCTTCTCGCCCACGGGTGAGGCCTTCAACCTGACGATGGAAGAGGTGGCAACCTCGGTCGCCATTGCGCTGGCCGCCGACAAGCTTGTTTTTGTCGTCGAAGTGCCCGGAATTCGCACCCGTCCGCTGGAGCCCGAGGGTGAGGACAATCCGATCGACACCGAGTTGCCGCTCGACCTTGCAGAGCAGATCCTGCAGCAGGCGCCGCCCGGGCTAAGGCCCACCGATACCGCGTTCTATCTGCAGCATTGCGTCAAGGCCTGCAAGGCCGGTGTCGAGCGCAGCCATATCATCCCGTTCGCCGTCGATGGCTCGCTGCTGCTCGAAGTCTACGTGCATGATGGCATCGGCACCATGGTGGTTGACGAGAAGCTAGAAAACCTGCGCGAGGCCACCGCCGATGACGTGGGTGGCATCCTGCAACTGATCGAGCCCTTTGAACAGGACGGCACCCTGGTCAAGCGCGGGCGCACCGAGATCGAGCGCGATATCGACCACTACACCATCCTGGAGCACGACGGCGTCATCTTCGCCTGCGCCGCGCTCTACCCCTATCCGGAAGCCGCTACCGCCGAAATGGCCGCCCTCACCGTGTCACCGCAAAGCCAGGGCCAGGGCGACGGCGAACGGATGCTCAAACGTATCGAGCAACGGGCCAAGGCCGCGGGCCTGGAAAGCATCTTCGTGCTGACGACCCGGACCACGCACTGGTTCCTGAAGCGCGGCTTTGTCCAGGTCGATCCTGAAGAGCTGCCCGAGGCGCGCAAGCGCAAGTACAACTGGGACCGCAAGAGCCAGGTGCTGCAAAAGCGGCTTGGCTGACGCTCAAACAGACAACGGTTCATCCCCACACCCGTGGGGAACACAGGACCGCCATGGCAACCAGGAAACGCAAGTCAACCAAGAAGCACCGCAAGGCCCGCCGCCGCACGCCCGCGCGCAAGGCCAACGGGCAGTTCAAAAAACGCTGAGGCCGCTAGAATCTGTGGGCTAGGAGGGCCAGCCCATGAAATCATCGCCGCCGTATTCCCTGGCCAGTCTGGCCAAAATAAAACCAAAGCGCGCATCGTCTCCCAGCGCAGCCAAGAAGGGCGCGCCAGCCGAGTATCCGAAAACCACGCCCTGGGGCCGTGAGTTCCTGCGCCGTCTGGACAAGCTTCACAAGGCGCTGGACGGCCAAAAACTCGCCTGAGGATGGCGCGCTACCTGCTGGACAGCAACGTCCTGCTGCACCTGGCCAACAAGGCCACCGGCTGGGAAAAAATCGCGCAGCGCCTGGCGCAGATCGATCACCAACAGATTCTGGTCAGCGCCGTCACCGTGTGGGAAATCTACCGCCAGGCCGAGCGGGCCAAGGTGAAAAAAAGCGCTATCAAGGCGTCACTGGAAATGCTGGCCCTTTTCGCCGTCGAGCCATTGACCGACCAGGTCGCCGCGCTGGGTGGCAGCCTGCACGGCTGGCTATCCAACCGCGGCCTGACCATCGGCGAGCGTGACTCCATGATCGCAGCCACCGCCATGAGCGGCCGAATGGTCATGGTCACCGACAACGTGCGAGAGTTTGCCAGAGTGCCCGGCATCACCGTGGAAAACTGGCGCGCCGCCTGACTCACCACCACCCGAACCGCGCCCACCATTGCGCCGGCAGCGGATCGCGCCGGACCGCGGTTCATCCCCACACCCGTGGGGAACACGCCCCCGCGTCCAGCGCCGAACGTCAATCTGTTGGCGCCGACATTGGCGAACGATCCAAATACACCTTGCCGAGCGCGGCCACATCGAGACAGTGGTAGGCGAGCAAATGGAACGACGGGCTCGAATCTATGGGCCGTGCCTTTTCCCAGTACCCAAAATATTGGGCCGGCTCCGCCTTGACAAGAGGCACCTTGACCATGGCTGCATTCTCCGCCCGGACAGGCTCACGGAATGAGCCTGTCACGTTTGCCAGCAGAGACTTCGGTTAGGCGCGGCAATACGCGCCGAACGCCGGGGATTGTGGATCAGCGACGCTGAAGCAAGCGCAAAAATGCAATCGCAGCCACGGCACCAAGGGCAACAAAACACAGGAACGACCAGTTGGCGATCGACAGACCGAGAAAGGTCCAGTCCACCTTGGAGCAGTCGCCGCTGCCCTTGAAGATCATCGGGATGGCCCGTTGCAGAGGAAAGGTTTCGATCATTCCGTAAAAGTCGCGCCCGCAGGAAACCTGCTCGGGCGGATACCACTGCAGCCAGCTTTGCCGCGCCGCGACAAAAGCGCCGAAACCGGCCAGCGGCAGCAACAGGGCTGAACCCGCAAGTTGGGCGCGGCGGCCGGACGCAACCGCGGCAGCCGCGGCAACCAGCGCGATCAGCACCATCGCGTAACGCTGCACGATGCACATCGGGCAGGGCTCCAGTCCCACGACATGCTGCAGATACAGACCGAAGGCAAGCAGGCCGACACAGGCCAGCGCACACAGAACGAAGGTTTTTCTTGGGGAGAGAGTAAGCGTCATTTTGCGGGGGGGGCGGGGCGGTACTGGCGCCACAGCCGCGCGGATTGTGACAGTATCCCGGTATCGGAGTTGCGCCCTGTGTGCCAGAGGTCTCATCAAACGTAGGGATGCAGAGCGTCCCTACAATTTTGGCTTCTGAATCTGACAGCTTCAACATCGAAAGGACAACAACATGGCAAGGATGGTCAACTGCGTCAAGCTGGGCAAAGAGGTCGAAGGGCTTGACTTTCCGCCCTATCCGGGCGAGCTTGGCAAGGGTATCTGGGAGGGCGTCAGCAAGGAGGCCTGGGCCGGCTGGCTCAAGCATCAGACCACGCTGGTGAATGAGAACCGGCTGAATCTGGCCGATGCGCGAGCGCGGCGATACCTGGCGCGGCAGATGGAGAACCACTTCTTCGGCAGCGGCGCCGACGTTGCGCAGGGCTACGTACCGCCACCGAGTTGATCGCGCCGCGCCATGGTCGCAACAACGGGTTCGCCCGCGGCCGCGTTGCACGGCCCATGGTTCGGGCGGACGAGTTGGTGCATCCTGGACCTCGCGGGTGATGGTTCAGCCGGGCGGTTCCTGACAGTCTGGCAGGCCT
>JBCKPH010000155.1:0-3872 GCA_038901755.1 Burkholderiaceae bacterium | reverse complement strand
ATGGAGATTCTATCAAAAGCATGATTGCAAACGTCCGCGAAACGGACGAAATCGAGGGCACCGTTCAGGGCCACCGTGACGGCCACGGCTTCGTTCTCCGTCTGGACGGCGAGTCCGACATCTACCTGCCGCCCAATGAGATGCGGGCCGTCCTGCACCGCGATCGCGTCAAGGCGCGTGTGGTGCGCAGCGATCGCAAGGGGCGCCCCGAAGGTCGCGTCGTGGAGATTCTGGAACGTTCCAACCAACCGATCATCGGGCGCCTGTTGCACGAAGGTGGCATCTGGCTGCTGGCGCCGGAAGACAAGCGCTACGGCCAGGACGTGCTGATTCCCAAGACCGCGATCGGCGCGGCCCAGGTCGGTCAGGTGGTGGTGGTCGAACTGACCGAACCGCCAGCGCTTTTTGGCCAGCCGGTGGGCCGTGTCAAGGAGGTGCTGGGTGAGATAGATGACCCTGGCATGGAGATCGAGATCGCGGTGCGCAAGTACAGCGTGCCGCACGAATTTTCCCAAGCCTGTCTGGTCGCTGCCCGCACCCTTGCCGACAAGGTGCAGCCGCAGGATCGACTGCACCGGGTTGATCTGACCGACGTGCCGCTGGTCACCATCGATGGCGAGGACGCGCGTGATTTCGATGATGCGGTCTATTGCGAGCCGACCAAGGTCGGGCGCGCCAAGGGCTGGCGCCTGTTGGTCGCAATCGCTGACGTCAGTCACTACGTTCCAAGCGGCGGCCCGATTGACATTGATGCCTATGACCGCGCGACCAGCGTCTATTTTCCGCGCCGGGTGATCCCGATGCTGCCGGAAAAACTGTCGAACGGCCTGTGTTCGCTGAACCCCGAGGTCGAGCGACTGTGCATGGTGTGCGACATGCTGATCAGCGCCAAGGGCGAGGTGCAGGCCTATCAGTTCTACCCCGCCGTCATGTTCAGCCACGCGCGTTTCACCTACACCGAGGTGGCTGCGATCCTGGCCAACACGCGAGGACCGGAGGCGGCGCGCCAGAAGGCGCGGCTGCCCGACCTGTTGCACCTGCACGAGGTGTACCAGGCTCTGCTGCAGGCAAGGGAGAAACGCGGCGCGGTGGATTTCGAAACCGTGGAAACGCAAATAATTTGTGACGAGAACGGGCGCATCGAGCGCATCGTTCCGCGCGTGCGAAACGAGGCGCACCGGCTGATTGAAGAGGCGATGCTGGCGGCCAATGTCTGCAGCGCCGAGTTCATCGCCCAGTCCAAGCATGCGGGCCTGTACCGCGTGCATGAGGGGCCGACCCCTGAAAAGGCGGAAATTCTGCGCAATTATCTGCGCGCGTTGGGTGCCGGACTGAGCATCGGCGACGATCCGACGCCGGCCGAATACCAGGTCATCGCGGCGGCGACGAAGCAACGGCCCGACGCGCAGCAGATCCATTCGATGCTGCTGCGCTCGATGCAGCAGGCGATTTACACGCCGCACAACAGCGGCCACTTCGGCCTGTCCTACGCGGCCTACACCCATTTCACTAGTCCGATCCGCCGCTACCCGGACCTGCTGGTGCATCGTGTCATCAAATCGATTCTTGCTGGAGCCAAGTACCACCCGCCGACGCCGCCAGCGCCCGACGAGGGGCAGGCGCGAATGGCGCGCAGGCTGGAGAAGGGACAGGCCAGCGCGCTGGCGCGATCGCAAGCCGCACCCAAAATCAGCGCGGCCAAGTCGGCCGAGCTGCAAGCCTGGGTGGCTGCGGGGCTGCATTGCAGCGCCAATGAGCGGCGCGCCGACGAAGCGAGCCGGGATGTCGAAGCCTGGCTCAAATGCAAGTACATGCGCGAGCACCTGGGCGAGGAATTTTCCGGCGTCATCTCGGCGGCAACGAGCTTCGGCATTTTCGTGACCCTGGACGCGCTGTACGTCGATGGACTGGTGCACATCACGGAATTGGGCGGGGAGTATTTCCGCTTCGACGAGGTGCGCCAGGAACTGCGTGGTGAACGGACCGGCATCCGCTACGCGATCGGGACCAGGGTGCGGGTCCAGGTCAGCCGGGTTGACCTGGACGGACGCAGGATCGATTTCCGTCTGGTGCGCGAAGGTGAGGAAGTTTCGCTGCAACCGACGCGGGAACGTGGTCAATCCACGCGCGAGCGCGGTCTGCCCGCGCCGGGACGGGAACGCTCGACGCTGGACGCTGAGTTGCCGCGACGGCCACGCGAGGCTTCGGCGCGGGGTAAACGGAGCGGGCGCGCCGGCGCAAAATCAGCCAGCTGAGCGGCCGAGGTGCTGCGCAAGGGCACTGGCAAGGGTTCTGCTAAGCCGCGGCGACGCGCGCCTTGAAGCAGACGCGATGATCTGCCTGGAAGCGGGATCGGGGGCGGGCGGGCGTCTTCGAATCAATGATGCAGGAGGAACACAACATGGCTGAGCAGATTCGGGTGGCGGTGGTGACAGGGGCAGGCACTGGCGTGGGCCGTGCCGCCGCGCTGGCGCTGCTGAAGGATGGCTACAAGGTGGCGCTGGCCGGCCGGCGCCGTGACATGCTGGAGCAGGTTGCGGCGGAATCGGGCCTGGCAGCCTCGGCTCTGGTGCTGCCAACCGACGTGGCGCAGGCGAGCAGTGTCGCTGCGCTGTTCGCGGCGGTGGTCACGGCCTACGGGCGGGTCGACGTGCTGTTCAATAACGCCGGCGTGAATGCACCAGGGATTGCACTGGAGGACTTGACGCTGGAGCAGTGGCAGAAGGTTGTCGATATTAACCTCACTGGCATGTTCCTGTGCGTCCAGCAGGCCTTCAGGCAGATGAAAGCGCAGCAGCCGAGGGGAGGGCGGATCATCAACAACGGCTCGATTTCGGCCCACGCGCCGCGACCCAACTCGATCGCCTACACCGCGACCAAGCACGCCGTGACCGGCCTGACCAAGTCGGCCGCTCTCGATGGACGGAAGTACGACATTGCGGTCGGGCAGATCGACATCGGGAACGCCGCCACCGAGATGGCGCAACGCATGGCGCGGGGCGTGCCCCAGGCCAATGGTGAGATAGCCATCGAGCCGCTGATGGATGTGAATGTGGTCGGCCAGTCGGTGCTGTACATGGCGAACCTGCCGCTCAGCGCCAATGTGCTGTTTCACACCGTGATGGCGACCAAGATGCCCTTCATCGGGCGCGGCTAGCGGCGCGGCGGGTAGCAACAGGCAGCAGCCAGCCCTGAGGCGGTAAGAGGACGATCTCCTGGCCATTCATCGGCCAATTGCCCGTGGATGAATGCAGCCTCGCAGGCGGCCTCGAAAGGTGCTCTCCCGATCGACAGCCTGGCGCCAATCATTCCAGCGAGCACGTCACCGCTGCCGGCGGTTGCCAACCTGGCGTTCCCGCTTGGGTTGATGACGGGGGTGCGTCCCGGGCCGGCGATCACTGTGCCCGAACCCTTGAGCAGCACCACTGACTGGAACCGCTCCGCCAACTCTTGAGCCGCCTGCAAGCGGTTTGCCTGCACCGCTGCGGTGTCGCAATCGAGCAGGCGCGCCGCTTCAAGCGGATGCGGCGTCAGCACCGCGACGGCACGCTGCGGCGCTCGCTGGGCGCGCTGCAACAACAGGGTCTGAAGCGATGGATCGTGGGCCAGAGCATTCAAAGCATCGGCATCCAGCAGCAAGCGCTGCGAGGTGGAAATGACCCGTGGCAGCACGGCTGCGATGCTGTCACCGCCGCCGCAGCCGCAGACTACCGTGGCGCGAGTCAAGTCCAGTGCTTCCAGCGAGCGCAGCATCAACTCGGGCGGCAGGGTGAGCGCAGCCGCATCGAGGCGATGCAAGGGACAAAGATAGACCCGTCCGGCGCCACCGGACAGGGCCGCAGCGGCGGCGAGAACGGCAGCGCCTGCCATGC
>JBCKPH010000154.1:0-3925 GCA_038901755.1 Burkholderiaceae bacterium | reverse complement strand
GAAGGCGACTTGGTATCAGGCCTACGCTGCGCAGCTTCGCAGGCGCGACGCTGCGGCGGCTCACTCGATCGACGACGGTGGCAGCAGAAAGTCGGGTTCGAACAGACGCTCGAAATCCTTCGGCGATTTCGGGCGTCCGAAGTAGTAACCCTGGTACACATCGACCCCGAGCTGCGCCAGGATGTCGACTTGGGCCGCCGACTCGACGCCTTCGGCAACCACCTGCAGTCCCATGCCCTGGCCCAGGGTCACGATGCTGCGCGCGATCGAGATGTTGGCGCTCTTGACGATGTCGCGCACAAATGACTTGTCGATTTTCAGCTGGTTCAGCGGCAGTTTCCTGAGGTAGGCTAGCGAGGAGTAGCCGGTGCCAAAGTCGTCGAGCCCCAGGCCGATGCCTTTTTCGCGTAGAACCAGCATCTTCGCCACCACTTCGTCGATCGCCGTCACCATGACGCTCTCGGTCAACTCGAGTAACAACTGATGCGGCGGCGCTCCGGTCCGCAGCACCACGTCGAGCACACTGTCGACAAAATCCGCGTGCTGGAACTGTTTCGCGCTGACGTTGACCGACAGTGTCATGTGCCTTGACTCCGGCCGGGAGGCCCACTTGGCGAGCTGGACACAGGCGGTCTCCAGCACCCACAGGCCGAGCGGCATGATCAGGCCGGTGTCCTCGGCGTGCGGGATGAAAGCGTCCGGGGTAACCAGCCCGAGTTCAGGGTGGGCCCAGCGCAACAGCACCTCGGCGCCAATCAGCTGTCCCTGCGGGTTGACCTGGTCCTGATAGAACAGGACAAACTGGTGCTCGTCCATGGCGCGCCGAAAATCGGCCGCCATCTTGATCCTGGCGTCGACCGCCGCCTGCATTTCCGGCGCAAAGAAGCGCATGCCGTTGCCGCCGGACTCCTTCACCTCGTAGACCGCGATGTCGGCGCGCTTGAGCAGCTCCAAGGGCGAATCGTCGTGCCGGTCCGACAGGCAGACGCCGATGCTGGCGCTGCCCTGATAGACGTGGCTGCCCAATTGATACGGCAGCTGAAACTGCCGCAACAGCTTCTCGCCCACGGCTTGCGTCTGCGCCAGCGCTTCGTCGGGGTCGGAGCTGAGCGCATTGAGCAGCACGACGAATTCGTCGCCCGCGTAGCGGGAAGCGGTGTCGGTGGTGCGCAGGCAGGCGTTCATCCGCTCGGCCGCCAGGCGCAGGTAGGTGTCACCGGCGTCATGGCCAAAGTTGTCGTTGATACCCTTGAATTTGTCCATGTCCATCAAGAACACGGCCACATGGTTCTTCGTGCGCTGGCTGGCCGCCAAAACCTTCTGCATCCGGTCCATCAGCAGGCGCCGGTTCGGCAGCGAGGTGAGCGGATCGTAGAACGCCAGCTTCTCAATCTCATCCTGCGTGCTTTTGCGCTCGGTCACGTCCGAGACGTAGCCGTGCCACAGCATCGAGCCATCGCTTTCCGGTTGCGGTATGCCGGTATTGGCATGCCAGCGTACCGAGCCGTCGGCCTGTCGCACCCGGTACTCGGCGACCCATGGCGTCAGCATCTTGGCCGAGCTGGTCATTGCTTTGCGGGCCGTTTCAAGGTCATCCGGATCGAGCCGCTCGACAATCTGGTCCACCCGCTCCCAGGCTTCTTCCGCGCTCACCGCGTACAGCGTCTTGATGCCCTCGCTGGCATAAGGCAGCTGTCCAGTACCGTCGGCGCGCAGCCGAAACTGGTACACAGCGCCGGGCACCTGGCTGGTGACCTTGCGCAGCAACTGCAGCGTCGCCTGCCGCTCCGACTCGGCGCGCTTGCGCTCGGTGATGTCGCTGATGTTGCAATGCAGGATGTTCTTGCCGCCAATGTTGAGCGTGCTGGAAGACACGGCGACGTCGCGCTCGCTGCCATCGGCGAGCCGATGCCGGGTTTCGACCCTTGTGCCCTCTCCGGGACGATTCGCCGCCAGTGGCTGGCCCGGTTCCCCGGAGGTTTCGCAGTTGAGCGTGGCGAGTGACATGCCCAGCAGACTGGGTGCGGAGAAGCCGTAAAAGTTGATTGCCGCCAGATTGGCGTCGAGCACCCTGCCAGTGTCGGCGTCTGCCAGCAGCATCGGAATCGCATTCTGATGAAACAGTTGACTCTGCGCCTGTTGACTCTCGCTCAGGGCCGAGGCGGCGCGCTTGAGATCGTTGAAGTAGGCCGAAAGCGCCATGCCGACCAGGCTCAGCGACATGACAAACACCCAGTACTCGACCATCTGGAAGCCGCCCTTGCCCGAGGCAAAGTAGCCGACCCCATGCAGGCCGCCCGCCAATCCCAGGACGGCTGACACCAGGATAACCAGGGCCATTGCGTGCGGGCCGAGCCGCATCGTGACGGCGACGGTCAGGACAAACATCAGGTAGCCATGACCGAGCCCGACCGCGCTGTCACCGAACCAGTCGAGAAAGATGGCGCGGCCCAGAACCAGCGAAACCAGCAGCAGCAACACCACCTCGATCCACCTGCGCTCCTTGAACCATTCACGCGGCGGCCGATGCCACAACAGGATCAGCGGGGCCAGCAGCGTGATGCCCAGCATGTCGCCCATCCACCAGTGAAACAGGTGCCCGGCCAGGCTTTCTGCCGATATGACATTGAAAACCAGCAGCGCGAGAACGCCGTTGGCGGCTGAAAACAGGCTGGTCACCAGTCCACCCAGCAGGACCATGCGCAGGTAATTGCGCAGCGACATCTCCACCGTCTCAAACTGGCCGCGCCTGGTCAGCATGTGAACGCCGGCCAGAACGGCCAAGGTGTTTCCAACCGCCAGCACCAGCGCCAACTCGTAGGCCGAGCCACGGAACAGATTCAGGCCGAACTCGGCGATGAGGACGCCCCAGGCGTAGCGCGAACCGCCGAGCAGAATCATGGCGAAGGCCAGGCCGAACGGCAGCCACATCGCGCTGATCGCACCGCCGATGGCAAGTTGGGTCAGTGAGAACTGACCGATGGCGGCGTAGGCGGCGGCCATCACCGCCACCTTGTGCCAGGCGGCCTGGTCAGGCGCTGGCGCTGCCGTCAGATGGGCCCAGAGACTCGACAGACGTTGCCCCAGCGCGAGCTGGGACGGTTGGGTGAGCGCCGAGGCCTGCATCGTGGGTGGCTCGGCGCTATCGGCTGGGGACGCTGGCCGGATGGGCCTGGCCGGGATAGGTTTCCATGTAGCCGCTGCCATCCTTGGTGGCTCCAAATCCGCCCAGGCTGATCCAGGCGCTGGCGGCCTGCAGGAAACTGCGCCGCTGGTACCAGAGCAACTCCCGCTCGTCTCGACCTGCCAGGTCACTCTTCTTCACTTTGCCTGCTCCACCGATGGACTTTGTTGCGGATCGAAGGTATCACGAAAGGTGAAATAGATCGACGTGGTGAACATGGCGGCCAGCAGCATGGCCAGCGGCACCAGCGAAGCGGTGGCAAATTCCGGCCCGCCCAGCATGGTGCTGCCGATCGCCACCACCATGCTGGTCAACATCAGCAGGCCAAGCCAGGCCAAGCCGTAAATCGTCAGGGCCCAGAAATTCTTCAAACATGCGATCAGGCTAAAAAACAGGCTCTTCAGGGGCGAGATGTCGTGCCAGTGCACCAGCGCCGGGGCGTGCCAGAACATCAGTGAAAAGGGAATGTAGAGCGCGGCGCTGACCCAAAGCGCGGTCTGGAATGCCGGCGCTTCAAGGACTTCGCGACTCAAGGGTTCTCCGGTCCCCAGGTACAGGCCAGCCAGCACGCCACCATCGATCAGCGTGGAGACGGCGAGGATCAACAAAAAGCCCGCGGCGTACATCAGCCCGAGCGTCAACATTGCGCGCAGACGCTGGCGCCCGGCACGAAAGGCGCTGACCAGAATCGAGGGCATGGGGAACTTGCCGCGGCTTGCTTCCTCGGTCGCGGCCATCAGG
>JBCKPH010000153.1:0-3959 GCA_038901755.1 Burkholderiaceae bacterium | reverse complement strand
GAAATGATCGCGATGCTGAAGGCGCAGCTGCGCCAGGTCTGGCCCCACAGCAATGGCATACGTTCGGCTTCGGGCGCCATGAACCACACGGCGAGCCCGAGCGCCCAGACGGCGAGGACCGGCAGCGCGAGCGCGATCCATGCGCGGGCCGCCGGCACACCGGGCCGCGACAGGCGCTGCACCGCAACGAAGGCGCCCGTGGCGATCGCCACGGGAAACAGCAGCTTGAACCAGAACATCGGCCACAGCATGACCAGCGCCAAGTCGCGCCGCACGCCCCAGTCGTAGCCCATGATGGCCACCGACAACGGCACCATGATGGCCACCGAAAACGGCACGCCGATCACCAGTGCCAGTGCGATTCGGCGCGTCGCGGCGCCGCGCGGCACCGGTGCCACGCCGCTCGCGAGCAGGGAAATGAGTTGATCGGTTTTCATACGGCGCCCTTGATCTTCAAAGTGAGCGCCTTGAGCCCGCGGTGGATGCCGACCTTCACGGCCGACTCCGACATGCCGGTCAGCTGCGCCGTCTCGGCGACCGACAGCCCTTGCAGCTTGACATGCACGATCGGCAGGCGCTGGCGCTCCGGCAACGTGGCCAGCAGGCCCTCGACATCGCGCCGCGCATCACTGGCCTCGGTGGCCGACGCGGCGAACACTTCGAGTTCATCGTCGAGCGGGTCGTGCAGCGCCTCGCGCACGGATTTGGCGCGCAGCAGATCGATCAGCTTGTAGCGCGCGATCGCATGCACCCAGGCCGTCAGCGGCTGGTCGCTCTGGTAGGTGTGGCGCTGGTTGTGCATGGCGAGCAGACATTCCTGAACAAGGTCTTCCACATCATCGGGCCAGCCGAACAGGCGCCGCCGCAAAAAGGCCCGCAGATGGCCGGACAGACGCTGCAGGAAGGCGTGGTAGGCCGCGCTGTCGCCGCCCTGCGCTCGCAGGAACAGGCCCCGCAGCTCGGCCTCGATCTCGCTGGTTCTGTGGCTTACTGAATGTGTTCGTTCCATGTCGCCCGCCGGTTACAGCGCTCGCGGCAAAAGATTTTTTGTTGGGCGATTGTGCCCATCGCTGTAACCGGCATCGAATCGACCACGAAGTAGGAAGGACCGCGCCGCGACGGCCAGGTCGTCAAAGCAACTCAACCTCAACCGTAACCTCTGGAGCATTCACATGACCACCCGTTCCCTCGTCATCACCGCCCTGACCCTGGCCGTCCTCTCCACCGGCGCCGCCATGGCCCAGACCCCGCCGATGGAGAAGTGCTACGGCGTCTCGCTCGCCGGCAAGAACGACTGCGCCGCCGGCGCCGGCACCACCTGCGCCGGCACCTCGAAGGTCAACAATCAGGGCAACGCCTGGAAGAACGTGGCGGTTGGCACCTGCGTCACGATCAAGACGCCCAAGGGCACGGGTTCGCTGACGGCGATCAAGTCCTAAGCGCGCAGCGCGTCCCGCCATCGCCATGGTACCCGAGGCCGCCGCCGGGCCTCCCCAAGGCGGCCGCGCCTCCCCCAGGGGGCTGAGGGCCGCGGCTCCGAGCCTGCCTGCGCAGGCTCGGACGGCCCGAAGAGCCAATGCCTCTGGCATCGACTGGTTTGGCGAAGCACACGAAGTGGCAAGCCGGCGGGCAGACATGTCCGCCGGCCTCGGTCTCAAGCCGCAGCACTACGACGAAGCCCTCGCGGCTCGTTCGGAGGGTTTGTGGTTCGAGGTTCATGCCGAGAACTACATGGTCGATGGCGGGCCGCGGCTGGCGTGGCTCGAAGCCATTCGCGCGCGCCATCCGCTCTCGCTGCACGGTGTGTCGCTGTCGCTGGCGGGCGATGCGCCGCCCGACGCGGTACATCTGCAGCGCCTGGCGGCACTCGTTCAGCGTATCGAACCCGCGCTGGTGTCCGAGCACCTGGCCTGGTCGCGCATGGACGGCGCCTACTTCCCCGACCTGCTGCCCTTTCCGCGCTCTACCTCGGCGCTGCACCGCATCGCCGCGAACATCGCGCAAACACAAGACACGCTTGGTCGCCGCATCGCGATCGAAAACCCCTCGCACTATTTGCGCATCGACGGGCACGAATGGGACGAGATCGACTTTCTCGCCGAGCTGGTGCGCCGCACCGACTGCGGCCTGCTGCTCGATGTCAACAACGTCCATGTGTCGGCCAACAACCTGGGTTACTCGGCCATCGACTACCTTGACCGCTTCCCGGCCGATGCCGTGACGGAAATTCACCTGGCCGGCCACACGACGGATCCGACGCACGGCAAGGCCTTGTTGATCGACTCGCACGACGCGCCGGTGGCGCCCGAGGTGTGGGCGCTCTACCAGCGGCTGGTGACACGCATCGGCGCGCGGCCGACGCTGATCGAGCGCGATGGCAACGTACCCGAGTTCCACGAACTGCTGGCCGAGCGCGAGCGCGCGCTGGCAAGCGACGAGGTGACGGCATGAGCCGCCGGGCCGCTCCCAAGGCGAATACCGCAGCGCGTAGCGCGAAGCTTGCCCGATGAATGCGGCACTCGCCAGCTTCCAGCAGGACTTCAGCCGCGCGTTGTTCGGCGGCGGCGACGTCCCAGCGTTCCTCGCTTCACAGCCCGGCTTCGCGGTCTATCGCAACACCGTGATGAAGGGCTGCATCGACGCGCTGGAGGCCAACTATCCGGCCGTGGTGCGGCTGGTGGGCGGCGAATGGTTTCGCTCGGCGGCGGCGCTCTACGTGCGGACCGAGCCGCCGCGCGATGCGCGACTGCAACGCTATGGCGAAGGCTTTGCGGCCTTCCTTCACGGCTTTGAACCTGCGGCCGAACTGCCCTACCTGCCCTTCGTCGCGCAACTCGACCGTTGCTGGACCGAGTCGCATGTCGCCGCCGATGCGCGGCCGGCCGACGCCGCCAGGCTGGCCAGCCTGGCGCCCGAGTCGCTGGCATCGACGGTGCTGCGCCCGCACCCCGCGGCGCGCTGGGCCTGGTTCGACGACCTGCCGGCCTACAGCATCTGGCAGCGCAACCGCAGCGACGACACGGCGCAGGGCGAACTGGTGTGGCAGGGCGAAGGCGCCCTGCTTACCCGGCCGGCCGCCAACGTGACGTGGAGCGCGCTGGGGCGCGGCGGCTGCGCCTTGCTCGATGCCTGCGCGGCCGGCCGGCCGCTCGGCGACGCTGCCGAAGCCGCACTCCATGCCGAAGCCGGCATCGATCTCGCGGCCCTGCTCTCCCACCTGCTCCAGCGCGGCGCGCTGGTTCTTGATTGAAAGATCGCCATGAACACCGCCACACCCACTTCTTCCACCGCTTCCATCGCGGGATCGACCGCCACGCTGAAGCCGAGTTTCTTCGACCGCTGCGGCGAGCTGCTGACGCGGCTGGTGCCGCACGACCTGCTGGCGCTGGCCGACCGCATCGGCATTGCCGCGATCTTCTGGCTGTCAGGCCGTACCAAGGTCGACGGCTTCCTCACGCTGAACGACAGCGCCTACGAGCTGTTTCGCACCGAGTACAAGCTGCCGCTGATCCCGCCCGAAATCGCTGCGCACCTGGCGGCCTATGCGGAGTTTGCGTTCCCGATCCTGCTGGTGCTGGGCCTATTCACGCGCTACGCCGCGCTGGCGCTGCTCGGCATGACGCTGGTGATCCAGCTCTTCGTCTACCCCGATGCCTGGCCGCTGCACCTCTCGTGGGCCGGCCTGCTGCTGTACCTGGTGGGCCGCGGCGGCGGGCGGCTGTCGCTGGACAAGTTGCTGCGCATCGCCTGAGGGCCGGACCCGGCGGACGGCCTATGCCATCGCAGCCATTGCGCTCCTGCGCCGGCCGGCGCAGCATGGCGCACCATGACAGATACGCCGGCAACTGACGAGGACCGCGACGCGCTCGACCTGCTGATCCGGGGATTCCAGGTCTCCCGCATGATTACCCGCCGGGGCGTTATTTTTTAGTCATCTTGTGATGGCGTGCCTTATTTGA
>JBCKPH010000152.1:0-4115 GCA_038901755.1 Burkholderiaceae bacterium | reverse complement strand
GTCCACCCTGTCGTCAGCGCGAATCGCCCCGATGGGTCGCGCCGACATCTCCAAACCCTGCTCGCTCTGCAGCGTCACCAGTCCGCCTTCGATGCGCAGGGCGCGGCCCGTCACGCGGTTGTTGGCGCCGACAAACCCGGCGACAAACGAGGTCTGCGGCTCGTAATAGAGTTGCTGCGGCGTCCCTAACTGCTCGAAGCGCCCCTGATTCATCACCGCCACATGGTCCGACAGTACCAGCGCCTCGGACTGGTCGTGGGTGATGTAGACAAAGGTGGTGCCAATGGCTGCCTGCAACTGCTTCAATTCGACCTTCATGTGTTCGCGCAGTTTCAGGTCCAGCGCCCCGAGCGGCTCATCGAGCAGCAGCAGCGTCGGCTCCAGCACCAGGCTGCGCGCAATGGCAACCCGCTGTTTTTGCCCGCCCGACAACTGCTCGATGCGCTTTTCCTGCGCACCAGGCAGGCTGACCCGCTCCAGCATTTGACCGACCCGGCGCGTGATTTCGGTCCGCGCAACGCCGCGCCTTGCCAGTCCATAACCGACGTTCTCACCGACCGACATCATGGGAAACAGCGCCAGGTGCTGGAACACCATGTTGACCGGCCGCTGATTCGGTGGCACCCCACTCATGGGCTTGCCGCCGATCCGCACCTCTCCACTATCGGGGCTCAGAAAGCCCGCGATCATGCGCAACAGGGTGGTCTTGCCGCAGCCCGAGGGGCCCAGGATGGAAAAGAAACTGCCGCGCTCGACGCGAAACGACAGGTCGTCCACGGCAACAAAACGGCCGTAGCGCTTGCCCACGCGCACGGCCTCAAGATCGGGCTGCGCCACCGTGGGCGCAGCCTGCTGCTTCAAACTTTCCCCGTTGCGAGTCAGTTGGCGGCCTTGATGCGGTCCAGCACCTTGCCTTCGATTTCTTCCAGACCCGCCGGAACCGCCGGATACCACTTCACGTTCTTCAGCGCGGCCTCCGGGAAGCTGACGGCAAACTGCGCCTTCAACTTGGCCTCCATCAGCTTGTCGGCACCCTTGGAGCCGGTGAAGTTGCCGGCCGAGGCTGCCACCTTGGCGGCGATCTCGGGCCGCATGTTGAAGTTGATCCAGGCGTAGGCTGCCGCATCGTTCTTGCCCTTGGACGGAATGGCAAAGGTGTCAATCCAGCCCAGCGCGCCGGATTTCGGTGCAATGAAATTGATCTCGGGCTTCTCGCCGTTGAGCTTCCAGCCGCCGGTGTCCCACATCATGGCACCGACGATCTCGCCGGTGCGCATGCCGTTGAGCAGCTGATCCTTGTTGTCCCAGAAGAACTTCAGGTTGCCCTTGCAGGCGGTGATGGTCTTGCCGACCTGATCCATCAGCGCGGCGTAGGCCTTCGGGTCCTTGTACAGCGCGAACGGGTCCTTGCCCGAGGCAAAGGCAAAGGCCAGCAGGGCCGGGCGCTTCAGGCGCATGGCGGTCTTGCCCTTGACGTCAGCACGGCACAGATCCGTGTAGTCGCTCATCTTGGTGAGCTTGGTGTTCACCACCAGGCCGTCGGTCCCCCAGATGTGGGGCAGGCCATAGACCTTGCCGGCCAGCGTCGTGTTCTTCTTGGTCGCCGCGAGCATCGAGGGAATGAACAGATCCGCCTTGATCTTGCTCAGGTCCAGCGGCTTGTAAATGCCAAATTCCTGTTGCGGTCCGGTAATGCGGTCCTGCGACGGCTGGGCCAGGTCAAAGCCAGCTCCCCCGGTGGCGCGCAGCTTGGAAATCATCTCCTCGTTGTTCGACAGCGTGATTTCAAGCTTGTAGCCGCTTTCCTTCTCGAACTGGGCGACGATATCGGGCGGCGCGTAGTCGCCCCAGGTCAGCAGGCGCAGCGTCTTTTCCTGCGCCAGCGCGGAGCCAACGGCGCCCACGGCCAGGACGGCGACGGCGACGGCGATCAAGGATTGATGCAGTTTCATACGGGGTTTCCTTTTTGCTTGTAAGTTTGGCCGGCAGTTGAGCCAGATCGATAACCACCCAAGTCGGTCAAGACTACGGTAGGCTCTTGGCATTCTCCTGTCAGCAGGGTCTCGGCGGCATAGTAGTTACCCTGAACACGACCGCTTCGATCATCGTTTCATGTCGCGCCCGGCAAAGGCGTTCGGCAACTGGCCTGCCGCAGTGGTTTCGAACAGGTCGCCCTTCAGGTTGCCAAGCAGCACCGGCAGTTCGGGCCCACCGAGTTCCAGGATCACCTGACGGCAGGCGCCGCAGGGTGCAATCGGGCCCTCGGTGTCACCGACCACCGCAAGGGCGCTGAAGTCCCCTGGCTTGTAGCCGTGCGCAATGGCGCTGAAGAATGCCGTCCGCTCAGCGCAGTTGCACAGGCCGTAGGAAGCGTTCTCCACGTTGCAGCCGTGAAATACCCGGCCATCCTTGCACTGCAGGGCGGCCCCGACCTGAAAATTCGAATAAGGCGTGTAAGCCTGCAACCGTGCCAGACGGGCTTCTTCGATCAACTTCTCGAATTTCATGCTGTGTCCTTCGTCGCGCGAACTGTTTGATAAACGAGCGGGTTGGCCACCGGCACGCGGTCGCTAAGCCGGTACGCGGCTTGCACGTCGTGCACGGCTTGCTGCGCTGCAGCTTCGGTGCGTCCATGCACCATGGCGATCGGCTGACCCGCCGCGACGGCGCTGCCGATGGGAGCAAGGTCGGTCAATCCCACCGCGTAGTCAATGGCGTCGTCGGCGCGCCGACGACCGCCGCCGAGATTCACCACGGCGAGGCCCAGGCCACGGCAGTTGGTGGCGCTGACAAAACCACGCTGTGGCGCCGGGACTGGCAGCACAATGGGAGCCCGATCGAGGTAGGCGTCAGGGCGCTCCAGCAGGTCGCTCGGCCCGCCCAGTGCCGAGACCATGCGGGAAAACCGCTCGACCGCCGCCCCGGAATCGAGGGCGCTTTGCAGTTTGGACCGCGCCGCGGACTCGGATGCTGCCAAGCCACCGAGCAGCAGCATTTCCACGCACAGCGCCAAGGTGACCTCGTGCAGGCGCGCCGGGCGTGAACGGCCGCTGAGGTAGTCCAGTGCAAGGCGCACTTCCAGCGCATTGCCCGCAACCGGTGCGAGCGACTCATTCATGTCGGTCAATAAGGCGGAAGTGCGCATCCCCGCGCCGTTGCCAACGCCAACAATGCTGGCGGCGAGTTCCTGTGATTGGGCCAGCGTGGGCATGAAGGCGCCGCTGCCCACCTTGACGTCCATCACCAGCGCCTGCAGCCCGGCGGAGAGTTTCTTTGACAGTATCGACGCCGTGATCATCGCCACCGACTCGACCGTGGCGGTGACATCACGCACGCTGTAAATGCGTTTGTCGGCCGGCGCCAGTTGGGCGGTCTGGCCGATGATCGCCACGCCGACCTCCTTGACGACCTTTCGAAACAGCGCGAGCTCAGGCGCGGTGCGGTAACCCGGAATGGCGTCGAACTTGTCCAGAGTGCCGCCGGTATGGCCCAGGCCCCGTCCGGAGATCATCGGCACAAAGCCGCCACATGCCGCCACCATGGGACCGAGCAGCAGCGAGACGACATCTCCGACGCCACCGGTCGAATGCTTGTCCAGCACCGGCCCGGTCAGATCGAATGTGCGCCAATCCAGTACCTCGCCAGAGTCGCGCATGGCAAGCGTCAATGCGACACGCTCGTCCTGGCCCATGTCGTTGAAGAAGACGGCCATCGCCAATGCAGCGATCTGACCTTCGCTGATGCTGCCCGCTGCAATACCCTGCACGAAGAAGTTAATCTCCGGGCCGCTCAAGGCGTTGCCGTCGCGCTTCTTGCGAATGATTTCCTGTGGCAGGAAGCCGGGCGATCCCATCAGTTTCTCCTTCCAGGTTCTAGGGGTGCTTTGGCAGCGACGCCGGGTTCGCGGGTCAGAGCAGATTGGTCCCGCTCTCCAACGGCCTCAAGCCGAGGTGGCTGGCCAGCGTCTGTCCGATATCGGAGAAAGTTTCGGAAATTCCAAGCTCGCGCGGCGCAAGGCCCGGGCCAAGGAAAACCATCGGGATGTGCTCGCGTGTGTGGTCGGTTCCGGGCCAGGTCGGATCGCAGCCGTGGTCCGCCGTCAACACCGCCAGGTC
>JBCKPH010000151.1:0-4205 GCA_038901755.1 Burkholderiaceae bacterium | reverse complement strand
GCAGGCATCCTCGTCCGGGCACGCCGGCACCACCAGCGCGCGCAGCTTGGCCGAAGTTCTGAAGTACAGCGCCAGCACTCCATGGAAGCGGATCAGGTGCAGCCGCGGCCGTGGCACGGGTGTCCGGAGAGCGCCCTTCGGTCGCCAGCGCCGCCAGGCGCTGCATGAACTCCAGCGGCGACATCACGATGTGGGTGGTGCCCTCGTGCCAGGCGGTCTTGAGCTTGAGCACGACCTGCCCGGCGGCGTTGCATTGCACGCGTTCGTTGGCCAGCGCTGGACGCGTGATGTAGCGGCAAAGCCGCTCCAGCCGCTGGTGCTCGTCGGCGCCGCAGCGCACCGGCCGCGTGCAGGCTGAACCCCTGCTCGTCGGCGCACAGCGCCTGGGTGAACGCGGCATCGCGCGGCACCGTGCCTTGCACCGTGAACACCTTCTGCCCGGCACGCGGGCCGAAGGCGATGCGGTAAGTGTAGGCCGCGGCCTGCAGCGGCCTGAGCGTGCGCGCGTCGTCCGAGTCGCCGTCGCTGTCGGCCAGGTAGGTCGATCCCTCCTCCTCGACGAGCACGCCGCGGCGGGTCAGCAGTTTCATCAGGCGGCTGATGATCTTGTGCAGCAACGCCTGCAGCGCTTCATCGGTGGGCGCGGGCACTTCGACAAAGGCCGGCTCAGCGTCGGTGCGCCGGTACACGCCGTCCAGCACCAGAGAGTGCGTCTTGGGAGAAAGGACGGATGTTCAGGTTGGCCGCTGAGCCAAAGCGCTGGATCAGCGTGACCGCGCCGGTGGCCGCGTCCGTTCGCTCGATGCCGGCTTGGTGGATGAGGTGGGTGGTGAGCGCGCGTTGGATAACGCGCAACACCTGTGCCAGCAACTCAAAAACCGTTGAATAACGAGGTTTTTCGGGCTTAGCTTGCGAGTTAGAAAGATGGCGCTTGCCGCTACATTGGGAGGTATTTCAGCATCCACTCAGGAGCGTCCCATGAAAATCGCAGCCAGCGTCATCCAGCCCATCGTCCGCGAGCCCGTCAAACTGAGCGCCGCGCGCGCCCAGACCAGCGACGCGGCCAAACCGGCCAAAGCGGTCGATCTGGGCGGACAAAAAGCCACCCCGCCCGGCCTGGAGCGCGCCCTGGCCCGCCTGCAGAGCCTGCCCGAGCGCAACGCCGGACAGGCCAACGCCATGGACAGAATCAGTCGCAACATCGCGCGCTATACAGAGACGCAGGCACTCGCTGCGCCGCCGCAAACCACTCCAGCACCCACGCCGTCAAGCACCACCGACACCGCAATCACCGCCGGTGACACGGCCTCGACCCCGGCAGAACCGGACACCAGCGCAACTGCCGAAGCGACGGATTCAGGTAACACAACAATCGTCTGAGAAGCTCCCTGTTGACGCCGGCCTCGAATTGACCACCAGAAACCATTACCGGCCTGGTTGTCGGTATTGCCGATGGCGACACCATCACCGTGCTGGATGCCGACAAGGTGCAGCACAAGATTCGACTGTCCGGCATTGATGCGCCTGAGAAAAAACAGCCATTCGGCAACCGCTCCAAAGAATCACTGTCTGACCTGGCATTCGACAAGACTGTGAATGTCGAGACAAGCAAGCGAGATCGCTACGGCCGGCAAATCGGTAAGGTGCTGGTCAACGGGCGGGATGTCAACCTGGTGCAGGTCGAGCGCGGCATGGCGTGGTTCTATCGGCAGTATCAGCGCGAGCAGTCACCCAATGACCGCAGGCTGTACGAGGCGGCGGAAGATGCGGCCAAAGCTGACAAGCGCGGTCTATGGCGTGATGCTGACCCAGTGCCACCCTGGGAGTTCAGGAATAACAAGAGCAAATCAGATTGACTCACAAAGGGATTGAATATGAAAAAAACAGCTTATGCAGCAGCTTTGCTTGATGGAGACGTAAAGTCGTTCAGTAATAGATTGCTGGCGTGGTTCAAAAAGTAACGTATTTGGGTAACACGGACAATGTGAATTTTGGATGGTTTGCCTATGACTCAACCGATGGCCACCCGATAAAGTGTTACCCGATTTTGAACCACGCCTATTTCTGGCTCGAAGACGGACTGAGCGCGGTCGACCACTTCGACCTCAACACCTCCGCCGCATGGCGCAAAGCGACCGGGGATCGGGACGACGACGGTTCGCTGCTGACCCTCTTTTTGTGCGTGGCTGCCGGTAGCGCGCCCAAGACACTGCTGAGCGAAAAAACCGCGGCCACGCTGGTTCGCAGAATCCGGAAATCGGGCCTTCGGTCGGAGCTGGTGAACCAGTACATCCTGCATCACGCACCCGAGCCGCGCCAGGACGACTATGCCCAACTCTGGGAGGCCTTCATTGAGGAGGCCCAGCCCACGCTGCTCAGTGATCTTGACCGCACGCTCAAGGATGCCTTGACGCTGCTGCGGCGGGAATGCAATATCGGCTTGTGAGCCCGTCATGGGTCACGCTAGCGAACTTACTCATTGCAAGGAACACCTCAAATGCAATACCGACGATTAGGCCGCAGCGGCCTTCAGGTCAGCGAACTCTCACTGGGTTCCTGGGTGACCTATCACAACCAGGTCGATACCAAATCCGCCACTGAAATGCTCGCCGCCGCCTACGACGCTGGCATCAACTTCTTTGACAACGCCGAAATTTATGCCATAGGCCAAAGCGAAATTGTCATGGGCGAGGCCTTCAAGGCGCTGAAGTGGCCACGCCTCAATTACGTGGTCTCGACCAAGTTCTTCTGGGGCCTGGACCGCGAAGGCAGTGGCGTGAACCGGCGCGACACACTGAACCGCAAGTACCTGATGCAGGCCATTGACGGCTCGCTCAAGCGCATGCAGCTCGATTTCATTGATTTGATCTACTGCCATCGCCCTGATCCGCACACCCCGGTGGAGGAAACGGTCTGGGCGATGAGCGACATCATCAGTCAGGGCAAGGCCTTGTATTGGGGCACCAGCGAATGGAGCGCCGACGACATCCGCGCGGCCTATGAGATTGCCGAACGCCACCATCTGCACAAACCGGTGATGGAGCAGCCGCAATACAACCTGTTCCATCGGCAACGTGTCGAGCAGGACTACGCCCGGCTTTATGAGGACATGAACCTGGGCCTGACCACCTGGAGTCCGCTCGCATCGGGCCTGCTCACCGGCAAATACCAGACCGGCGTGCCCGAAGGCAGCCGAGGCGCATTGAAGGACATGGCCTTCTTGCTGAGTGGCCTCACCGATCCGGCAAAAAATATCGCCGTCGGCAAACTGGCCGCGATCGCCGCCGAGCTGGGCGGCAATGTGGCCCAGTTGGCGATTGCCTGGGTCAACCGCAACCCACGCGTCAGCACGGTGATTCTGGGTGCCAGCAAGTTGAGCCAACTTCAAGATAACCTGGGCGCCCTGCAGATCACACCCAAGCTCACGCCCGAGGTTCTGGAGCGCATCGACGCCATCGCCAAACCCCTGGCTGCTTGAACCACGCCAGTTCTGGAATTAATTCCAGAAGTGGAAAAGGGGAATGCGAGAGACAAGGCCGCTACTACCGTAGGAGTCAGTCCCCTGAGCAGCAGCAGTTCATTGAGCGCATCCGCGCCGCCGGTGGCGTTGGGTTTATCGCCCGTGACCTGCGCGACGTGGTGCAAGCATTGGGGGCGTTATGACCTGCCAGACCTGCATTCACCGCCTGGACGTAACGCTGTGGGGGCTGTGGCTGGCTACAGGGTGCCGTGTGGGGCTGGTGGAAGTGGCAAGGTCAACGCGGCAAAACTCGACAGGCGGCAAAGGGCGAAGTTCTCGCTCTGTGAATTAATGCACAAAGCGAAGACAGAAATGCTCAGTCACGCACGCGCCTGCGAGGAATTACCGGAGATGGCATTAATGCCACATCCGATTTCTTGCCATCACGCGCCCTTGTTTTTCTCCATATCCCGCAGCAACTCAACAAGACCAAGCCTTGAAACAGTCGCTATTCTTTTGATAGCTGCTTACGCACATTCCACGGGGGCTAGAGCACTAAAGAGCATGTAACCACCGGCTGTAGCACTGTCCACCACCGGCGCGGTCATGCCGGGCACGCCGCCTGCTGAATGGCGCTTCGCGCTGATCGCAACGCACCCAACATCACCGCTTTTCTATCGCGTGAGTCTGTAGCTTCGGTCAGTGGCAACGACGGAGTACCGCCATTGCCAGGCACCACCAGGCT
>JBCKPH010000150.1:0-4220 GCA_038901755.1 Burkholderiaceae bacterium | reverse complement strand
CGCGCTCATCGACGTCGCCGGTGGTCGCTGACGGCCGCTCGCTGCGGGCCGGCGCTTCAAGCTGTGCCGGATGCACGGTCTTGCAGCAGCTTGAGCAACTGGTTGTTGCTGTTGCGCAGGCGTTGTGCAAGCAACTGAGTCAGCTTCACCAGCAGCTTGGCGCCGATCGCCGGATGGGCCCGGATCAGCTCGGAAATCGCCTCACGGGTCAACACTGCGGCCTCAACCGGCTCGATCGCGGTGCAGGTGGCGTTGCGCAACTCGCCGTCGAGCATGGACATCTCGCCCAGCGTGGCGCCCGATCTCACCACCGCGAGCCGAGACGCTTCGCCCCCCGGCCGGCGCTTCGTGACGTCCACCGTTCCGCTGAGCAACAGCAGCATCCAGTTGCCGTTGTCCCCCTCCCTGATCAGCACCTGGTTGGTTGCCGCCCGCACCCGCAACATGGCCGCGCCAAGCAGGCCGGCCTCGGCTTCGCTGAAGTCCTCCAGCAACATCGCGCCTTGCAGCAAATGCGGGTCACGCTGCGCCATGGCCGCGCAGTCGCCCAGCAGTTCCAGTCCGGCCGCCTGCAGTTGCTGCTCCAAGCCGGACATCGAGGCCTCAGGCTTCGCTCAGCGCAGGGACACGAGCCATTGCGCCAGCTCCTGGACGGCGGCGTCGGTGGCCCGGGCCAGCGCCTGCGCCCCGCCCGGCGCGTCGGCCGATGCGGCCGGACGCTGCGCCACGAAGCGGCGTTGACCGAGCAGTCGTTCGCCCCGGCTGTCGATTCGAACCAGGGTCGCGCGCAGCCGGACCAGGCCAACGCTGTGATCCGGGCTGCCGAACAGCTGCGCGAACTCTTCGAGCTCAATTCGCAGCAGGGCGCCTTCCGTGCTGGAAGAGCCGTTCAGAACGGCGCGCTGGCCTTCCAGTCCGTCGCGCAGGCGCTGCCGCAGCAGCTGGGCCGGCGGCATGCTCCAGCGCGCCAGAGCGTAGGGTCGCAACTGGGCCGGGTCGGCGTACAGCAGGCGGTACAGCATGGCGTTGCTGTCGAGCGAAGCCGGCGCCTCAACCTCGGCCAGGGTGAGCGGTGGCAGCGTAGGCGTGCTGGCCGCGGCGGCGCTCAGCGCTCCGGGCCCGAAATCGTAGACCGCGGGGCGTTCCGGTTTGTCCGGCAGGGCGGTGCATGACAGCAGCAGGCCGAGCGCGCAAAACGCAAGGGCCAGCCGCGCGCGGCGATTCAACAATCTCAATCTCGACGGGTTCATTTCTTTGCCTCTGGCCGTTTGAACCCCGGTTCACCCGGCCCGGGTTGGACCACGCCGGCGCCAAAGATCAACTGCTGCGGATTCTCTTGCAACCGGCTCGCCGTGCGCTCGAATTGCTGCGCCGCGCGAGCCGTGCTGTCGGTCGCCTGCAGGGCGCTTGGCAGGTTGCTCCGGTTCATGCGCGAAGTCGTGGCCGATACGGCGTCACTGCTTTCGGCCAGCTGGTCCAGCGTGCCGCCTTTCTCGGTCAGGCGTTTCGCCACCAGGCTGAATTCATCGGCGGTTCGTGCCACGTTGGCGCTGACGCGGGAAAAATCGGCCGCGCTGCGGCCCAGTTCGGTGCTCGCTGTCTGCAGCGACTTGAGGGTCTTGATCGCCTCCTCGCTCACGGCAGGCACGCTGGCCAGGGCCGGGTCCAGGCGCTGGAGCACGACGCTCTGGATCGACGCGCCCTGGCGCTGGATGCCCTGCGCCGCGGCGCCAATCTGTTCCACCGTGGCAAACAGTTTTTTCTGGTTTTCCGGCGCCAGCAGCTCGTTCAGGCGCCGCGCTGACTGCTCGACCTGCCCAAGCAGGGCGGTGCCGCGATCGGTCAGGGTTCCGAGCAGGCCGGGACGCAGCGGAATGCGCGCGGGTTGGTCGTTGCTTGTGCTCAAGGGCGCGGACGCCTCGCCGTTGTCGTCAAGCTGCACGAAGGATGAACCGGTCACGCCCTGGAAACCCAGCGTGGCAAAGGTCGCCTTCGTCACCGGCGTCGATTCATGGACGCTGATGCGCACCAGCACGCCGCCTGGTGAATTCGGATCGAGCCCGATCGAGAGAACCTTGCCCACCGGCACCCCGCGGTAGCGCACCGCGGCCTGGGCGCGCAGGCCGGTGACACCCTCGCGCGTGAACAGTTCGAACTGATTGCGCGTGTCGGTGTCCCGCGTCAACCAGAACGCCATGGCGACGGCCAGCGCAGACATGATCAGCACGAAGATGCCGGCGGCCAGGGCATGGGCCTTGTTTTGCATGTCATCTCCTTTCTGGCCGGGGCCGCTTTGCCATCAGCTTAACAGGCCCCTTATGTGGACTCCCCCTGAACGGCAAGAGACTGACCGATAGTGGTGGCTGTTGGGGAAGCGCCTGCTGCTCGTTTTCCGGCATCTGAGGGGGCTCGTTTGTGGCCCGTCGGCACAAGAATCTGCGTCGCCGGTGCGCCAATCGTTACAAGCGGCAGGTTGTCTGCCGGAAGAGCTATCGGCGTCAGTCGATGTGGGGTGTGCCCGGTGGGCCATGATGGTCGATCAACTCGCAAGCAAGCGTGGGTGGGGTGGAGATATCTTTCCTGGTGACGGCTGTCTGGATGTTGGGTTGTCAGGCCGGCATCATATGGGCCTGGCGATTCATCTTCCTGGCCAGATTCGTACCCTCGGCAAAGGGCGCCTTGTCCCTGAGCGTGGCGTAGCAAATGCGCGCCATCTTGTTGGCCAGCGCGCAGGCCGCCTTGTTGTGGTTCGTTCTGCTTCGCACATCCAGCGCCCAGCGGCGCACGCCGCAGACCGAGCTGTGCTCCCTGGGCGTCAGGCCAAACCAGCTGGCGAAGTGCCGCGCATCCTTGAAGTGGCTGACATCGCCCGAGGTGGCCGCCACCATGGCCGGGTCGGCCAACACCCGGCTGATGACCTCGATGCCGGTGCGGGCGCCGACGGGGATGGCAATGCCAAACTCACGACAGAAACCGCGCAGGGCGTTGATGCGGCTGGTGCGCGTTCCCATCCACAAACTGCGGATGCGCTGCAGACCCTGCAAGGCTTGTTGTTCAAGCGACTTGACGCGCACCGAGCGAATGTCCGAGGCACGTGCCGCTTCGAGCTTTCAACCAGGCGCCAGTGGGAATCGGCCACGGCGAGCTGGAACACGGACTTTGCAAGATCGACGGCAACGGTAGTAGCATTCATCTCGGACTCCTTTCGTTTGAAGACCTGACGCCGTAGCCAATGAAGACCAGTGCGCCAATGTGGCGCAAAAGAACGGGGGAGTCCATCCCATCATTCAAGAGGGACGCCGCAAAAGCGCGGAGCCGCTTACCTCTACGTTGAGGCTGTAAAAAAATGTCTTCGCATCACGACCAGTCGCCAAAATGAAAGAACTGACCTCTCAGAACGCGCTGCATTCGATGATTGTGATCGCGGCAAGGGTCAAGGGACCCCTGAAAACGTTGTGTTGCCCATGTCGGGGACTTTTTGTACAGCCTCGTTAGGCCTCACAAGAAGCCCCCTCATCCGTCCACGCAGAAGAATATTCGCCCATGAGTGACGTTACCATCCGCCAAGCCGTTCTCTCGGATCTGGATCAACTCGCATCGCTCTTCGACCAGTATCGACAGTTCCAAGGTCAAGCCACTGACCTGTCCGCTGCTCAAGAATTTCTCCGTGCCAGATTCGATCACGGTGAGTCGATCGTCTTCATTGCCCATGAGGGCGAGCAGACCGTAGGCTTCGCGCAGCTCTATCCCAGCTTCTCCTCGGTCTCCCTCAAGAGGGTGTTCGTGCTCAACGACTTGTTCGTGTCAGAGTTGGGCCGCCGCAAGACCGTCGCCACCCGCCTACTTGCAGCACTTGAGGCGTACGCTTGGGCGCTCGGTGCCGCCCGCGTCACGTTGAATGTCGCAAGGCCAAACACAACTGCTCAAGCCGTGTACGAGGCACGTGGCTGGAAGCAGGACGAGCAGTTCTTCATGTATCACCGCTACCCGAACACCTGACCCATGCCACCACGCGCAGTGAGGCCTAACCTCAAACGGTGAACGGGTATTCGCGCAGCAGTTCCATCGCGCGCTGCCCGCGTTCACCGAGAAAAAACTCGTGGATAAAAGGATGATTGAAGGCAATCACTTCCTTCGGTGTTCCGGACACGATCACCCGATGCTCGGCCAGCACCACGATGCGGCTGCTCAGTTCGAACAGCGTGTCCAGGTCATGGGTC
>JBCKPH010000149.1:0-4263 GCA_038901755.1 Burkholderiaceae bacterium | reverse complement strand
CCGGGCGCCTCAGCCGTCGGCGCTCCCCGGTCGCTTACGCGCCCTACGCGCCGCCGCCTGGTCGCCCCGTCACGCCTGCGGCCCCTTGGCTTTAGTCAGGCGCTGCGCGCAATGTTCTATTCAGTGGCCTGCGGCCAGCCACAACGGGAACGACTATGCCCGCCCGTTCCGGCCGGGCTTTCCTTCCAAGCGCATCCTCGTGGACGAGGCGCGCTGCATTTCCTTCATGGGCCGCGAGCGGTTGGGGGAAAGACCGATTATCGCGAGAAAGACGTGCTGGACAAGCAGGTGCTGCTGCGGATCAAACAGAGTCTGAACGGCAAGTAGTCATGCGATCGAGCCCGCGCCGGCGCTGGTGGTGGCGTGAGACTTTAGCGCTTGAAGCCGACGACGCCACTTACGCCATTGCCGACGCCGAACCCTGCGACGAACGCGACCCCGGCGCCTTCGGCCTGCTGACCCGCGAAGAAGCCGCCGAAGCCGCCGCCGGCCGGGTTGCCGTTGGTGGCGCAGGGACCCGAGACGCACTGGACGTTGACGAAGCCCGCCGAGAAGCGGCCGGTGATGGATGAAAAGCCCGATCCGCCGCTCATTACGAAGCGGTTCGGCTCGCCGCTGGTGCGCGTCGCGTCAAGGTTAAGGCTCATCGTGCGGTTGACGAAATCGGCGGTGATGCTGCCGCTGTTCAGGACCGCGAAGCCGTTGTTGATCAGCCATCCGACCGGCGAATAGGTGACGCTGCTTCCCAGCGACGGCGGCAGCGTGTTGGTGGCGGTCCCGGTGATCCAGGGCATGAACGGTGTCGAGCCGGCGGTGCTGGTCGGCGAGAACGTGACGTAATTGAAGTCGGTGACCTGCGCCCCGTCCCCGGTCCACGCGCCCCAGACGAGGTTGCCCGCGTCCGGCCTGCTGCCGGCGATCGTATTCGTCGCCGAGCCGACGTTGGCCTTGATCTGGCCGACGGAAGGACCGAAATCGACGAGGCGGCGCGAGCTGTCGAGCTGCACGCCCCAGAACGCCGCCGAGCGCGCTGACGCGCCGCCGCCGGACGTCGGCGTCGCGATCGCCGCGACGTCGTTGTTGGGCGGCGTCGCCTGCGTCAGCGTGGTCGTCCCGAACCCCGAATTGCCGCTCGAATCGACGCCCGAGATCCTCAGCGTCGCCTGCGCGCCGCTGATGGAGCCCGAAAAGCTGATCGAGGACAGGAAACCGACCGAGCCATTCGGTCCGCAGTTGCTGCAGCGGAACGCGCCGCTGTTCTGCGGGTGATCGGCGAGATTGAAGGTGCCGGAGAACGTGACCTGGCCGCCTTCCACGGTCAGCGGCAGGCCCTGGCTGGTGAATGGCGTGCCGATGTTGACGGTGTCGCCGTTGACCGGGTTCTTGACGTTGACTGAGACCCCGGCGTGCTGCAGCGTGAAATTGACGCCCAGCGTGATGTCGCCGGCGGTGAACACGCCGCAGTCCTGCGGATTCGAGCAGGTCAGCGGGATGTTGAACGGTCCCTGAATGCGGTAGAACACCGTGCCGGTAAACGTTGGATCGAGGATGGCGGACGGCCCCTGCACGGTGGCGTTCTCGGCGGGCTGAAACACGTTGGTGGTGAGCGCCGCTGGAATCGCGACGGTATTGCTGACCGATGACGATACGCGCATATCGTCGGCGGGCGCGCTCTGCAAGCCGCCCGAGGCCTGTTGCGCTTCGGCGCTCGTGGGGGCCTGCGCGCCTGGTTTCGGCTTGGTCGTTGCACGCACCTCCTTCAGATGTTCGGGCGGGCCGATCAGTTGCTGCGCAGGCGTCACGTCGTTCGCCACGAAGAAGAACTGGTCCGAGCCAAACACTGTCTCGCCCGCCTTGTTGCTCACTGCGATGCGCCCATCGACGACCGAACCGTAGGTGCCGTTGGCCACGGAGCGCGCGGCGGGGCGATCGCAGTCGTTGTCGCAGTGCACCAGGGTGTAATGGGTGCCCCGGATACCGATGGTCGCGGTGGGTGTCACCACGCCATACCGGTCCTGCCTCGCCCGGCCGATGATGCCGGTGACGGTGCGCAACCCGCCCTTCAGCAGATCGAAGAAAGCGCGCTGCTCCTCCGGAGCGCGGCCCTGGAACGCATACTCGGAAATGCGGAACGCGGTTCCCGAGCGCAGTGCGACGATCGACTCGTCGGTAAACCGGATCTGCGCGCTGGACTGCGGACCGAGTTCGACGGTGTCGCCGATACGTACCTCGGTGCCGGCGCCGGCGGCGATCTTTTGAACGCCGCGTGCAATCGTCACGTCTCCCACCGCCACCAGCACACGCCCCGCGGCTTCCTGGGCAATCGACGGTACCGGCATCAGCACGGCTCCGGCCAGCAGCAACAGCACGACGGATAGTTTCATGATTTTTTCCTACTTGAACTCGTAGCGCACCTTCAACACCAACAGATCGCGCGGGAAAGCGAACAGCTCCAGGTTCGACTTGTTCCTCGCCAGCAGCGCTTCGGCGCGCAAGGAAATATTCCTGCTGACCAGGTAAGTCACCGAGGCGTCCAGGGCATGGTACTCATCCTTGCGCGTGGTCGTGAAAAACGCGTCGGGTGCCTGGTACTTGCTGTTCTGGTAGGTGTAGCCGGCGGAAACGCCCCACTTCGCCGCGGGCGTAAAGCTCACGCCCAGGCGGCCGCCGTAGATATCGCGGCTGAGGTCGTCGCGCCCGGCGGCGATCACTTTTTCCTGGCCTGCGTTCACCAGTACCGAAAATACCGGCTGCCAGGCCTGGCTGAAAAGGCGCCGGTAGCCCGCCGACAGACCGTAGAAGTCGGCATCGCGCGTCGAGTTGGCGCCCGTGTATTTGAGGCGCGCGAGCTGCGCGCCGACGTTGAACGACTGCCGTTCGTCGAGCTGGTGCTGCCACTCTCCCGAAACCCCGGTCGAGGCGCGAAACCGGTCACTCTCGATGGTGACCAGGTTGTGGTTGAGGCCCACGCGGAACAGGTTTTTCTCGCGCAGCACCGATACGCCGCCCGACACGTTGTAGTTGCCCTGGTCGAACTGCGTGTTGTTGGTGTGCAGCTTCCCTTCGGCCTGGCCGTTGGCGAACAGCGCCACACCCGGCGCGATCGGGTAGGTCACATAGCCGCCCGTGCCCAGGTGCGTGAAGCTGTCTCCGGTCTTGGTGCCGGCCGGGGAGACGAGCACGTTGCCGAAATTCGGCAGGAAAATGTTCGAGTTGGCGACGCCGGCGTTGACGTTGGAGTCGATACCGACTCCTGCCTCGATGTACAGGCCCGTGCTCACGTTATAGCGCGTCTCGCGCAGCCGGATCGCGTCGAGGAAGCGATCAATGCTGGCCGCGACTGCGGCGGGGGGGTTGAGCTTGCGCAAGTCTTCGAACTCCTCGCGCGCGCGCGCGTCGTCGCCCAGCGCGAAATAGCCGCGCGCGAGCTGCAATCGCGCGGACTGGTTCTCGGGGAAGTTCAGCAGATAGCGCTCCAGCGCGAGCACGCCTTCGCCGGCGTGCCCGGTGTCGATCGCCGCGATGCCAAAATAGAAATCAAAGGCCGGATCGCCGAGGGCCTCGGGCGAGCGTTTACCAAGCGCGTAGGCGTCGGCTGCGCGACCCGACTCCATCAGCGCCTTGACTTCGTCCGCCGGCGCGGCGAGCAGACACGTCGGCGCGCCCAACGCGAGCGCGACGATTGCGTAGAGCAGCCGAAACTTCGTGGTCGTGTTTAACATTGGATTATTATCACCTGACGGATCTGGAGGTTTATACCCTGACCCCGTGCGCGTCAATGCTTCTGTTGCAAAACGCCACAAGCGGAGGGTCCCGGGGGGTTTTTTGGTCCGAAGGTGCGCCCGCTCAACCGCCGTTCAGGATGATGCAGGTCGTAGTGCCAGAGGGTGATACGTCAGGGGTAGGACGGCGTTCGCCGGCCACTCGGGGGCCGGCGCGGGCGGACCCGGCCCGGCAGGCTCGCCCGCCCAGCGCCCGGTCGACAAACCCGGAACGATCCCTCACTCCCGCTCGATGGTGGCGGGCGGCTTGGAGGAGATGTCGTACACCACCCGGTTGATGCCGCGCACCTCGTTGATGATGCGGCTCGACACCTGCGCCAGCAAGTCGTGCGGGATGCTCAGTGAGATTCCCGAGAGCCTGCGCAGCTACATTGACTACAAGTCCTACGCCAACGACTGTCGATGCGGCGGCGACGTGACCTTCGTTGAAGAGGGCGGTGAGTGTTGGGTGTTCAGTAACAATTGAAGGAGCGACATGAAA
>JBCKPH010000148.1:0-4425 GCA_038901755.1 Burkholderiaceae bacterium | reverse complement strand
CGTTGATGAAGCTTCCGCCGCACGAAGCTTGGAAGCCCTCTCTTTCGAGCAAAGGAACGTTGGCTGCTCCGGACTTCTCCATTGCCATACAGAGCTGGCGGGACCCGCAAGGCAACCAACCCAGGGGGAATGTCGACATCGAAGGCGCGGTCCTCGTCTCGTCGGGCAAAGCCGCATTGATGCCTGAGCAGACATGGCAGACGGTGCGTTCGATCTCCGAGCGCCGCGCCAGGAAGTCGGGGAGTTGGACCCCTGATGAAAATCGAAGGGATTGGTCGAGGATCAGGGCTCATGCGGTGGAAGCGGGAGCCGACCTAGCGGACTTCCTTAAACGGACCGTGGTGCTTACACCAGAGCGGCTGCGCATTGACATGCGAAAGGTTGATGTGTTGGGCGAAATGCTGGTTGAGATCATGCCGTCGTTCGACGGCGCGCCGACCCGGTGGATGGAAATCTTCGACAGGTTTTCGGAGGTGCCGGAGCGATACGACATTCCCGATGGCGCGGGGCTAGTTCAAGTGTTGCTGCCCGAGGATGTGCGGACGGTGCTTCGGGAGATTCGGCGCATGCCGGGGCGTCGCATCGTCGGCGAGCGGGCGGAGGCATTCGTTCGAAACCCCTTCGCGACCTTGGGACCGGCTGCGGCCACGGCCATCGATCCGGCACAGTTCGAACGCGCTCGCGAGGACGCCGGCATCGTATTTGCTCGCTTCACTGCCAGGATACTTCGGGATGAGGGCGGCTACCCCTTCGATGTTGGCTTGATCGTCGAAGAGGCCCGCGAGGGCGCGATCCGGGCCGAGGAGGTCAAGTTCGAGTCGGCTCGCGACTTGGAAGGCTTCCTGTCGAAGCTCGACGGCCGCATGGCATCAGGAGCGCAGTGCTGCCATTGGCACGGCTTCGACCTCGAAATCCTTGGCGACAGCCCATCGCATGCGGACAGCCTGCGGGAAGCGCTGTGCCAGATGATGGAACCGAGGCAGGTCAAAGCCTCGGACATCTTCGATCTCTCCAAGTATTCGAAGCGGGTGTATGGCTTCGGACCGCAAAAGCCGTATTACTCGCCGTTCATTTCCAAGAAGAGCGACGAGGAAGGATGGTTCCCCGAGAACGTCGATCTGGGATTGTGCTTCACTCCCGAGGGCGGCGAGACCGTGGCCATCGCCTTGGATGATCGGAACTTGGAGGTCTTCCGCGAAGAGGCGCAAAGGGCAAAGGACGAAAAGCGCGAGAGCTTTTCGTTTCCCGGATGCCCCAAACCCGTTCCAGTCGATTGGGCTATGGATGCTCTCGACACTCTTGGGGCGGTCAAACAGGAAGTCGGCAGGGGCTTGTTTGAGCCCAAGAAGCCCAAGGGTGAAACGCTCGCGGTGGAGCGCAAGGGGCTGTTGGTCAAGTCCAACGTGGACACCCTCGACTACGAAGAACGTCGAGGAGACCTTCTCGATGGACGGCTGCCGCCGACGCAGCCAACCTGCCTTCGCAGCAGTGTTTCGCTCAAAGACCATCAGTTGGTTGGACTGTCATGGCTCCAACACATGTGGCGCAGCTCCCCGAAGTCATGCCAAGGTGCATTGCTTTGCGACGATATGGGCCTTGGCAAGACGATTCAACTTTTGGCGTTCATGGCCGCCGCGATCGAGGACGATGCAAGCATCGATCCATTTTTGGTCGTGGCACCGGTTTCGCTGCTGGACAACTGGAAGGCGGAAATCGAGAAGTTCTTCGAGCCCGGATCGATGGACGTGCTGACGCTGTATGGGTCCGCGCTCGCATCTAAGCGCATCCCAAAATCGGCGCTCGATGAAAGCCTTGTGGCGGCCGGCTCTCCCAAGCTGTTGGTTCCCGGCTGGCTCGGCGGCGCCCAAGTTGTTTTGACGACCTACGAGACGCTTCGAGATTTGGAGTTTTCGCTTGCCGCGCAGCGTTGGTCGGCGATGATTTGCGACGAAGCGCAGAAGATCAAGAACCCAAACGCGTTGGTGACCAGGGCTGCGAAGAAGCAAAACGCCAGATTGAAGATCGCTTGCACAGGGACGCCCGTCGAGAACACGTTGACTGATTTGTGGTGCCTGTTTGACTTCGTGCAACCAGGGCTTCTAGGCGCGTTGAAGGATTTTGGGACGAAATACCGGATACCGATCGAGGAGGATACCGACGAGGAGAAGGCTCGTATCGACGAATTGCAAACCTTGATCGAGCCTCAGCTCTTGAGGCGCATGAAGGCGGATGTCGCCAAGGACTTGCCGGCAAAAATCGAGCATCAAGGGTGCCGGGCGTTGCCCTTGTCGCAAAGGCAGCGCGCGCTCTATGCCGATGCAATCGCTCAATACCGAGCCGGCGCGGGCGGCCAATCCTCAGGGCTTCAATCGCCGCTGGGGTTGCTGCAATACCTGCGGCGCCTGTGTTCTGATCCCCGGCCGCCCGGCCATGTGGCTACAAGCGATGAGCCTATCGAACAGATCAAGAAGGCGTCACCAAAGATGGCATGGTTGCTGGGTCGTCTCGAGGAAATCAAACGTTCATTACCGGGTGACAAGGTCATAGTCTTTTGCGAGTTCAGAGATTTGCAACGGACGCTGCAGCGGGCGATCTCCGATTCATTTGGCTTCGTGCCGGACGTGATCAATGGAGACACTTCGGCAGATTCTGCCAATGCGAAAAACCGCCAGCGACGAATCGAGGCTTTTCAGAAACGCGCCGGGTTCGGTGTGATTGTCTTGTCGCCCTTGGCCGTCGGCTTTGGCGTCAACATCCAAGCGGCGAATCACGTCATTCATTTCACCCGGACATGGAATCCTGCCAAGGAGGATCAGGCGACTGATCGGGCCTATCGCATCGGCCAGGAAAAGACTGTCTATGTCTATTACCCCGTGGTGGTCGCCGAGGATTTCTTAACTTTCGATGCGAAGCTTCACATGCTGTTGGAGCGCAAGCGGATTCTGTCCACGAACATGCTCAACGGAGCAGGCGATGTGAGTCTGGCTGACTTCGGAGACTTGGAGTCTCCGGATGGCGGAAATGCCTTCGGAGAGGAGCCCCTGACCGAGGATGACATCCCGTCGCTGGGACCGGATGCATTCGAGGCTTTCTGCGCGCTTCTTTGGAGCAAGGCAGGTTTTACCAAGACGATAAAAACTCAGCGCGTGGGCGATGGGGGCGTGGACATCGTCGCCATCAAAGGGCATGAGGGCGCGCTTATCCAATGCAAGAGCTCGGGGTCGGAAGGCAAGGAGCTTGGATGGGAAGCTGTCAAGGACGTCGCTGCGGGTGCGGCCGCGTATGCGGCCAGGCATCCAGGAGTGCGCTTTGAATTGGTCGCGGCGACCAATCGGAGATTCAACCAAGCGGCCAAACATCAAGCTCAGGTTTTGCACGTCAAGTTGATCGAGTTCGAAGATCTCGTGGACATGCTCAAAAAATCACCCATGAAACGCGGGGAATTGGATCGATTTTTGATGGGCGGGTGGGTCAGGCGCGCGTGAAAGTGAAACTTGATGCGCCATGTGTTTGGAAAGCAAATTTGATGCGGAGCTGGCCCTTGATCGTCTGCGCCGCCTGCGGAGTGTCCTCGCGCAAAACGGCAGGCATGGACGATCCTTCGGCGTGCCAGCGGGACGACCACATCCACCAGCGCGGTCATGCCGGGCACGCTGCCTGCTGAATGGCGCTTCGCGCTGATGGCAACGCACCCAACATCACCGCTTACCTATCGCGTGAGTCTGTAGCGTCAGTCAGTGACAACGGCTTCGCCATTGACCATATCGACCCGCTTGCTTGTCGTGGAGCGGATCCGCCCGCCAATGGACAGGAAAGCGCAAAGCCAATCTCAGCGCCACCACTCTACCTCGGAATAGGGGATACCAGCGATGCGCGCATCAACCAAGGCCGCAACAAGTGCAAGCGTTTCTGCGCTGAAATGCCAGACATCCGCCTCCAAGAACTCGCCCTCACCTGTCGCAAGCAGGTTGATGATTCTGCGTAGCGCCCGACCTTCACCAGTCTCGCCGTGCGCAAGGACGAAGCAGCGAGCATCAGCAAGCGGATCGCGCGATGGACTGATCGTGGGGGTGCGGCGGCTGAGCGCCAGAAGAAAGGCGGCGGCTTTCACTTCAATTCGAGTTTCGCACTACCGCGTTCGGTGGGGGTATCGCTTCTGCATCGTGCCACAGAAACCGTCGAGCAGTATGGCGGCATTTTCCGCAACATCGCCTTACCGCGCAGTTGAGGGAGCCCCCTTGGGGGGCGGACGGGCTGACGCCGCGCAGCGGCGAGGCTGTGGGGCGGGCGGGGCACACACGTTGCACCTGGCCGCAGGCCACTGACCAGAACCCTGCGCGAAGCGCCTGACTGATGCCAAGGGGCCACCACCATGACGGGGCGACCAGGCGGCGGCGCGTAGGGCGCGGATGCGACCGGGGAGCG
>JBCKPH010000147.1:0-4525 GCA_038901755.1 Burkholderiaceae bacterium | reverse complement strand
GAAGGCGACTTGGAATGAGTCACCTGGATTGGCAACAGCCTTGGTTCGCACCCTGGCGCGAAATCGGCGAGGCGGTGCAGGCCCGATGGCAGGGTGGCCTGCCTCTGCACGAGGCACTGAACCAGGTCCAGTTCGACCGGCTCGGGCCTGGCGAGACGGCGGCCGTGCATTTCGTTGCGCACGACGAACTGCCTGCCGAGGAAGCCTACGAACAGTACGTTTTTCGCAGCCGCAACTGCCCGGTGCGACCCGGCTGGCACGACTTGTTCAACGGCCTTTGCTGGCAGCAGTTTCCGCGGACAAAGGCTAGGATGAATGCGCTGCAGGCGGCCGAGATCGCAGCCATGGGGATTCAACCGGTGCGCGGTCCGCTGCGCGACGCTCTGACCCTGCTGGACGAGAACGCCGCCCTGCTGCAGGCACCTGACGCTCTCTGGCAGGCGTTGGCGGCGCGCGATTGGAACGCCTTGTTCCTCGATCTAAGGCCGCTTTGGCAGCAGGCGCGATTGACTCTGTTCGGCCATGCCTTGTTGGAGAAACTCGTGTCTCCAAGAAAATCGATCACCGCCCATGTTTACCGTGTGCATCCAGCGCAGCCGACGAATGCCGCGCTGGACGACTGGCTTGCCGCTGACATGACGTCTGAAAAACTGTCGAGCAAACCGTTCCTACCGCTCCCGGTCCTGGGCGTTCCCGGATGGTGGGCCGAGAACGCCGACCCGGCGTTTTATGCCGATGAAGCGGTGTTCAGGGGCGCGAGGCAATCCCGCAAGGTCCATGTGCCTACCGCCGGCAAGGGTTGATTTTCGGCCCCATGCCCTAACATTCATGCCGTACGGCGCATGCCGGTCATTGAAACGGAGAATTCATGAAGCGCATCGTTCTGTTTGTCCTGACCAACCTGGCGGTGATGGTTGTGCTTGGCATCGCCGCCAGTCTGCTCGGGGTGAACCGTTACCTCACGGCCGAGGGCCTGGATTTGACCGCTTTGCTCGGTTTTTCCCTTTTGATGGGGTTTGGTGGCGCAATCATCTCGCTGCTGATTAGCAAGCCGGTGGCCAAGTGGAGCACCGGCGCGCGGGTCATCGAGCAGGCGCAGACGGCCGACGAGGCCTGGTTGGTCGAGACGGTGCGCAAGCTCGCCGAGAAGGCCGGCATCGGGATGCCCGAGGTTGCGATTTTCGAGGCCGCGCCGAACGCATTTGCCACCGGCGCCTTCAAAAATTCGGCCCTGGTCGCCGTTTCCACCAGTCTGTTGCAGAGCATGACGCACGAAGAGATCGAGGCCGTGCTTGGGCATGAAGTAGCCCATATCGCGAATGGCGACATGGTGACGATGACCCTGATTCAAGGGGTGATGAACACCTTCGTCGTGTTCCTGAGCCGCGTCATCGGCTATTTTGTCGACCGCGTGATCCTGAAGAACAATAGCTCGGGCTCCGGCCTGGGCTACATGGTCACCACCCTCGTGCTGCAGATCGTTTTGGGTGTTTTGGCCGGCATCATCGTCGCCTGGTTCTCGCGCCAGCGCGAGTTTCGCGCCGACGCCGGTTCGGCTCAACTAATGGGGCGCCGGCAACCGATGGTCAATGCGCTGGCCCGCCTGGGCGGCCTGGTTCCGGCCGAACTGCCCAAAGCGATGGCGGCAATGGGCATTGCCGGCGGCATCGGGAAGTGGTTCAGTACGCATCCGCCGATTGAAGAGCGGATCGCGCGCCTGCAGTCCAACGCCTGAACTACCGGCCTACTTCGCCAGCAGGTCACGCGCCAGCGCCTCAGCCACCTTGATGCCGTCGATACCGGCCGACAGGATGCCGCCGGCGTAGCTGGCGCCTTCGCCAGCCGGATACAGGCCGCGCACATTGCTGCTCTGAAAATCCTCACCGCGATGGATCTTGACGGGCGAGGAGGTGCGGGTCTCGACCCCGGTAAGCACAGCGTCGCTCCGGTCAAAACCACTGATCTTTCGAGCAAAGGCGGGGATCGCCTCGCGAATCGCTTCGATCGCGAAGGCAGGCAAGGCATCCGACAGGTCAACCAATTTCACGCCCGGCTTGTAGGATGGCTCAACGTCACCCAGTTGGGTCGATGCACGACCCGCAGAGAAGTCTCCCAGCAACTGGCCCGGCGCCTCGTAGTTGCTGCCGCCAAGTTCATAGGCTTTGGATTCGAGCCGACGTTGCAGCGCGATGCCGGCGAGCGGCCCGCCGGGATAGTCGCGCGGTTCGATGCCGACGACGATGCCGGCGTTTGCGTTGCGTTCATTGCGTGAGTACTGGCTCATGCCGTTTGTGACCACATGCCCCGGCTCGGAGGCCGCCGCGACCACGGTGCCGCCCGGGCACATGCAAAAGCTGTAAACCGAGCGGCCGTTGCTTGCGTGGTGCACCAGCCGGTAGTCGGCTGCGCCGAGTCCGGGCTGTCCGGCATGTTTGCCCCAACGCGCGCGGTCGATCAGGCCCTGCGGATGTTCGATGCGAAAGCCGATCGAGAACGGCTTGGCCTCCATGCTGACACCACGCTCGTGCAGCATGGCGAAGGTGTCGCGCGCGCTGTGTCCGGGCGCCAGCACCACATGGTCGCTGCGCAATTCGCTGGTTTCGTTCGAGCGCAGGTCCAGTACCTTGAGTCCGCGCAGACAGCGCTTGTCAGCCGGCCCGTCCAGCAGCAGGTCAATGACGCGTTGCTCAAACCGAACTTCGCCGCCCAGCGCGATGATCTGCCGGCGCATGTTCTCCGCCACCCCGACCAGTCGGAAGGTGCCGATGTGCGGATGCGCGTCGATCAGAATTTCGGCCGGCGCCCCGGCCTTGACGAATTCGTTCATCACCTTGCGACCGAGGAATCGCGGATCCCGCACCTGGCTGTACAGCTTGCCGTCCGAGAAAGTGCCGGCGCCGCCCTCGCCAAACTGCACATTCGATTCCGGATGCAGCTGCCCCCGGCGCCAGAACGCCCAGGTGTCCTTGGTCCGCTCGCGCACCGGCTTGCCGCGTTCCAGCACGATCGGGCGCAGGCCCATCTGTGCCAGCAGCAGAGCGGCGAAGATGCCGCAGGGACCGAAACCGATGACCACCGGGCGAATCGGCGGCGGCGCGGCGGCCTGGTCGACAAGACGGTAATCCATGTCGGGCGCTGCGCGGATAGTTGGATCCGTGGCGTGGCGCGCCAGCAGCTCGGCCTCCAGCGCCACGCTGGCCAGCGCCACATCGACGATGTAGACCAGCCGAAGCTGCGCCTTGCGTGCATCGTAGCTGCGCTTGAAGATGGAAATCTCGTCCAACTGCGAGGACGTCACTCCGAGCCGGTTGGCCACGGCCTCGGTCAGGTCCGCCGCAGCGTGGTCCAGGGGAAGCTTGACTTCGGTGAGACGCAACATGAGTTGGGCGAGGGCGGATTGCGTCGATTGAATGTGCCGCTTCGGTGGCGAAGAAACGGATCGGGTGCCGCTCTGGCAGCGCCGATAATAGCGCCGTGAAGCTCGCCAGACCGCCGCTGGTGCAAGCTGGGAAACCAGGCACTGGAGGAACGTCCGGACTGCACAGGGCAGCGTAGCAGCTAACGGCTGTCCACCGTGAGGTGAGGATCAGAGCAACAGAGACGAGTCAGGCCGGGTGGCAACATCGGGCCTGGGTGAAACGGGCAATCTCTACGCGCAGCAATACCAAGTAGGCCAGCGCGGGGCGCGCAAGCGTCACTCCCTGTGGTCCGCAGGGTGCTGGCGGGTAGGTAGCACCGAGCCGTCGGGTGATCGACGGCCCAGAGTCATGGCGGTCACATCGGCGGCGCCGCAAGGGGCAACCGGTGCACAGAATCCGGCGTACCGGCGAGCTTCACAATTTTCTCCTTTGGGCGTCGATGGGATCGGTCGAAGGATCAGCCAGCACGGGTTGCTGAAGCCGTCGTTGCGCGTAGCTGATGCCCAAGGGCGCTTGCGACCTTGAGCCGGTGCGGGGGAGTCCAAATGTGATGGCTGGAACCGCGCTGGTTCGGCAACGCCGAGGTCACGACGCGATGGGAAGTCCCTGGTAGCCGTTACCGGCGGCGTTACGGGCCTCGACCCAGCCGATCCACCAATTGGCGTCTTGCTTTACAGCGGACGGATAAGTTTGTTTCATTTTTTCACCGCCGATATCGATGATGTGTACCGAATCGGTTTTGAGCAGTTTTAACGTCCGGCATCAGGCGCGCCGCTCGCGGCGCGTCGCTCTGGAAGCCGTTGTTCGGTGGTGCACGTACTTGAACCGCCCTGTCTCAAGAGATTGCAAACGGTCAATACCGGACAGTCGCGACCGCCTAAATGCTCACAAAATCCAGTACTTCATTCGATTATCCGGTCGGCGCGCAGAAGCAACGACTGTGGAATTGTCAGGCCGAGCGCCCGGGCTGTATTGAGATTGATGACCAGCTCGAACCTCGTTGGCTGCTCAACGGGAAGGTCGGCCGGTTTCGCACCTCGGAGGATCTTGTCGACGTACGTGGCGGCGGCACGACCGATGGTGGGGAGATCGGGAGCGTACGAGAA
>JBCKPH010000146.1:0-4571 GCA_038901755.1 Burkholderiaceae bacterium | reverse complement strand
GTTCGGTGGCACGATGGCAGCGCCGTCCAGAGTCGGTGTGCCAAGGACTGCTTTCGACCCAAAGCCGACGTTCCGCTGTAGACTTTGGGCGAAGGGCGGCTGCGTGACAAAGGAAGGGTCCAGTACAAGTCATAGGGGAAATGGGATTGCGTGACGTGCCGCGCCGCGAGGGCCGGATTGGCTGGCCTATCCGTTAGGTTGACCTTGTAACGGCGAAGGCGCCCGACTTGGAGCGACATTGATCTACCGACGCCACTGGCGGGAGTACGGCGCCATGATCGGCTTCGCGGCTATCCTGGGCCCGGCGTTTGGCGTCGCGGGGGGGCCGCAGTGGTCAAGCCACCGCTCACGGGCGCGCTCTTCGGCGCGATGAGCGCCACTACGGATTCCGTCGTCGTCATGGCAATGATTGGCGCCATCGAACTCTTCTTGCCGCGCACGCCCGCCGGACGCCGGCTTTTCGCGCGGCCGTTCCTTGTCGTCGTCCTCGCCAAGGCCCTGGTCTATCTGGCCGTGATCGTCCTGGTAATCGGCGGCCGGCTCGGTCCGCGCGTCGCCATGCTCGCGGCGAGCCCGGAAACGGCGCAGCTGCTCGCGCCGCAGATCGACACGGTCTTGCCGCGTGGCCTGCTGATTGCAATCGCCTCGCTGGTGACCTTCTTGCTGGTCATGCTGCGCCACGCCGCGCAGATCGTTGGTGAGCGAAGTTTCCGCGACATCATGCGCGGCCGTTACCACCGGCCGCGCGCGGAGGATCGCTTTTTCCTTTTCGTTGACGTGGTGGGCTCTACGCCGGTGGCCGAGCGCCTCGGGCCGCTCGCGGTGCATCGGTACCTCGACCGCGTGTTCCAGGTCGCCTCCGACCCGGTGGACGCGCATTACGGCGAGGTCTATCAGTACGTGGGCGATGAGGTGGTCATCACCTGGACACTGGCCGAATGGCGCCCCGAGGCGCGGCCGCTCGCGTGCCTATTCGCGATCGAGGCAGCGCTCGCCGCGGCGGCACCGGAGTTCGAGCGCGAGTTCGGCACAGTGCCGAAGATCCGCGCCGCGCTGCATGCGGGCGAGGTGGTGACCGGCGAAATTGGGGGTAGCCGGCGTGCCATCGTATTTCACGGCGACGTGATGAACACCACCTCGCGCATCGAGAACGCGACGCGCACGTTGGGGCGGAACTTCCTTGTATCGGAAGACGCGCTTGCACGCATGGAGGGCGCCGGGCGCTACTCGCCGGAGGATCTTGGCCCGCAGCAGTTGCGCGGACGCGAGGCAATGATGCGCGTGTACGCGGTACGCGCGGCTTAGGCGGGCAATGACTGCTCCTGGCCGAAATCAGCCGCTCGTGAACAGTGCACGGGTGCGTGTGCCACCGAACAACGGCTTCCAGGACGACGCGCCGAAAGCGGCGCGCGCCTGAAGCCGGTCGTTAGACCGCTCTCGACCATCACCCTGACGCAATCATCTTAAAGATCGGAGGCAACACTTGAAGCCCTTTACTACGATTACAGTCGTTTTACTTGCGCTTATCGCCGTAGTGCAATTGCTTCGCTTTATCCTTGGCTGGGAAGTTACCGTGAACGGGCTGATTGTTCCGGTCTGGCTGAGCGCGATCGCGTTTGCAATCACGGCCGGGCTTGCAATCATGGTCTGGCAAGAGGCTCGCCGTGGACCGGTCTAACCGCGTATATGGACTCCCCCACAACGGCAAGAGGCTGACCGATAGTGGTGGCTTTGGGGATGCGTAAGCGGACAGAAAGGCAGCAGAAAAAAACCCGGCACAAAGTCCGGGCTGAAACATGCCGAGGCATGCTCGCCAAGGGAGGATGGCGAGGGGCTTGCGCCCATCGGGAGTGATACACGCCGTCAGCAGGCGTCAATCCCGCGATTTGAGCAAGTGGCCCGGGAGGCCATGAAATCAGCGGCGCTTATGCCGTCTCATCCAGGCGCAAATTCTTAGGTGGGTTCTTTGGGGGGTATGACGTATTTATAACGTCATCCCATTGGTAAACTGGCGGAGGAGGTGGGATTCGAACCCACGGACCCTTGCGAGTCGCCGGTTTTCAAGACCGGTGCAATCGACCACTCTGCCACTCTTCCCGCTGCCTCAATTTTACTCGGCAAGGAACAGTGATTGCAGGTCGCTCAGGAAGTCGAATCCCTTGGTCGAGGCACGCACCTGCAATCCTTCGCGCTCGATCAGGCCGCGTTCCTCGGCCAGCTGCAACTTGGCCTCGATGGCGCTGATCGGCAACCCGGTGCGCTCGCTGAACATCGGCAAGTCGAACCCCTCGCGCAGGCGCAGGGCGTTCAGCATGAACTCGAACGGCAGCTCGGCGCGCCGGATGTCGTCGTCCTGCGCCACGGCGCGGCCAGGCGTCTGCGGATCAAGGGCGTGCTCCATGTAGAGCCGCGGCTCCCGATACCGCACCTGGCGCACGATGCGGTGCGCGAAGCTCAACTTGCTGTGGGCCCCGGCGCCGATCCCGAGGTAGTCGCCAAAGCGCCAGTAGTTTCGGTTGTGCGCGCATTCGTGACCGGGTCGGGCGAATGCCGACACCTCGTAGCGCTGCAAGCCGGCAGCGCCGGTCCGCTCGACCAGCCGGTCCAGCATGGCCCAAGCCTGGTCTTCGTCGGGCAGTTTTGGCGGGAACTTGGCGAAGTAGGTGTTGGGCTCGATCGTCAGGTGATAGATCGAAAGATGGGGCGGCGCGAACCCCAGCGCGAGTGAGACGTCCTGCTCCAGGGCGGCCATGGTCTGGCCGGGCAGCGCGTACATCAGGTCCAGATTGAAGGTGTCGAAGGCCTGGGCCGCCTCTTCAATGGCGGCAATGGCCTGGGTCCGGTCATGGACCCGGCCCAGCGCGCGCAACGCAGCATCGTCGAAACTTTGCACACCAACCGACAGGCGGGTTACTCCGGCAGCACGGAACGAACGAAAACGTTCCTTCTCGAACGTGCCGGGATTCGCCTCCAGCGTGATCTCGCAACCCGGCTCCAGCGGCAGCCTGGCGCGAACATCGGCCAGCAAGCGGTCGATGCCCTGCGGCGAAAACAGGCTGGGCGTGCCGCCGCCAATGAAGATGCTGTGGACCGAGCGGCCCCAGACCAGCGGCAGGGCCGCCTCCAGATCGGCGCGCAGCGCGTCCAGGTAACGCTGCTCGGGCAGTTGCCCGCTCGCCATCTCGTGCGAGTTGAAGTCGCAATAGGGGCATTTGCGAATGCACCAGGGCAGGTGCACATAGAGCGACAGCGGTGGCAGCGCCGCCAGTTGCAGCAGGCCGCCACGCATGAATTCCGCGGGATCGGTGCGCACCGTCACGACATACCCCATTGCTGGCGCATCAGTTCAACCATAAGGCGCGCCGCCTGCCCGCGATGGCTGTGGGCGTGTTTGACTGCCGGATCAAGCTGGGCAAAGGTCTTGCCAAGAGCGGGAATGAACATCACCGGGTCGAAGCCGAAGCCGTTCAGCCCGGCGGGTTCGCGGGCAATCTCGCCGACCGCGCGGCCGCTTGCGATCAGCGGCTGCGGATCGTCAGGCCCGCGCAGCGCCACCAACGTACTGACCAGGGCGGCGCGCCGGTTGCTCACGTTGCGCATCTGCTCGAGCAAGGCGCGCACGTTGTTATCGTCACCCTTGTCGTAGCCGAACAGCGTGGCGTAGAACGCGGTGTCGACGCCGGGCCTCCCTTGAAAAGCGTCCACACAGAGGCCGGCGTCGTCGGCCAGCGCGGCCAAGCCACTGAGTTGACTGGCATGGCGCGCCTTCGCCAACGCATTCTCGACAAAGGTCCAGTGCGGTTCGGCCGCAGCAGCAATGCCCAGTTCGTTCTGCGCAATCAGCTCCAGACCCAGCGGCGCGAACATGGCGCGCATCTCGGCGAGCTTGCCCGGATTGCCGGACGCAATCACCAGCTTCATCGCTTGAGGTGCCTGTTTTGCCAGCCTGGCAGTCGGAGCAGGCGCTAGTCCGCCAGCGCGCGGCGCTGCAGGCCGACCAGCTCAGCGATACCCTTTTCAGCCAGCGCCAGCAACCAGTCCATTTCCTTGCGTGTGAACGCCCTGCCTTCGGCCGTTCCCTGCACCTCGACATAGTGCCCGGCGCCGGTCATGACCACGTTCATGTCGGTGTCGCAGGCCGAATCCTCGACATAGTCCAGATCGAGCAGGGCCACCCCGTTCGAGAGGCCAACGGAAACGGCGACCACCTGATCAAGGATGGGGGACTGCAGCAGCTTGCCCTGTCGTAGCAGCAGTGACACTGCGTCCTGAGCCGCGACAAAGGCGCCGGTGATGCTGGCGGTACGGGTGCCGCCATCGGCCTGCAGCACGTCGCAATCGAGCGAAATGGTTCGCTCGCCCAGTGTCTTCAGGTCAAAAACCGCACGCAGCGAGCGGCCAATCAGACGTTGAATCTCCTGGGTCCGGCCACTTTGCTTGCCGCGCGCCGCTTCCCGGTCACTCCGGGTGTGGGTGGCGCGGGGCAGCATGCCGTACTCCGCTGTGACCCAGCCTTCACCACTTCCTCGTCTGTGCGGCGGGACCCGGTCCTCGACCGTGGCCGTGCACAG
>JBCKPH010000145.1:0-4681 GCA_038901755.1 Burkholderiaceae bacterium | reverse complement strand
CTGGGACGCGAGGCGCCTTTGAATCGCCGCATCTGCACGCTGATCCATGAAGCGCAGCAACATGGCGTCAGCGGCATGAGCGGGCAGCGCCTGCTCGAGCTGGTGCAGCGCAACCGTCCCTAATGTCCGCTGGCCACGGCCCCGGCGATTCGGGTTCACCCCCGCTTCACCCCCGGTTGCAATGCAAGTAACATGGTCTTATGCTTCCCTGCGAGGCTCTGCAATGAACGGAGATGATTCATGTACAAGCGAATTCTGCTGGCGTACGACGGTTCGGAATCGGGCCAGCGAGCCCTGCTCGACTGTCATGACATCGCCCAATGGAGTCAGGCTGAACTGTTCCTGGTCGCGGTCCGGCCCATGTTGCTGAATCAGATCGGCATGGAGGGAACCTTCTACGACGCCGAGCTGGAGGAGCATGAGGCGAAGAAGTACCGCGACATCCTGGCCGAGGGCCTGGCCAGGCTGGAAGGGCGCGGCATGCGTGCCGGCGGCGAAGTCCTGCTCGGTGAATCGGTGGACCAGATCAGCAAACACGCCAAGCGCATCCAGGCCGACCTGATTGTGGTCGGCCACAAGCATCTCGACAGTTGGGCCGCGCGCTGGTGGCGCGGCAGCGTTTCGGCCTCGTTGATCGAGCACGCGCCCTGCAGCGTGCTGGTGGCGATTGTCTAGCCGCGTCGCGTCGCTGCCCGGATAAAATTCGGGCCTTTCCCTGAATCATCGAGCGGCATCCAGTGCGATGCCGTTTTTGCTTGCCATGACCGACCCGAATTCCACGCCGAAGGCCGAGTCGCCCCAGCAACCGGGCCTGAACTCGCTAGCGAAGTCTTTCGAACCCGCAGCCATCGAAGCGCGCTGTGGCGCGGCCTGGGAGAAGCAGGGCTACGCTCGCGCCGGCTACCGTGGCACCGGTCAACCCAGGGCTGGCCAGCCAGCCTTTGCCATTCAGTTGCCACCACCGAACGTGACGGGCACCCTGCATATGGGTCATGCCTTCAACCTCACGATCATGGACAGCCTGACGCGTTACCACCGCATGTGCGGCGCCAACACCCTGTGGGTGCCGGGGACCGATCACGCCGGCATCGCCACGCAGATTGTTGTTGAACGCCAGTTGCAGGAGCAGCAACTTGATCGCCATCAGCTTGGGCGCGAGAACTTCATTGCGCGAATCTGGCAGTGGAAAGAGCAATCGGGCCGGACCATCACGACGCAGATGCGCCGCCTCGGAGCCAGCGTGGATTGGGGTCGTGAGTACTTCACGATGGACGAGAGCCGCTCGCGCGCCGTGACTGAGACCTTCGTTCGACTCTACGAGCAGGGCCTGATCTACCGCGGCGAACGCCTGGTCAACTGGGACCCGGAGCTGAAATCCGCCGTCAGTGACCTTGAGGTTGAAAGCGAGGAGGAGGACGGATTTCTCTGGCATGTCTGTTATCCGTTCGCCGACGGTCCGCAAACGGTGGATGGCCGCATCGAGCCAGGCCTGACGGTCGCCACGACGCGACCCGAGACCATGTTGGGCGACGTTGCCGTGATGGTCCATCCCGAGGATGAGCGCTACCGCCATCTGATCGGCAAGCAGGTTGAACTGCCGCTTTGCAGCCGGCGCATCCCGGTGATCGCCGACGCCTACGTCGACCCGGCGTTTGGCACCGGCGTGGTGAAGGTGACGCCGGCGCACGACGCGAACGACTATGCCGTTGGCCAACGCCATCAGCTGCCGCTGATCGGCGTGCTGACGCTGGACGCGCGCATCAACGAAAACGCCCCAGCCAAGTACCTCGGCCTGGACCGCTTCGAAGCACGGCAACGGGTGCTGGCCGACCTGCAGGCGCTGGACCTGCTGCGAGCGACCAGGAAGCACCGGCTGATGGTGCCGCGCTGCGCCCGCACCGGCCAGATCATCGAACCGATGCTGACGAAGCAATGGTTCGTTGCAGTCAGCAAGGTCAGCGAGCTTGACCCCAGCGGCAAATCGATCGCGCAAAAGGCGATCGACGCCGTGTCATCGGGCGCGGTTCGCTTCGTTCCGGAAAACTGGGTTAATACTTTCGATCAGTGGATGGGCAACATCCAGGACTGGTGCATCAGCCGGCAACTGTGGTGGGGCCACCAGATCCCGGCTTGGTACGACGAGGAGGGGCGGATTTACGTTGCGCGCAACGAGGCCGAGGCCCGCGCCCAGGCGGAACGGGTCGCCCCCGGATGCCGCCTGCGCCGCGACGAGGATGTGCTCGACACCTGGTACTCGTCGGCCCTGGTTCCGTTCTCGACCATGGGCTGGCCTGACCAGACACCTGACTACGACCTGTATCTGCCATCGACGGTGCTGGTGACCGGCTACGAGATCATCTTCTTCTGGGTCGCGCGGATGATCATGATGTCGACCCATTTCACCGGACGGGTGCCGTTCCGCGATGTCTACATCCATGGCATGGTGCGCGATGCCGAAGGCAAGAAAATGAGCAAGTCCGAAGGCAATGTGCTGGACCCGGTGGATTTGGTCGACGGCGTCGGCATTGAGGAACTGGTGCGCAAGTCCACCCTTGGCCTGCGCAAGCCCGAGACCGCTCCGAAGGTCGCGGCGCGGGTGCGCAAGGAGTTTCCCAATGGCATGACGGCCTATGGCGCGGACGCGCTGCGCTTCACCATGGCCAGTTACGCCAGCCTGGGCCGCAACATCAACTTCGATACCAAGCGCTGCGAGGGCTACCGCAACTTCTGCAACAAGTTGTGGAACGCCACGCGCTTCGCGCTGATGAACTGCGAAGGGCAGGACTGCGGGCTGCGCGAACACAGCCGGCAAGAATGCGCGGTTGGCGGGCCGGCGCATGGCTACCTGGTGTTCAGTCCGGCCGACCGCTGGATCGTCTCCGCGCTGCAGCGTCTGGAAGCCGATGTGGCCCTGGCGTTCCAGGCCTATCGGCTGGACAGCGTCGCGCAGTTGATCTACCAGTTTGTCTGGGACGAGTTTTGTGACTGGTACCTGGAGATCGCCAAGGTCCAGCTCCAGACCGGCGCGGCCCCGGTCCAGCGCGCGACCCGGCGCACGTTGATCAGGACGCTGGAGACCCTGTTGCGGCTCGCCCATCCGCTGATCCCCTTCATCACCGAGGAGCTTTGGCAGAAGGTCGCGCTGGTCGCGGGCAGAGCCGGCCCGTCGGTCAGCGTGGCAGCTTACCCGGTGTCGCAACCCGAGCGCATCGACCCGCAAGCCGAAGCCCATGTGACAACGCTCAAGTCACTGGTCGGCGCCTGCCGCAACCTGCGCTCGGAATTGGGAGTCAATCCCGGGACCCGACTGCCACTGCTGGCGCAAGCCGACAGTGCCGAGAGCCGGGCTCATCTGGAAGACTCGTCAGCGATTCTGCAAGCCCTGGCGAAACTCTCCGAGGTCAAGATCTTTGACACCGAAGCCGCCTGGCGCGCCGCCGCCGAGGCCTCGCCCGTGGCCGTGCTGGGTTCCATCCGCCTGTGCCTGCACATGCAGATCGATGTCGCCGCTGAACGCCGGCGGCTCGGTAAGGAGGTGGCGCGCCTGGAATCCGAAATCACCCGAGCCCAGGGCAAGCTTGACAATCCCGCCTTTGTTGCCAAAGCGCCAGCAGCGGTGCTCGAGCAGGAACGCCAGCGCCTGTCAGATTTCTCCCAGACGCTGGAGAAACTGCGTGAGCAGCTGCAAAGGTTGACCGAGCCCAGGTCGCCAGGCTAAAGAGGCCCGGCAAAACCCGCGCCGCGCCTGACGCGAGTGATGCGGCGCGACCCTAGCGTCGGCGCAGCACGTGAACAAACTCGGGTCCGGCGGTCTGCTGCTCCACCAGTTCGTTCCCGGTTTGGCGGGAAAACGCCTGGAAATCGCGCACCGAGCCCGAGTCGGTCGATAGCACCCGCAGCAACTGGCCGGTCTGCATTGCGCCAAGCGCTTTCTTGGCCTTCAGAATGGGCAGCGGGCAGTTCAGACCACGGGTATCAAGTTCAATCGCTTCGGTCATCAAGATTCCTTCGAGGTCGACAATTTTACTCGCTCACTGCGGTCCGTCGGGGCCTCCCCCGACAGAAGCCTCAGGCCGGAAACACGCCAGTGGACAGATAGCGGTCGCCCCGGTCGCAAACAACGAACACAATGGTTGCATTCGTCTCCCGCGCTGACACTTGCAGGGCGACCCAGCAGGCCCCCGCCGCCGAAATGCCACCAAAAATACCTTCCTCGCGCGCCAGGCGACGGCACATTTCCTCGGCGTTCTGCTGGCTGACGTAGATCAGTTCATCGACCTGGTCCGGATCGTAGATCCGCGGCAGGTAGGCCTCGGGCCACTTGCGGATACCCGGTATGCGCGACCCCTCTTCGGGTTGCGCACCGATGATCCGGATCGCCGGATTCTTCTCCTTGAGGTAACGCCCAACGCCGGTGATGGTTCCGGTGGTTCCCATGGCGCTGACGAAATGCGTCACCCGTCCGCCCGTGTCGGCCCAGATTTCCGGGCCGGTGGTCTCGTAATGAATGCGCGGATTGTCCGGATTCGCAAACTGGTCCAGGACACGGCCCTTGCCGTCACGCTGCATCTGTTCGGCCAGATCCCTCGCGTACTCCATGCCCCCGCTCTTGGGTGTCAGAACCAGTTCGGCGCCAAAGGCCTTCATGGTCTGTGCCCGCTCGACCGACAGGTCCTCGGGC
>JBCKPH010000144.1:0-4705 GCA_038901755.1 Burkholderiaceae bacterium | reverse complement strand
GCGGGCGAGCGTTTTGCTGTTCGCTTGAGCGGAGCGACGGCCGTGGTGGAAGGCACGGGTGACCACGGATGCGAGTACATGACGCGTGGCACGGTCGTCGTGCTCGGCAAGACTGGACGCAATTTCGCTGCGGGCATGAGCGGGGGCATCGCCTATGTCTTCGACGAGGACGGCGAGTTCGCGCAACGCTGCAACACCGCGATGGTCTCGCTTGAGAAGGTGCTCAGCGCCAGCGAGCAGAGCGCCCAGGTGGACCCAGCGCTATGGCACCAGGACCAGGCCGACGAGACACTGCTGCGCAAGCTGCTGCAGGAACATAACCGGTGGACGGGCAGCAAACGGGCCCGGGAACTTCTTGATAGCTGGGAACTGTCCCGAGCAAGATTTGTCAAGGTCTTCCCCCATGAGTACCGCCGGGCATTGGCCGAAATCGGCGCGAGAACGATTCGGGAGCCAAAGGCTGCCGCCGTCAAGGCCGGAACAAGGAAGCTCACGGTTGACCTCAAGTAGGTCGCGCTGCATTCATAAAAACCAGAAAATCGATTGGAACTGCCAACATGGGAAAGGTCACTGGATTCTTGGAGTTTGAGCGGACCGAGGAAAAATACCTCCCGGTCGCCCAGCGCTTGAAGAGTCATCGCGAGTTTGTTCTGGGGCTGGTCGATGATCAGGCACGCCGGGAAGGCGCCCGCTGCATGGATTGCGGCACGCCGTTTTGCATCAGTGGTTGTCCGGTCAACAACATCATTCCGGACTTCAATGATCTGGTCTATCGGGACGACTGGAAAAATGCGATCCAGGTCCTTCACAGCACCAACAACTTTCCGGAATTTACCGGCCGAATCTGCCCCGCGCCCTGCGAGGCTGCCTGCACGCTGAACGTGAACAATGAGCCGGTTGGCATCAAGTCCATCGAGCGCGCCATCATTGATCGTGCCTGGTCTGAACAGTGGGTCCAGCCAATGATCCCGCCGCAGCGGACCGGCAAGACGGTGGCGGTCATTGGCTCAGGCCCAGCGGGACTTGCGGCCGCGCAGCAATTGGCCCGAGTTGGGCACGCGGTCACCGTGTTTGAGAAGAATGACCGCATTGGCGGCCTGTTGCGCTACGGGATTCCCGACTTCAAGATGGAGAAGTCGCACATCGACCGGCGTGTCGAGCAGTTGCGACAGGAGGGTGTGAGTTTTCGCACGGGCGTTCTGATCGGGGCGCTTGACGGCGACACCAAGGTCACCAACTGGTCGCGCGAAGTGATCGAAGCCGGGCAGCTTGAGCACGAGTTTGATGCAGTCCTGCTGGCCTGTGGCGCCGAGCAGTCGCGCGATCTGCCGGTACCCGGTCGTCACCTCGACGGCATCCATTTCGGCATGGAGTTCCTGCCGCAACAGAACCGGGTCAACGCTGGCGATGCCGTCACGGCACAGCTGCGCGCGGACCGCAAGCACGTGATTGTGATTGGTGGCGGAGATACCGGCAGCGATTGTGTCGGTACCAGCAATCGGCACGGTGCTGCCAGCGTGACGCAGTTTGAACTGCTGGCACAACCGCCGCTGGAGGAGAACCGACCGATGACCTGGCCGTACTGGCCGGTCAAGTTACGCACCAGTTCGAGCCACGAGGAGGGGTGTGAACGCGAATTCGCGATATCCACCAAGGAGTTTCTCGGCAAGAAGGGCAAGGTGACCGGACTCAAGACCGTGCGCGTCGCCTGGCGGGCCGGGAAGATGGTTGAGATAGCCGGCAGCGAGCAGGTGTTGAAGGCCGATCTCGTTCTGCTGGCCATGGGCTTTGTCGGGCCGGTGCGCTCGATTCTTGACGCGTTTGGCGTTCAGGCCGACGCCAGAGGAAATGTCAAGGCAACGACCGAGAAGGTCGGCGGATACGCTTCGGGCAAGCCGGGGGTGTTTGCTGCTGGCGACGTTCGCCGCGGGCAGTCGCTGGTGGTTTGGGCTATACGGGAAGGACGACAGGCGGCCTACGCAGTTGACGAATTCCTCATGGGCGAGAGCCGACTTCCGCGCTAAAAACTGCTGGGCTAATCCCGTATCATCAAAGGGGCTGGACCCCGACGGCCCATCTGCCTGATGAATTCTCCCAACTCGCCTGCTCTCGTAGAACTCAGATACCTGACCTTTGGATACGGGTATCACGCCGTCCTGAAGGATGTCAATTTGGCCGTTCCAAGAGGCAAGGTGACCGCGTTGATGGGTACCTCCGGGGGTGGCAAGACCACCGTCCTGCGCCTGATCGCAGGCCAGTACCGGGCGCAGAACGGGCAAACCCTGTTCGATGGTCAGGACATTGGTTTGATGGACCAGACGCAGCTTTATGACGCCCGTCGCCGCATGGGCATGCTGTTTCAGTTCGGCGCCCTGTTTTCGGACCTGAATGTTTTTGATAACGTGGCGTTTCCGCTTCGTGAAAACACCGCGCTGCCTGAGGTTCTGATCCGCGACGTCGTTCTGATGAAGCTAAATGCCGTAGGGCTCAGAGGCGCCCGTGATCTGATGCCGTCTGAATTGTCCGGCGGCATGGCGCGTCGTGCTGCGCTCGCGCGCGCCATAGCGCTTGATCCGGAACTGATCATGTATGACGAGCCGTTTTCCGGTCTTGACCCGATTTCCACTGGAACCGCGGCCAAGCTCATCCGCGAACTCAACGATACCTTGGGAATCACCAGCCTGGTGGTTTCGCATGAGTTGAGTGAAACTTTTCGTATCTCAGACAAGGTTGTCATCATTGCCAATGGAGGCATTGCCGTTCAAGGCACGCCGCAAGAGGTTGCGCAGTCAGTTGATCCCTTAGTACACCAATTCATGAACGCCCTGAGCGAAGGACCGGTGCAGTTCCATTACCCTGGTCCCCGGGTCGAGCAGGATTTCGGCAGGTCAGGTAGAGCATGAGTTGGCTGCAGCCCGCCGAAATCGGTTTTTCCATCCGTGCCGTGCTGGCAAACTGGGGCCACGGGGCGCGCCTGTTGGTCCGGCTTGTTCTACTGAGTGGGCCATGCCTGAAGCGCTTTGGCCTGGTGCGTGACCAGATTCATTTTCTTGGCAACTACTCGCTCGCCATCGTCACGGTTTCAGGGCTTTTTGTTGGTTTTGTGTTGGGACTTCAGGGCTATTACACCCTGCAGCGCTACGGCTCGGCAGAGGCACTCGGACTGCTTGTGGCCCTCAGTCTGGTGCGCGAATTGGGACCGGTCGTGACTGCCTTGCTGTTTGCCGGGCGTGCCGGGGCCTCGCTGACGGCGGAGATTGGCTTGATGCGTGCCGGGGAGCAACTGTTGGCCATGGAAATGATGGCCGTCGATCCGATCCGGCGTGTGCTGGCACCGCGTTTCCTGGCCGGCATTATTGCCATGCCGATACTGGCGGCGGTCTTCAGTGCGGTAGGTATCTTCGGTGGTTACGTTGTGGGTGTGCTCCTCATTGGCATCGATTCCGGATCGTTCTGGAGTCAAATGCAGGGTGGGGTTGACGTCTGGCGCGATGTAGGCAATGGCGTCATCAAGAGCTTTGTTTTCGGCGTCGCTGTGACTTTTGTCGCTTTGTTGCAAGGATATGAGGCGCACCCGACACCCGAGGGGGTGTCCAAGGCGACAACCCGGTCGGTGGTGATCGCTTCGCTTTCAGTACTCGGACTGGACTTTGTTCTGACGGTCATGATGTTCAGCATATAGAGGAATTGCCGTGCAACGCTCGAAGAATGATTGGTGGGTGGGCCTGTTTGTCCTGATTGGCGGCGTCGCCATCCTGTTTTTGGCCCTGAAGTCGGCCAACCTGCTGAGTCTGAGTTTTGAATCGGGGTACCGGGTGACGGCAAAGTTCGACAACGTTGGCGGACTCAAGCCCCGTGCTGCGGTCAAGAGCGCGGGCGTGGTGGTCGGGCGGGTCGATTCGATCACGTTTGATGACAAGAGCTTTCGGGCTTTGGTCACGATTACATTGGAAAGCCGCTTTGCTTTCCCAAAGGACAGTTCGCTTAAGATATTGACGAGTGGTTTGCTCGGGGAACAGTACATCGGTATCGAGGCCGGGGCGGACGTGAACAATCTTCGCGGCGGGGACGTCGTGAGTTCTACGCAGTCGGCGGTTGTGCTTGAAAACCTGATTGGCCAGTTTCTCTTCAGCAAGGCGGCTGAGGGTGGATCGGCTCCAGGAAATGGAAACAAGAAATGAAATCGATCAGTGCTGATGGTGCCAGCACGCCGCGTCAGTCGAGGGCCATGGCATGGCTTTCAATGTTGGCCGTGGCCCTGCTTTACGGTTGCGCAACCGCGCCGAACGCCGATCCCCGTGATCCGTTCGAGAGCTTCAACCGAAGCATGTTGGATTTCAATGAAGGGGTTGACAAGGCGATCCTGCGACCAGTCGCCACCGTTTACAAGGAAGCGGTACCCAGCCTGGTGCGGCGCGGTGTTGCGAATTTTTTTGCCAATCTGGATGATGGCTGGTCCGCGATCAACAGCGGAATGCAATTGAAAGCACAGGCCGCTGCCGAAAGCACGATGCGTTTTAGTGTGAATACGGTGTTTGGAATTCTCGGCGTCTTTGATGTCGCCAGCGAAATGAACATCCCGAAGCATCGGGAAGACTTTGGCCGGACGCTGGGGCGCTGGGGCGTTCCTCCTGGTCCTTACCTGGTGCTTCCCTTTGTTGGTCCGTCAACGCTGCGTGACGCATTGGCGTTGCCGATCGACCTG
>JBCKPH010000143.1:0-4728 GCA_038901755.1 Burkholderiaceae bacterium | reverse complement strand
GCTGATTCCGGTGATCGTGACCGATGCCCCAGTAGGCATGGTGTTGCGCATGTAAACCAACCCGTTGGGCCTGTAGCCTCTGTCAGTTTGACTGGAGCCCCATGCCCACCCTTAGGATCAACATGCGTAAACTCAAAGACGCCCTGCGTCTCAAACTTCTCTGTGAGCAAAGCCACCAACAAATAGCCATCGCTCTTGGCATCGCCAAAGGCAGCGTCGCCAAATACTGCACACTGGCTGCGACAGCGGGCCTGGACTGGAGTGCCATCGAGGCCATGAGCGAGACCGATTTGGAGCGCCGATTGTTGGGCTCCTCCACAGGCGCAAGCTTTGCTCGTCCGGACTACGGACGCATGCACCAAGAGCTGCGTCGCAAGGGCGTCACCGTCATGCTGCTGTGGCAGGAATACAGCGCCCAGGTGGGCGAGGAGCACTGCGCTGAGCGCCCCCTCAAAGCCCTGCGCTACTCCCAGTTCAGCGAGAACTACCGCCAGTTTGCCAAGCGGCTCAAACGCTCCATGCGCCAGGTACACCGCGCAGGAGAGAAGATGTTCATCGACTACGCCGGCCCCACCATTGCCCTGTTTGAGCACGGCGTCGAGGTGGGACGCGCCAACATCTTCGTGGCCGCCATGGCCGCCTCCGGCTACAGCTTTGCGCTGGCAACAAAGCGCCAAACAGCGGCCGACTGGTTGAATGGCACCGCTTGTGCGTTGACGTTCTTTGGCGGCGTTCCCCAGCTCATCATCCCCGACAATCCACGCGCCCTGGTCACCCAGGCCAACCGCTACGAGCCGCTTCTGACCGACAGCGTGCTGGACTTTGCCCGCCACTACGGCTGCTCGGTGCTGCCCGCACGCGCCTACCACCCCCAAGACAAGGCCAAGGTTGAACTCAGCGTACTGCTGGTCGAACGCTGGATACTGGCGTGCCTGCGCCACCAGCGCTTTGCCTCGGTGCAAGAAGTCAACGACGCGATTGCGCCGCTGCTCACGCGGCTCAATGACAAACTGTTTCAAAAGCTCCCGGGCAGCCGCGCCAGCGCCTTCGTCCAGCTTGACGCCCCGGCCCTGAGTCCACTGCCTACCCAACCCTGGGAGTGGGCCAGCTTCAAGACGGTACGCGTTCACATCGACAGCCACATCGAGTTTGAAGGCCACCGCTACAGCGTGCCCCACGCCTTGGTGGGTTTGGCGCTGGAGCTACGCATCACTGCCCACGCCGTGGAGGTGCTGCACCGAGGTGAGCGAGTTGCCAGTCACATGCGCTGTGCCCACAAAGGCGGCTACACCACCGTCGTCGAGCATTTGCCCTTGGCCCATCAAGCCCACGCCCAGTGGACGCCCGAGCGCCTCATCGCTTGGGGCGAACGCATCGGCGTGGCCTGTGCTGGGGTGGTTGCCAAGATGCTGGAGCGCCAGCGCCACCCCGAGCACGCTTACCGCGCCTGTTTGGGGCTGCTGTCCCTCTCCAAGCGCTATGGCGAGGCCCGACTGGGGGCAGCTTGCACCATCGCGTTGAGCCTGGGCACCAGCAAATACACGCATATCCGCGACATGCTGGCCAATGGGCGCGACCAAGTCCAAAGCGCTAGCGCCCAGTGGAATGCGCCCGCGCATGCCCATGTACGCGGCCCCAGCTATTACCAATGAAACGACACGAACACAAACAGGCCCCCACCATGATGATGAACACCACCTTGAACCAACTGCGCAGCCTGCGCCTGGAAACCATGGCCCAGGCACTGGAACAGCAACTCCAGACCAGCGGCATCACCGCCATGAGCTTTGAAGAACGTCTGGCGCTTCTGGTTGACCGCGAAGTCCATGGCCGCCAAGACCGGCGCTGTGCGCGCCTGTTGAAACTGGCCAAACTCAAATACCCCCAAGCCGCCATTGAAGACATCGACAGCCGCACACGCGGGCTAGAACGCAGCGCCGTCATGAGTCTGGCCTTGGGCGAATGGGTGACCCAGGGGCACGCCGTGCTGATCACCGGCGCCACCGGTGCGGGCAAGTCCTGGTTGGCCTGTGCCTTGGCGCAGCATGCTTGCAGGCGCGGCCAAAGCGCCTACTACCAGCGCGTACCGCGCCTGAGTGAGGAGCTGCGCATACGCCACGCCAATGGCACGTTCACGCGTTGGCTGGAAACACTCAAAAACACCGACGTGCTGTTATTGGACGACTGGGGTGTTGCCGCCGACCGAAAACTGACCCACTTATAGAGGTTGTGCCGATTCAAAACTGACCCAGGTGTTTTACTTGTCCTGCCTACTTTTTAGGCAGGAGCAAAAAAGGTGATCACCATGGAAATGTTGGGCAGGATTCGACGGATGTATTTGCGCGACGAGCTGTCGCTGCACGAGATAGCCAAGCGCACGGGTTTGTCGCGTAACACCATCCGGGGATGGTTGAGAAAGTCCCAAGAGGTCTCGCGACCGATCTACCGCCGCACCGAAGGGGCGGGCAAGCTCACGGCGTTTCATCAGGCGCTGGAACAGGCGCTCAAGGTGGACTCGCACCGCATCAAGCAGAACCGGCGCACGGCCAAGGCGCTGTTCATCCAAATCAAGGAAGACGGCTACAAGGGTGGTTACACCCGTGTCACCGATTTCATCCGCGCCTGGCGCGTCAGGGAAGGCAAACCGCTGCATGCCTTCGTGCCTTTGAGCTTTGGGTTGGGCGAAGCCTTTCAATTTGACTGGAGCGAAGAAGGCCTGGTGGTGGGCGGCATCTACTATCGGCTTCAGGTCTCGCACATGAAACTATGCGCCAGCCGTGCGTTCTGGCTGGTGGCCTACCCCGGCCAGGGCCACGAGATGCTGTTCGACGCCCACACTCGCTCCTTCACCGCGCTCGGAGGCATTCCCCGGCGCGGCATCTACGACAACATGAAGACGGCGGTGGACAAAGTGTTGAAGGGCAAGGGCCGCGTGGTCAATGCGCGCTTTGCCGTGATGTGCGCGCACTACCTGTTTGACGCTGACTTCTGTAACGTGGCCAGCGGCTGGGAGAAAGGCACGGTGGAGAAGAACGTGCAGGACAGCCGCCGGCGTGTTTGGCTCGACGCACAGAACCGGCGCTTTGGTTCCTTCACCGAACTCAACGCCTGGCTGGGCGAGCGTTGTCGTGCATTGTGGGGCGAGATCCGCCACCCCGAGTACAAGGAATTCAGCGTGGCCGAGATGCTGGAGCAAGAACGCTGCGAAATGATGCCTATGCCAACGCCCTTCGACGGGTATGTGGAGAAATCGGCCCGTGTCTCCAGTACCTGCCTGGTGGCCGTGGCGCGCAACCGCTACTCGGTGCCGTGTGAACTGGCAGGCCAGCGGGTCAGTACCCGGCTGTACCCGAACCGGGTCAGCGTGGTAGCCAACGACGCGCTGGTGGCCAGCCACGATCGTTTGTCCGATAGGGGGCAGATCTGTTACGACTGGCAGCACTACATCGCCCTGGTGGAGCGCAAGCCCGGAGCGCTGCGCAATGGCGCTCCGTTTGCCGACATGCCAGCTCCATTGAACCTGTTGCGACGCGGCCTGCTGCGTCACCCCGGTGGCGACCGGATCATGGCGCAGGTGCTCTCGGCGGTGCCCACCGCCGGGCTCAATGCCGTGCTGGTGGCGGTGGAGTTGGTGATCGAATCCGGCGTGCTCAGTGCCGAGCACGTCCTCAACGTGTTGGCCAGGCTTAACGCCAGCCCGGCGCCAGAGTGTGTGGAGACCAGTTTGCGGCTCAAGGAGGCACCGTTGGCCGATCCTGGGCGCTACGACAGCCTGCGCGCCATGGGTGCTACTGCAGCCGATGTGGTGGAGGCCGATCATGCGTGATATCACCACCGAACTCAAAGAGTTGCGCCTGAACGGCATGGTCAGCGCCTGGAGCGATTTGGTGGCGCAGGGGGACGCGTCCACGGCAGCGTCCAAGTGGTTGATCGAACACCTGTTGCAGGCCGAACACACGGACCGGGCTATTGCGAAGGTGCGCCATCAGATGAATGCGGCCAAGTTCCCCATACACCGGGACCTGGCCGGGTTTGACTTCGATTCCTCCAAGGCCGATCAGCACCTGGTCAAGCAACTCGCCACACTGGAGTTCACCCAGACGGCGCAAAACGCGGTGCTGGTGGGTGGGCCGGGCACCGGCAAGACCCATCTTGCGACAGCCATCGCCGTCTCGGGCATCGCCTCCCGGGGCAAGCGAGTGCGCTTCTACTCCACGGTCGATCTGGTCAATGTGCTGGAGCGCGAGAAGCGCGATGGCAAGGCCGGCCGGATTGCGGCCAGCCTGATGCGCATGGACCTGGTGGTGCTTGATGAGCTGGGCTACCTTCCGTTCAGCCAGGCCGGTGGGGCCTTGCTGTTTCACCTGCTCTCCAAACTGTACGAGCACACCAGCGTGATCATCACGACCAACCTGAGCTTCTCCGAATGGTCCAGCGTGTTCGGAGATGCCAAGATGACCACGGCACTACTGGATCGACTGACCCACCACTGCCACATCGTGGAGACCGGCAACGAGTCCTACCGCTTCCAGCACAGCACCATGGCGGCCAAGTCGCGCATCAAAGCCAGGGAGCAAACACGAAAGGGGAACAAAGAGGCGCCAGCGCCCGAGCCGTTCTGAGCCGGCGCGCGCGGGAAAATCCGCTACGGGCTACGCCCTGCGCGTCTCTCCCCGCGCATCAAACCGCAAAACACAGATGAAAAGGAGAACATCAAAAACCAGCAAA
>JBCKPH010000142.1:0-4734 GCA_038901755.1 Burkholderiaceae bacterium | reverse complement strand
TGGAGCCGAAGCGTCGAAATCCAGGTTGGCAAGGGCAGCTCGACTGCGCTCGGCCGGGGTGAGCAGAATCTCGTTTTGCCGGCGCACCGACTCACGGCTGATCAGCATGTCACGGCTGGGAATCAAATCCCGGATGCGCAAGCCGTCGCGCCAAGGCATGCGCACCGGTTGACTGACGTTCCCGCGTAAAACAACGGCATTGGAAAACTCCGAGGTCATCGGCAACACGGTCAACAGGTCGCCGCGCTGCAGGATTTTCTTGAGCCCGGCCGCATCGAGCGCGAATTCCTCGACTCTTCGCGGTTGCTGCTGCCCGGGCGCGATGCGCTCGAGGTAGGCGCGTCGCGGGTCCGCCACTACAGGCAGGCCGCCGGCCATGGCCAGCAGGTCTTGCAGCGCCTCGCCTTCGCCCTTCAGTTCGTACACGCCGGGAACCCCGACTTTGCCAGTCAGCGCCACATGTCCGAATGCGGCCGGTATCACGATCACGTCGCCGTCCTGCAGCTTGGCGTCCCTCGATTTGTCGCCCTGGGCCAGGAACCCATACAGGTCGATCTCGGTGACAACGGCGTTGCCGCGCTTCAACTGGACCCGGCGCATCGAGCCGTTCGCGCTGGGCCCGCCGCTGGCGAACAGCGCACTGACCAGGGTGGACATGCTGCTCAGAAAGTAGGTGCCGGGCCGGCGCGCCTGGCCGACCACGTACACCGTGATGGAACGCAGTTGGCCGAACGTCACGTTCAGCTCGAAGTCGCGGAAATACCGGCTGATGGCGCCGCGTATCGCGCTTTCGGCCTGCGAAGCCTTGACGCCGGAGAGTTGCACGGTGCCGACGCGCGGAATGGCAATCAACCCGTTGCGGTCGATGACGGCGCGCACGTCGATGTTGATCGAACCCCAACCGCGGATGAACACCTCGTCACCGGGGCCAAGCTGGTAATCCGAGCTGACGGGAGAGTTCTGCAACGGCGCGAAAGGATTGGCTGCGCCAAGCGCCGCCTGGGCGTTCTCGAAAAATTCGACGCCAAAGAGAGGCAGGCTTCTGCCCACGGATTCCTGCACGAAGCGCTGAAAATCGTTCGGCGCCAATGGACCGAGCGGGATCGGTGCGGCGGTAAGCAACGCGGCTGAGCCACCAGGCGCCTGTGGCAGGCTGCGCAACTCGGGTTGCACCGAAACCGGGCCGCCGGTGGCGCCGAATGCCGGGCCTGCTGTCCCGAGCCCGCCTGAGGGACGGGCGAACTGCGATTCGGTGCCTGGGATGACGGTCTGGGCGAATGCGCCGCCCATTGACGCAGACGCGCAAAACCCGAGCAAATACAACTTCCAATTCAACATACTCTTGCAACCCTGGTAACTGGCCTTGTGGCCGGCGACGGCCCGCCGCACAGACATCGACCGGGCATTATCGACCCATTCAGGACGACCGTGATTCGACCCTCTGCCAGGGAGCAGGGCAAAATCCCCGCTGCATGAAGAAGCGGTTCCTGTTCATCCATCAGAACTTTCCCGGTCAGTTCGTTCGCGTCGTCACCGAGTTGGTGCGGCGTGGAGACGAGGTGGTTGCCTTGGGCATCAAGGGCCGTGACCTGCCGGGCGTCAGGTACATCCGTTACGCGCCGAAGCCGCCGCCCCAGGCTTCGATGGTCGAAGCAGCACGCGACTTCGAAACGAAGATTGTTCGTGGGCTTGCCTCCCTGCAGGTGATGAGCCAGTTGCGCTCCGACGGGTTCACGCCCGATGTGATCGTCGCGCACCCGGGTTGGGGTGAGGCGCTGTTCTGCAAGGATGTCTGGCCGCAGGTGCGTCTCATCATCTTTGCCGAGTTCTTCTACGCCGCTGAAGGCGCCGACTACGGGTTCGACCCCGAGTTCTCCCAGGACAGTGTTGCGGCACGGGCGGCGCTGCGCTTGAAGAACAGTGTTCATCTGCATGCCTTGCAGGCGGCCGACCTCATCTACACGCCGACTCAATGGCAGTTCGGCCAGATCCCGCCGGAGTTTCGGCACAAGACCGAGGTCATCTTTGACGGCATCGACAGCGCGGTTGCGGCGCCAGACCCAAGCGCCTTTGTGGCGTTGCAGCGGGGCGCACTGCGCCTCACTGCAGCGAACGAGGTCATTACCTTTGTGAATCGCAACCTCGAGCCGTATCGCGGATTTCACGTTTTCATGCGCGCGCTGCCGGAAATCCTGCGCTAGCGCCCCGAGGCGCATTGCCTGATCGTGGGCCGCGACGAAGTCAGTTACGGCACCGCGCCAAAAGTCGGGAGCACCTGGCGCCAGGTGCTGCTGACTGAAGTGGGTGCGCAACTGCCGATGGATCGGGTGCATTTTGTTGGGGCCCTGCCTTATCAGGACTATCTGCGCGTGCTGCAGATTTCGACCTGCCATGTTTACCTGACCTATCCCTTTGTCCTGTCCTGGAGTTGCCTGGAGGCGATGAGCGCGAGCCGGGTGGTGGTTGGAAGTCGCACGCCTCCGGTGCAGGAAGTCATCGAGCATGGGCAGAACGGCCTGCTGGTCGATTTCTTCGACGTGGCGGGCCTGGCGGCGCAGGTGGTCGAGGTGCTGGCACAGCCTGCGAAGTTTGCTCACCTGGGCCCGGCCGCGCGCCAGACCGTAGTGCAGCGCTACGACCTGATCACGCAATGCCTGCCCAAACAACTGGCCTTGCTTGGTGAGTAGCGCCGCTGCCAGACGAGCGCAGCGGATAATCTGAGCATGATCGCAAACGTCAACGTCGACCCGGCCGAACTGGCCAAGTTTTCCGACCTGGCGCACCGCTGGTGGGACCCGAACAGCGAGTTCCGTCCGCTGCACCAGATCAACCCGCTGCGGCTGGAATGGATCGCCGGCATGGTTGACTTGAAAGAGAAAACCGTGCTCGATGTCGGCTGCGGTGGCGGCATCCTGTCGGACTCGATGGCCCGGCGCGGCGCCCTTGTGCTGGGCATCGACCTGGCGGCCAAGCCGCTTCGTGTGGCAGAGCTGCACGCGCTCGAGGCGGGCACGCCCAATGTTGAATACCGGGAGGTCAGCGCCGAGGCGCTGGCGCTGGAGCAACCCGAGAGCTTTGACCTGGTGACCTGCATGGAGATGCTCGAGCATGTGCCGGATCCGGCGTCGGTGGTGCGGGCCTGTTCCAGTTTGGTGAAGCCCGGCGGCTGGGTGTTTTTCTCCACCATCAACCGCAACCTCAAGTCATTCCTGTTTGCCATTGTCGCGGCCGAATACCTGCTAAGCCTGCTGCCGCGTGGCACCCATGAATATGCCAAGCTGATCCGTCCCAGCGAACTGGCCCGCTACCTGCGCCACGCTGGGCTGGAACTGCAGCAATCTCGCGGCATGCAATACAACCCCGTGACACAGCGTTACTGGCTGGACGCCGACGCCAGCGTTAACTACCTGTTTGCCACGCGCAAGCCGGCGTAGAGTCCGACCGGTGTTTCGTGACATCGACGCTGTCCTGTTTGATCTGGACGGCACCTTGATCGACAGCGCGCCCGACCTCGGCGCGGCGGCCGACAAGATGCGTACCGACCGCGGCATGCCGGGCCTGCCGCTGCTGCAGTACCGCCCGATGGCCGGCTCCGGCGCGCGCGGCATGCTGGGGGTGGCCTTTGGCATCGCGCCGGGGCACGCCGACTACGAGCTAATGCGCCAGGAGTTCTTCCTCAACTACGAACGCTGCATGACCGAGCGCACCCTGTTCTTCAACGGCGTGCCTCAGTTGCTGCAAGCGCTGGCGCAGCGCTCGCTGCCCTGGGGCGTGGTGACCAACAGGGCGGCCCGCTTTACCGAACCGCTGGCCCGTTCCATGCCGCTGTTCTCGAGCGCTGGCACCGTCATCTGCGGCGACACGACGCCGCACATCAAACCGCATCCGGCTCCTCTGCTGGAGGCGGTGCGACGCCTGGGGCGGAGTCCGTCCCGATGTCTTTACGTCGGTGACGATGAACGTGACATGATCGCGGGCCGCGCCGCTGGCATGGGAACGGTGGCTGCCAGCTACGGCTACCTCGGCGTATCGGGCGACACGGCGACCTGGGGCGCCCACGCCACCATCCATGCACCGCTGGAACTGTTGAAATTGCTGCCGAAGTAACGCTCAGCCCGTGCCGAGGTTCTCGCGCAACGCGGCGTCGACAGCTTTGATGTCTTTGACACCCAGATTGCCAGTGCGCTTGAGCACCAGATCCTGGCCCAGGGTGAACAGCTTGAACCTGAAGCGACAGGAAACCGCCAAGCCGGCCTCGGCCCATTGAGCCAGGCGCACGTCGCTGCGCCACGGGTTGTCGGTGCTCGACGTGATCATCCCCAACACGACCTGATTGTGGCTATCGTTGAAAGCCTTGCCGGACAGCACCAGGGCAGGGCGCCTTTTCGTCGATTGGCGATCCGTGAAGGGAAACGGCACCACCACCACATCGAATCGGCTATAGGTCACGCCATGCCTCTTCGTCCGCAGGCGAACTCCATTCCGACAGTGTGGCTTGCAGGGCGGCCAGTTCCATGTCGGTCGGCCGCTCAACCCGCCGCACAACGATGCGGTGGTTCTCGTAGGCGAACTCCAGCATGTCCCCTTCGCGGATCTGGGCGGCGTCGCGGATGCGCTTGGGGATGGTGGCCTGACCTTTGGCCGTGACGCGGGCCAGTTCCATAAGAATCTCCATCATTGATAACAGTAGGAATTTACTACATTTCCATTTTTATGGCTACTTCCGATCGAATC
>JBCKPH010000141.1:0-4833 GCA_038901755.1 Burkholderiaceae bacterium | reverse complement strand
GCCCTCGACGATCATGGCATCAAACAGCACCCAAACCTGGCGCCAGCTTTCGGGACTCGCGTCGGAAAAATGGCTGCGCACATAGTCGGACGAAAGGTCCGTCAGCAGCATGCCGCGCGCGCACAAGGTCCCCGGCTCGCGCGGGATCAGCGCTTGCGGAATGCCGCATTCTATCGCCACTTCCGCCGCGTGCAGCGGCCCCGCGCCGCCAAAGGCGCAGAGCGCGAATTCCGACAGATCGTAGCCCTTCTTGATCGAGACCGAGCGGATCGCGCGACTCATATTGGCGTTGGCGATTTGAACGATGCCGTGCGCCGCAGCTTCGATCGACAATCCAAGCGGCTTGGCGATGCGCTCGAAGATCGCGTGGCGCGCGGCCTCCAGATCGATCGTCATGCGCCCGCCGAGCAGGCTTGTGGCATCGAGCCGCCCCAAACACAGATTGGCGTCGGTAATCGTCGGCTCGACGCCGCCGCGCCCATACGCGACCGGTCCTGGATCGGCGCCTGCGGATTCCGGCCCGACCTTCATCGCTCCCGCATCGTCGATGCGCGCGATCGACCCCCCACCCGCGCCGATCACGTGAATGTCGATCATCGGCGTTTTAACCGGGTAGCCAGCCACCAAGCGGTTGGCAGTATAGCTCGGGTTCGAGCCGCGGATCAGCGATACGTCGGTCGACGTTCCGCCCACATCGAACGTGATCAAATTTGGAAATCCGGACACGCGGCCGATTTCCGCCGCACCGACCACGCCTGCGGCAGGACCCGAAACGCACGAGCGCACCGGACAGGTGCGCACCGTTTCGATCGACATAAGTCCGCCGTTGGAATGGATCGTATAAGGCTGCACAAGGATGCCGACATTGCGCACGCGCTCTTGGAAGCGCTCGAGATAGCGGCCCATGCGGGGGCCCACAAAAGCATTCACGACCGTCGTCGAAACGCGTTCGAATTCGCGAAATTCCGGCAGAATTTCACTCGACACGCTGACATAGACGTCCGGCATCATTTGCTGGACCAACGCTTTGGCCGCCTGTTCGTGGTCGGCGCGCCGATAGCTGTGCAAAAAACAGATCGCCACGCTTTCGACGTTCGCTTCTTTGAGCGCGGCAACGCCATCGGCAAGCGACTTCGCGTCGAGCGGCGTCAGCACCGTGCCGTCGGGGCCGACGCGCTCGGCCACTTCCACGCGCCGTTCGCGCGGCACGAGCACCGGCGGCTTTTGGACGCGATAATCGTAGATCGAGGGCCGCGCCTGGCGACCGAGTTCCAACACGTCGCGAAAACCGCGCGTGGTGAGAAGTCCGGTGCGGGCACCGCGACGTTCGATGACGATGTTCGTCGCCACCGTCGTGCCGTGGCCCAAATAGCTGATTTTGGCGGCATTGATCGAAAACGTCGCGATCAGTTGGCGCAGCCCGTCTTCGATCGCCTGGGACGGATCTTTGGGAGTCGAGGGAACTTTGAAAAATTGAATCGTGTCGGTACGCTCGTCGAGAATCGTGAAATCCGTAAACGTACCGCCGACATCGACACCGATCCGAAACACGATCTTCACCCCTCGTGGAACGCACAATTAGTATACACGCGTCGTGCCCAGTTTTGAAAGTACTCCGGCAAGATCGGCTGGCACGACGTGCTGCGGATCCGCTTCACTGGTCGCGGGTCATTCAACGACGCGCTGATGTGCGTAGCGGAAGTCGCGTGATTCGACGCAAGCTGTGGACTGGTCCAGTGCCGTGCCTCTCACCCCCAGGCCAGCGCCATCACCCCCGCCGCGATGGAGACTGCCCCCACAAGACACGCCAGTCGATCGCCTTCTCCCAGCAGTTGCCCGCCGATCAGGGCTGCAAACAGCATGCTCACCTCACGGGCTGGCGCCACGTGGCTCACTGGTGCCATCTGGACGGCGAACAGCACGCACACGTACGCGGCAGGACTGAAGGTTGCAACCACCAGCGCGTGGCGCCACTGGCGCTTCCACAGTTGCCAGGCCTGTGGCCGGTCGCGCAGCACCGGGATCACCGCGAAGGGCAGGCGCGTGATGTTGCACCAGTAGTCGAACAGGATGGGCGACAAGGCCAGCACCTTGACGGCGTAGGCATCTATCACCGTGTAGCACGCGATCAGGGCGCCGGTCGACAAGCCCCAGAACACGCCCGCGAGCACCCGCTGGCGGCGCGCCGGATCGTGTGCCGCCTTGAACAGGCCGGGTCCACCGGCAATCAGGAACACGCCGACAGCGACGCCGCCGATGCCCATCACGCCGAGCGCGGACAGGTGTTCGCCCAACACGATCACGGCCACCGAGGAGGACAGCAATGGCCCGCTGCCGCGCGCCATCGGGTAGACGACCGTCAGGTCACTCTTGCGGTAGCCCGTCAGCAGGCAGACGAAATAGACCCAATGCACGAAGCCGCTGACGCCGATCAGCAGCCATTCGGTGCCGCCCCAATGCCCGATGACCCGCCAGCCCATCCAGAGCGCGAGCGGCGACCAGACCAGTGCCATGAGGATGCCGCTGAAGAACGTGAAGCGCGCATCGCCCTGCGCCTTCTTGGCGACGATGCTCCAGCCGGCGTGGATCAGTGCGCCGATGAGGACAAGTGCGACCGCGGCGGCACCGAGCAGGATCGGCCCCGCGGTGACACCGTGCGCGCCGGTGACCTTGAGCACGTTGAACAGGATGTTGGCGGCGTCCAGGTTGGGGCAGATCAGCACGTTGGCTTCGCCGTGCAGCTTGGCGTCCATCAGGGCGCTGCGGCGCATTTCTTCGGACAAGGCGGCATCGTGAATAGGAAAATCAAACGGCATGTTTTTGTGCCCACCGGGGCAGGCTCGCCCGCACTGGCTGGTACACCGGGGAGTTTGGGGGGAGTGTTGGCCTGGCCGAGCGCACACTGCGCAGCCGCAGCCCCGCCGCCTGACCTGAAAACCGCCTGGACATCGGGTAGACCCGCGCGCTTTACAGCCCCTCACCGGGCTCGACCCGAGTCAGGCGCAGCCCCTCCCCGCGGCCCGGGGGACCAGGCCGCGATCACGCCACCTGCGGCCTTGAAGCCGGTCTGCTCGAGCAGGTGGCGCGTGATCACGCGGTGCACGACCTGCAGCACCGGCGTTTCCAGCACCGGTTGTGCGGCCAGCAGCAGGCGCAGCGGAATGGGTAGTGACAGCACCCACTGGCGAACCGGCACGCGCGGGATGACATGGTCGACCAGGTGCGCGGCGGTCTGCGACATGCGCCGCACCCCGCACGAGGGGCAGAACCCACGGCGCTTGTAACTGAACGCCACGAGCTTGTCGTGCCCGCAGTCGGCACAGCGCAGGTGCACGAAGCCGTGCGCCAGAATTCCACATTCGAGAAACGCGTCGAACTCGTCACAGACGAAGTGCGGCAGGCCAGCGCCAGTAGCTTCCTCGGTCTGAGCGAAGAAGCTCTGGGCACGCTGCTGCACCAGGCGGTACATCGTGGTCTGCTCGGGGCGGTGGCGCGCGTAGTGGACCGGGGCGCCGTCGCAATGCACCCTGCTGGTCTGGCCGGCGTTGGCTTGCACGCGCTGGGCATGGGGAGTCTGGGGTGGTGCAGCTTCTCAAGGCGCGCGGGCCTGCGCATCCGCCATTGGGGGGATCGTCTACGCGCAGCGCCGCAGCGCCGGCCCTGCGGCGGCGCAGTACCTTGCCCAGGAGTGCCACCGCCGGCCATGCGGTAGCGGCCACTTCGGGATGGCATCACCAGCACGATCTATCAAACCACCCAGGGCGGCGCTTTGCCGAAGCCGTACGGCTCGGTCCGCGCGATCGGCGCCGCTCACGCAAGACTCGCGCGGCGGTGGGTAAGCCGCCTGGATCGGCGAATGCGGTGTCCGCTGTCAGCACTGCTGACAACCCTGACGCAGTTGCTGTGCCAATCGGGCATTGGGAAGCAGCCGCAACGATTGCTGTTGCTGTTGCAAACCACAAGAAGTTGGCGCAGCATCGGCCCGTTTGATTCCCCAATGGCTGAGTCAGCCCGGCTGATGCCCGTCACCGCATCGCCCATGCCCGCTCACGCGGGCGCCATCGCCGGCCTCATCTCCTGAAACCCGGCAGCCGAAAGGCGTGGAGATAAACGTCAGGCATCGGGCACATCAGATGCCTGCCCTGCCCCAACTGGCGTTGCTGCGCCCGATGGCCTTGTGCGCCACCGAGCACAGCCTGCCAGACCGAAGCGGCGACAGCCGATGCCAAGCTGCTGCAATCTCGCCAGCGCCCTGCACCAGCCAAACCCTGCGCCAACCGCGTCGTCACTACGTGGCGCCAGCCAGTAGTGACGACGCGCGAAATGCCCCAGCCGATAACGACTTACGGCGGCTGGCGCAAGTGACGGCCCCAAGTGACGTGCTCAACGCGCGTCGAATCCGCAGACCGTGCAACGCGATCTGCCTCGCCCGCTCCTTGCGGGCCATGTCAGCCGAGGCGCCACCTGGCGCACCCAGAACCTTGGGAAACGGCTCAACCCGACAGACCGACTTGCAGCAGCAAGTGCTGTCGGAGCCAATGCCGCGTGCCGCGGCGGCCAACAGAAAGACCTCGGCACAAGACGGGAGTGGTGTCCCGTGTCCCTTGTAGTTCCCGCAACGCTCAGGTGTTCGGGACGGACAGAAACACTTACCTGACCTCCATACACCGCCTTCGGGCGCATACGGGGCAATCAAGCCCACAAGCTCTGCCCATGGCACCACGGTTTGGACTTCGTCCAGGAACTCGCGCTTGCGCGTTCTCTTGGTCAAAAGGTTCAGACCCGGTTCGGTTTGATTCATGTTCACGATGCCTGCATCAGGCGTGTTCCTGC
>JBCKPH010000140.1:0-4847 GCA_038901755.1 Burkholderiaceae bacterium | reverse complement strand
TCAACTACGCCACGCTCAAAGCTTATTGCAAATACGGATTCGAGCAAGGAATATGTGCTCGGCTGCTGGACGTCGAAGAACTATTTCCCAAAACCGTGCTGTCATCATTCAAAGTGTAGGGGCCTGCAGATGCCGAAGATGCGGCGCCGCGAATGTGTCTTTCATGATGCCTTGGGTAAATTTGGAAAACCGAATTTTGCGAGAGCCACTGAAAAATCACAGCAGAATCGATGAAGAACCGTTTATCTAACTATTTTCAGGAGATTCCAATGAATGACAAACGCCCAGAACTTCCCGTTCTGGTGGCCGGCGGCGGCATAGGTGGTCTGGCGGCCGCGCTGGCCCTGGTGCGGCGCGGTTTTGCGGTCAAGGTGCTGGAGCAGGCCCCGCAGCTTGGCGAGATTGGCGCCGGCATCCAGCTCGGCCCCAATGCCTTTGCCGCCTTCGACGCGCTGGGCATTGGCGAGAAGGCCAGAGGCCGGGCGGTTTATACCGACGAGATGGTGATGCATGACGCGCTCGACGAAACGCTGGTCGGCCGCATCCCGACCGGCGAGGCCTTTCGCCAGCGCTTTGCCAATCCGTATGCCGTGATCCACCGGGCCGACGTGCATGGCGCGCTGTTCGAGGGCGCGCAGGAAAGCGGTCGCATTGAAGTGCTGACCTCCACCCAGGTCACACGGGTCGAGCAGGACGCCGACAGCGTGACCGCGTTCGACCAGAACGGCGCTGCCCACCACGGCATCGCGCTCATCGGCGCTGACGGCGTAAAGTCAGCCGTTCGCCAGCAGTACGTCGGCGATGCGGCGCGTGTCTCCGGCCATGTGGTCTACCGCGCCGTGATCGACAAAAAGGACTTTCCGGTCGATCTGCAGTGGAATGCGGCGAGCATCTGGGTCGGCCCCAACTGCCATCTGGTTCACTATCCGCTGCGCGGCGGCGAGCAGTACAACCTAGTCGTCACCTTTCACAGCCGCAAGCAGGAAGAGTGGAGCGTCACCGAAGGCAGCCGCGAAGAGGTCCAGTCCTACTTCGAGGGCATCTGCCCGCGCGCCCGTCAGCTCATCGACCTGCCCAAAAGCTGGAAACGCTGGGCCACCGCCGACCGCGAGCCGATTGGCCAATGGACTTTTGGCCCCGGCAACAGGACAACGCTGTTGGGCGACGCGGCGCACCCTACCCTGCAGTACCTGGCGCAGGGCGCCTGCATGGCGCTGGAAGACGCGGTCACGCTGGGCGAGGCGCTGCGCGTCAACGGCAACGACTTCGCCAGGGCGTTCGAGCTCTACCAGCGTTCCCGCGTGTCCCGCACGGCGCGCATCGTGCTGTCGGCGCGCGAGATGGGCCGGATTTTCCATGCCCAGGGCGTCGAGCGCCTGGTGCGCAACGACTTGTGGAAGGGCCGCTCGCCCGAGCGCTTTTACGACGCCATGGAGTGGCTCTATGGCTGGAAGCTCGATAACTGCCTGGCCGTCTGAGCCTCGCTTCACCTCTTCACTGAAGGAAAAAATATCATGAATGAACTTGGCCGCCTTGAAGATCTGCCCGCAGATTACCGCGAAGCCCTGACGCAGCAAAACCTGATGCCACTCTGGCCCAGCCTGCGCGCCGTGCTGCCGCCAGGCAAACCGCAGCCCCGGACCCGCGCCACGGCCTGGTCCTACCAGGCGCTCAAGCCGCTGCTGCTGCAGGCCGGCGAGCTGACGCCGATTGAAAAAGCCGAGCGCCGCGTGCTGGTGCTGGCCAACCCGGGCCACGGCCTGGAAAAAATGCAGGCCAGCGCCGCGATCTACCTGGGCATGCAATTGCTGCTGCCAGGCGAGTGGGCGCCAGCGCACCGCCACACGCCGAATGCGGTTCGCATGATTGTGGAAGGCGAAGGCGCTTACACCACGGTCAACGGCGAGAAATGCCCGATGAGCCGGGGCGACCTGATCCTGACGCCAACCGGTCTGTGGCACGAGCACGGCCATGACGGCGACAAGCCGGTGATCTGGCTCGATGTGCTGGACCTGCCGCTGGTCTATTACATGGAAGCGTCCTACCACGTCGATCGTGACCGCCAGACCGTGAAGCCCGGTCGCGGTGATCGCGTTTATGCCGGCGGCGGCATGGTGCCGACACCGATGTTCGAGCGCTCGAACAAAGCCTACCCGATGCTGCGCTACCCGTGGGTGCAGGCCCGCTCCGCACTTGAGGCGATGGCTGCCGACCAGCCTGAGCTCGAAGCGGTCCAGCTGACCTACATCAACCCCGAAACCGGCAGCGACGCGCAGAACATCCTCGGCTTTTACGCGCTCATGCTGCGTCCCGGCCAGACCTTGAGGCTGCCAGTGCGCTCGCCAGCCATGGTGTTCCATGTGATTGAAGGCGGCGTCCAGGTGAATGTCGAGGAGCAGGCCTTCACGCTGCTTGAGGCCGACACCTGCTGCGCCCCCGGCTACAGCGCAGTCACGCTGCACAACCGCGCCAGCGACAAACCGGCTTTCATCTTCATCGCCGACGAGTCGCCGCTGCATCGCAAGCTCGGCGTGTTCGAGAACCGCGGCTGACCTAACCCAACCCCATTTTTGAAAAAGCCAAACATGACCCAAGCTGCCTACCTCTGGAACCCGCCCGCCGTCCAGTCGCTGCCCGTGCGCGGCAAGGCCGAGCGCCTGCCGATCAACCGCATCTTCTTCGTTGGCCGCAACTACCACGCCCACGCCGTCGAAATGGGCAAGCCGGTGGACAAGTCCTTCGAGCGTCCGTTCTATTTCACCAAGGCGCCGCAAACCCTGGTCGAGTCCGGCGCCACCGTGGCCTATCCGCCCGAGACGACAAATTTTCATTACGAAATGGAACTCGTGGTCGCGATTGGCGCGCCCGGCTTTCGCGTCTTGAAAGAAGACGCCCACAAGGTGATTTACGGCTACGCCTGCGGCCTGGACATGACCCGCCGCGACCTGCAGCTGGTGGCGCGCGACAAGGGCCGTCCCTGGGATCTGGGCAAGGACGTGGAGCAGTCCTCCGTCTGCTCCGAAATCGTGCCGATGCCCGGCGTCATCATCGGCCAGGGCGAGATCACGCTGGAAGTCAACGGCGAAACCAAACAAAAGTCCAACGTGAACAAGCTGATCTGGAACATCCGCGAGATCATTGCCGACCTGTCGCTGTTCTACCACCTGCAGCCCGGCGACCTGATTTATACCGGCACCCCAGAAGGCGTGGGTCCGGTGGTGGCCGGCGACCACATCGACGGCCGCGTCGAAGGCGTGGGCGAGATCTTGCTGAACATCGGCGCGGCCGAGTAAACCAGACGCCATGCAGCTTTACAACTTCTTTCGCAGCGGCACCTCGCACCGGCTGCGCATTGCGCTCAACCTCAAGGGCCTGGCCTGTGACTACATCCCGGTGGACCTGCGCACGGAGGAGCACTTGGGCGCCGACTACAAGGCACTCAACCCGCAAGGTCTGGTGCCCGCGCTGGTCCATGACGGCAAGATGATGCTCCAGTCACCTGCCATCATCGAGTGGCTGGAGGAGCGCTATCCCATGCCCGCACTGCTGCCGGCAGATGCGGACGATCGGGCCCGTTTGCGCGCCCTGGCCGCCATCGTCGGCTGTGACATTCATCCCATCAACAACCGCCGCATTCTGGAATACCTGCGCAAGCACCTCAAGTGTGACGAGGCGGCGATCAACGCGTGGTGCGCCACCTGGATCAGTGACGGCTTTGATGCCTTCGAGGCGTTATTGGCCGCCGACCGATCACGTCATCCCCCATGTGCCGGTGCGCCAGTGGGTGCTGGCGCTGCCGATCCCGCTGCGCCTGCAGCTGGCTGCACAACCGTTGCTGGTGACACCGGTGCTGCAGGTCGTGCACCGTGCCATCACGCGCTTCCTGCTCGATCAGGCCGGGCTGAAGGCCGAGCAGGCCGACAGCGGCGCGGTCACGCTGATCCAGCGCTTTGGCTCAGCGGCCAACCTGAACATCCGTCCTTTCTCCCAAGACGCACTCTCTGGTGCTGGACGGCGTGTACCGGCGCACCGACGCTGAGCCGGTTTTGGTAGAAGTACCCGCACCCACCGATGAAGCGCTGCAGGCGTTGCTGCACAAGATCATCAGCCGCCTGATGAAACTGCTGACCCGCCGCGGCGTGCTCGTCGAGGAGGAGGGATCGACCTACCTGGCCGACAGCGACGGCGACTCGGACGACGCGCGCACGCTCAGGCCGCTGCAGGCCGCGGCCTGCACTTACCGCATCGCCTTCGGCCCGCGTGCCGGGCTGCAAGGTGCTCACGGTGCAAGGAGCCATGCCGCGAGACGGCGCGTGTCCCCCAGGCGCTGTGTGCCGACGAGCAGGGTTTCAGCCTGCACGCTGCGGTGCGGTGTGGCGCCGACGAGCGCCATGACTGGAGCAGCTTTGCCGCTACATCACCCGCCCGGCGCAGGACAGAAGAGCGGGTGCAATGCAACAGCGCCGGGCAGGTCGTGCTCAAGCTGAAGACCGCCTGGCACGAGGGCACCACGCACATCGTGATGTCGCCGCTGGAGTTCATGCAGCGCCTGGCGGCGCTGGTGCCACGACCCCTTGCAGGGCGCGTCGGGCCAGTGGCCCGACCCCTCGCCAGGCACAAACAGTCCACCGGACTGTTTGTGTCCGGGCTCGGCGCCAGCACCTGATCCGCTTCCATGGCGTGCTGGCGCCGAACGCCAAGCTGCGGGCGATGGTGGTGCCAGCGGGCCCCGACGAGCACACCAGCACGTCGGAGCCGGACGCTACAGAGCCAGGCTGCTCACACCGCCGGCCGACGCGCATTAGTTGGGCCCGGCTGCTCAAGCGTGTCTTTAGCTGCGACGTAAC
>JBCKPH010000139.1:0-4862 GCA_038901755.1 Burkholderiaceae bacterium | reverse complement strand
TGTCGGCGGACTGCTCGCGCTGCCGGTGGTCGAGACGCTGAAGTGCGCGGACGCTGATGGACGCAGCGTCAGGACCGAGCCGCGCGACGCGATGTGGCGCGCGCAGACGCCGCAGATGTTCCGTTACCACGTGTTGCGCGACGCTCTCGCGAATCCGGAAGCAGCACTTTTCAATGACGAAGCCCAGGCCGTGGAGGCGCTTGGCATGAAGCCTCGGCTCGTGATGGGTGACCCGAACAACCTGAAAATTACCCATCCCGAAGACCTAACGCTCGCGGCGGCGATCATGTTGGCGCAGCAGCGCGGGCTATGAGCGACAAGCTGTTTGCGGTCAAGGGCATGAACGATATCCTGCCGCCGGAGTCGGCGCGCTGGGAATGGTTTGAGCAGCAGGTGCGCGACATCATGGCGGCCTACGCCTATTTGAACGTGCGCACACCGGTGCTGGAGCACACGGCGCTGTTCGTCAAGGGCACCGGGCAGAGCACCGACATTGTCGAGAAGGAGATGTACTCGTTCGAGGACAGGCTCAATGGCGAGCAGCTGACGCTGCGGCCGGAGAACACGCCCGGCGTGGTGCGGGCCGCGATTGAGCACAACCTGACCTACGATGGCGGCAAGCGCCTGTTCTACCTGGGCCCGATGTTTCGCCACGAACGACCCCAGCGCGGTCGTTATCGGCAGTTCTATCAGCTCGGTTGCGAGGCGATCGGATTTTCCGGTCCCGAGCTTGACGCGGAACTGATGCTGCTGGTGGTGGACCTGTTTCGCCGTCTCGGTCTGAGCCGCGTGCGAATCGAGCTGAACAGTCTTGGCGTGGCCGCCGAGCGCTTGGCGCATCGCGCGGCACTGATCGCCTTCTTTGAGGGTCGGCTGGACCAGCTCGACGCCGAGGCGCGGCGCCGCCTGCACAGCAATCCGCTGCGCGTCCTGGACACCAAGAACCCGGCCATGCAGGACCTGGTCCGGCAGGCGCCCAGCCTGCTGAGCTTTCTTGCCGAACCCTCGCTCAAGCACTTTGACGCGGTGAAGTCGATGCTGACAGCGGCGGGAATTGAATGGACGGTGAATCCGCGCATGGTTCGCGGTCTGGACTACTACAACCACACGGTTTTTGAGTTCATCACGGATCAGCTCGGGGCGCAGGGGACTCTGTGTGGTGGCGGGCGCTACGACGGACTGTTTGAGCTGCTCGGCGGCAAGCCGACGCCGGGTGTCGGCTGGGGCATGGGCATCGAGCGGGTTCTGGAGCTGGTGCAGGAGCAGGGCGTGACCGTGCCGGCGACGCTGCTGGATGCCTATGCCGTGGTGACCGAGGCCTCGCTGTTTCCGCTTGCTCTGACCACGTTGTCAAAGCTGCGGTCCTGTTCCCTAAGGGTGCAGATGCACGCCGCCGGCGCGGGCGAGCTCGGTAGCATGAAATCGCAGTTCAGACGGGCTGACGCGAGCGGCGCCCGTTTTGCCCTGGTGTTCGGCCCCGAGGAAGTTGCCCGCGGCGAGCTGACCGTGAAATCCTTGCGCGACGGCCAGGGCCAACAGGTTCGCCGCTCCCTGTCCGACGTGGCAGCCTGGGCGCCAACCCTACAATCGAAATCCTAGGCAACGAACTTCATGGCGCAACATCTCGATCTCGAAGAACAGGAACAGCTTGCGCAACTCAAGCATTTCTGGCAACAGCACGGGAACTGGATTTCCTGGGCCCTGATCATTGTTTTTGGAACCATCGCCGGCTGGAATGGTTTTCAGTATTGGCAGCGCAACCAGGCCATGCAGGCCGCCGGCCTGTACGACGAAGTTGACCGGGCCGCGCGATCGGCCGACCTGGTCAAGCTTGAGCAGGCGTTCTTGGACATGAAGAGCCGGTACGGCGGCACCGCCTACGCACAGCAGTCGGGCTTGCTGGTGGCGCGAACCATGAACGAGAAGGGTGATCTGGAACGCGCCAAGGCCGCCCTGTCCTGGGTTGCCGAGCAGGCCAGCGATGAGGGCTACCGGGCCATCGCCAGGTTGCGGTTGGCTGGACTGTTGGCCGAAACCAAGTCCTTCGACGAAGCGTTGAAGCACCTCGACCTGGTGACGTTGAAGGAATTCTTGCCGCTGGCCGCGGACCGCCGGGGCGACATTCTTGCGCTGCAAGGGAATGCGGCCAAGGCCAGGGATGAATATCAGAAGGCCTACGCTGGCCTGCGGGATTCGGGTCAGTACCGCCGGCTGGTGGAAGTGAAACTGCATGCGCTCGGAGTCGATCCGGTGCAACCGGACAAGGCGACAACGACCGAGGCCAAGAAATGAGTTTGAGAATATTTCCCTTGCCGGCCTGGCTGGCGCGTGCCCTGTCCGTTGGCTTGTTGCTGCTGGCGGGCTGCTCGAGCGCTCCCGAGCGCCCCAAGCCGGCCGAGCTCGCGCCCAATGTGGCGCTGATCGGTGTCCGTCAGGTCTGGTCGACGCGGATTGGAAGCGTCACGCTGCCGCTTCAGGTGTCGGTGGCCGGCAGCCGCGTGGCGGTGGCCAGTGACGATGGGACGGTGGCACTGCTCGATGGACGCACCGGTGCCGACATCTGGCGCGTCGCGCTTGGGGCAAAGATTTCCGCCGGCGTTGGAACCGATGGCAACCTGGCCGCCGTGGTCACCAGCAACAACGAGCTGGTGGCAATTGCCGCCGGTCGCGAACTGTGGCGCCAGCGTCTGCCAGCGCAGTCGTTCACCGCGCCGCTGGTGGCCGGTGACCGTGTCTTTGTCCTGACGGCGGATCGATCGGTCACTGCCTTCGATGGCCAATCGGGCCGCCGTCTCTGGACTCGGCCGCGACCAGGTGAGCCCCTGGTGCTGCGGCAAGCGGGTGTCCTGCTGGCGGTCGGAGACACCCTGCTGGCCGGATTGTCGGGTCGCGTGGTCGGAATCAACCCGAATACTGGCGCCGTCAGCTGGGAAGCGGCGATCGCTGCGCCGCGCGGTGCCAACGATCTTGAGCGGCTGGTCGATCTGGTGGGGCCCGTCAGCCGCATCGGTAACGTCGTATGCGCGCGCGCCTACCAGTCGAATGTCGGTTGTGTGGACGCGAGTCGTGGCACGCTCTTATGGACCCGGGTCGCGAATGGCGCGGACGGTGTCCATGGTGACGATCAACTCCTGCTTGGCGCCGAACCGGACGGTCGCATCGTCACCTGGCAGCGCGCCAGCGGCGAGCGCGGCTGGACATCGGACCGGCTGCGCTACCGCACGCTCAGCGCGCCCCTGGTGCTGGGACGCTCGGTGGCGTTTGGCGATGGCAGCGGACTGGTGCATCTGCTTTCACGCACCGATGGCTCGCCCATGAATCGCCTGAGCACCGACGGCACGGCCGTGGCGGCCGCGCCCATCCTGGCCGGACCGACCATGGTGGTGGTGACGCGCAGTGGCGGCGTCTTCGGCTTTGCGCCCGAATGATGGCGTGGCCTGACCGTGCTGAAACCTGTCCTGGCCCTGGTGGGTCGGCCCAATGTCGGGAAGTCCACGCTGTTCAACCGGCTGACCCGCTCGCGCGATGCGCTGGTCGCTGATTTTTCCGGACTGACGCGCGATCGGCACTACGGCAGTGCCCGCTTTGGCAAGGCCGAGTTCATCGTCATCGACACCGGGGGCTTCGAGCCGCGAGCCGCTTCGGGCATCTACATGGAGATGGCGAAGCAGACTCGACAGGCGGTCGCCGAGGCCGATGTCGTGGTTTTTGTCGTCGACGCACGGGAAGGGGTGGCCGGACAGGACCATGACATCGCGCGCTACCTGCGGCGTCTCGGCAAACGCTGTCTGCTGGTTGCCAACAAGGCCGAAGGGATGCTGGACGCTGCCCGGTTTGGCGAATTCTTTGAATTGGGCATGGGTCAAGTCCATCCGATATCGGCGGCCCATGGGCAAGGCATAGGGGGTCTGACCGAGCAGGTTCTGTCCTTGATCGCCTCGGAGCAGCCCGAGCAGCCCGAGGAGCCGGCCGCGCAGGAAGCCGATGGGGTAATTCGCCTTGCCGTGGCCGGGCGCCCGAACGTCGGCAAGTCGACCCTGATCAACACCTGGCTGGGCGAGGAGCGGCTCGTGGTTTTTGACCAACCGGGGACGACCCGGGATGCGATCACGGTGCCGTTTGAGCGCGGCGGCCAGAAGTTCGAGCTGATCGACACCGCGGGCCTGCGGCGCAAGGGCCAGGTGTTTCAGGCCATCGAGAAGTTCTCGGTCGTGAAAACCCTGCAGGCGATCGAGTCGGCGCATGTGGTTCTGTTGCTGCTTGACGCCACCGAAGGGGTTACCGATCAGGACGCGCATATCGCGGGCTTCACGCTGGAAAGCGGCCGCGCCGTGGTGCTCGCCGTGAACAAGTGGGACGCGGCCGACGACTACCAGCGCGAGATCGTCCAGCGCTCGATCGAAACGCGTCTGAGCTTCCTCAAATTTGCCGCCGTGCACATGATTTCAGCGCGCAAACGCCAGGGTCTTGGGCCAGTCTGGGTGTCGATCGCTCAGGCCTACAAGTCGGCCAACTGCAAGATGTCGACGCCGGTGCTGACGCGCCTGCTGCTGGAGGCGGTGCAGTTCCAGAGTCCGAAACGCTCGGGCATGTTCCGGCCCAAGCTGCGCTACGCGCACCAGGGCGGCATGAATCCTCCCGTGGTGGTGGTCCATGGCAATTCCCTGGAGCATGTCAGCGCGGCCTACAAGCGGTTCCTGGAGGGGCGTATCCGCAGCGCGTTCAAGCTCGTCGGCACCCCGATGCGGATCGAAATGAAAACCTCGCACAACCCCTATGCCGACGGCAAGTCTGATTCACGCTGAGGAAGTGCCTTGGCAGTGTGGGGAATTGATGCCTGGCACTGGTTGCGCCATGCCGGC
>JBCKPH010000138.1:0-5029 GCA_038901755.1 Burkholderiaceae bacterium | reverse complement strand
CCGCCAGCGAACACGCCGGCAACCTGGGCACCACATAGGTCAACAGAAACAGAACGATGAGCGCGGCAACCAGCGTCACCACGGCCGGATAGAGCATGGTGCCGGTCAGTTTGACCTTGAGCGCCTGCTGCTCCTCCAGGTCCTGCGCCAGCTGATCGAGCACAAGCCCCAAATCGCCGCCCTGCTCGCCAGCCTGCACCACGGCGCAATAGGTGCGCAAGAACTCGCGCGGATGCCGCGCCAGCGCCGCCGCAAAACCCGAGCCGGCATTGATCTCGGCGCGCAGCGCGGCAACCAGATCGCGCTGCCCATCGGATTCGGCCCCCTCGATCAGCACGCTCAGCGCGCGCTCGAGCGGCAGCCCTCCGCAGACCAGTCCGGCGAGCTGCCGGGTCCAGATCGCCAGCGCAGTCGTACCCATGACGGGGCGATGCCACAAGGCGAACGCCGCGACGCCAGTGGAATCAGCGGCAACTGGACTGACCTCGAGCGGAACCAACTCCCGCGTTCGCAATACGACGCGCGCGGCGCGAACATGGTCGGCTTCAACGATGCCCCTGATGGTCTTGCCCTGGGCATCCAGCGCCTCATAGGAATACGCCGCCATGATTCAGCGTCGGCTCAATCGCGCGTCACTCGAATCATCTCGGCGCGGGAGGTGACGCCGTCTTGAACCATTCGCTCACCGGCATCGCGCATCAGCTCCATGCCCTGCTCGAGCAGGATTGCGCTTCCATCATAATCAAACCATGACGCGCCACCTTGCGCTCACCTGGCCCTCCGGCATGCTGACAGCACTGAGTTGGGCGCTGGCCGCGGCCGGCATGGTCTATTGGGGTTTGAAGCTCAGTACCGCGCCAGGCCCGGTCGAGGCAGCAGGTCCCGCCGCAGCGCCTCAAGCGCAAGCTCCGTCAGACGCAGCCGCAATTGCGCGTTTGCTGGGCGGCGGCGCTATTCCGCCATCGAACGCGGCGTCGCTTCCGGCAACCGGCCGCTTCATCCTGAGCGGCGTCGTGATGGGCTCCCGCAGTGCGGGAATCGCGCTGCTGGCTGTTGACGGCAAGCCACCCCGACCGTTTGCAGTCGGCAGCCAGGTGGCCGACGGCCTGGTGCTGCAATCGGTGGCGCGGCGCAGCGCCTCGCTTGGCGTCTCACGGGACAGCCTGGAGCAAATCGTCGTGGACTTTGCTCCCCAGCGCGGAAAGAAGACACCTTGAACGCGCCGCGACGACTTGCCAGGCTCCTGCTGGCGTCGCCGGCGTCGCTGGCGATGCTTCTGCTGTTTCCGGTCTGCGCGCAGGCACAGTCAGGCGATCCATCGGCCACTTCCTTCAGCCTGCAGAAGGTGCTCGAAGGCCTGCGGCTCGACACCAGTCTGAGCACCGACAGCAACGTCACCCGATCCAACCTGCGCCCAGAGCGGATGTCGGACCAGGCTATCGGCGTCCAGCTCAATGGCAGCAAGATACTGCCGGCGGAAGGCAACGGCCGGATGGTTTTCAGCGGCTTTGTCGGCCTGGAGCAGTGGCGGCGTTTTCGTGGCCTGGGCAAAGCGTATATCGGTGGCGAGGCTGAATATCAGTACCGCGTGTCGGAAGAATTTGACGCGCCGACCTACGGCGTCAACCTTGGCGCGACGGCGGAAGATTTTCAGTCCGGGCTGCGTGACGGACTGCGTGTCTCCTTTGGCGCCAATGTGCGCGTCGCGCTGACCGACCGCATCAACTTTTTCGGCGCGGTCGCACGCAACACGCGGACCGCATCGAGCGCGGTGTTCGACACCTCCGACAATTCGATCCGGTTCAACCTCGACTACGCGCTGGCAGCAACCCAAACGCTTTACCTGAGCGGCGAATACCGGCGCGGCGACATCGTTTCGTCAGGTTTGCCGTCACTCGCGTACCTCAACCTGGCCAAGGTGTGGGTCGCCGATGACGCCTTTCGCAGCATAGGCTACAGCAGCTACCGCTTTGCCGGGCGCACGACGCTGCTCACCCTGGGATACAACATTGCCATTGGGACCAAGGATGCCCTTGACATCTCCTGGCGCTGGGTGCGCTCCGATCCAAGCGCATCACCCAGCTTTTACCTGAGCAACCAGATTGCGCTGGTCTATCTGAAGAGCTTCTAGGGCATCCAGACGACAAGAAACATTTTCAGTACGTGCGCCGCGGCGCAGTGTAGGTTGAGCGCGGAAACAGAAACGGGACGCGCCGCCCGACCAGGGTCTCGATCAACATCAATTCTTGGTCCGTGTGATTCTTGAAGCCGGCGCGCTGAATATTCGCACCTTGCGCGCCGTCGGCTGTGATATTGAGCGGCTTGTCGTGCTGCCGGGCCGCCACCGTGTCGCGGCTGGACGGGTCCGCGGTGGCAACCACATCGGTGATGCCGTAGCAGGTGCAAAAATAGGTCAGTTCCGGATCCGCCTCGACGTACCAACCGGTGCCCCGAATGCCGATCGTCGCCGTCGTCGTTTGCACCCGAACCGCCTGATCGCGCGAAACCGACAGTAGCCGGCCGGTCAGCATCCGCAGTCCGGCGATCACGAACTGGGCCGCGGCGCTTCGCTCTTGCTGCATTTCAAGCACGCTATCGCTGCGCAGCACCATGGCGTTGGCGCCGACGACAAAAACCAGCTCACTGTCCTTGCCGGTGCGCACCGTGTCGCTGGGCCCGATCCGGGTCGTCATGCTGGCCTGGCTGCCGTTGACCGTCACATCACCCGACATCCGATAGATCGATTGAGTCGGGGGCAACCTAGCAGGTCGCGAGCCAAAAACGTTCTGCGCCCACACCTCGCCCGCTGGAAAACCCGCCGCAAACGCGCTCGCCGCCAGTGCCTGGATCAGCCACTGGCGCCGTGGATCCTCTTGCTCTTCAGTGCCTGCCATTGGTCTTCCTTGGTTCGTTCGGCGCTATGGACTGCAACCCGCGCGGCTGCCTTGGAGTATCCCTGCTGCTGAAAGGATAGGCCAACTTGGAGCCTTGTCCAGAAGTGGATCAATTGTGTGGATCAATTGCTGACACCGGAATTCCTGTTGGAAAGATAAACTGCCCTTGCCACGTCGAACAGTCGCGCATGCCCAATCGATTTTCCGGAACAGCGAATCAAACCCATGCCGTGCCCCGGCAAAGCGGCACGGCCCTGCTGCTGGCCATGCTTGCAGTTGCGCTGGTCGCCACCCTGACGTCGTCTGCGGCCTGGCTGCAGTGGCGCCAGAGTGAGGTCGAGACCGCGGAGCGGGCAAGGGTTCAATCGGCCTGGTTGCTGGCGGGCGGCTTGGACTGGGCCCGGCACATCCTGCGCGAGGATGGACTAACCGGCGTGGTCGATCACCTCGGCGAGCCCTGGGCCGTGCCGCTGCAAGAGTCACGCCTGTCCACCTTCCTGGCCCTCGACCCAAACAACAACGCCGATCCGACCTTGGGCGCTGAAATATTCCTCTCCGGCCAGATCACCGATTTGCAGTCGCGCTTGAATGTGTTCAACCTGATCGAGGGCGGTCAGGTGTCAATACTGTCAGTTTAGGCATAAAAATGCCCACCAGGTCGATCCGGCGTCCACCGGTTCGTCGCCGCCCCTTTGCTGCGCTTGGCTCTGGCCGCGATCCTCACCTCAGGCGTCACCGGCCCGGGCGTGTAGTCCACCGGCACTCGCTTCTTCGCTGCCCTGTCATGCGGCGCATATCGAGAGTTTCTGCGTTTGACCATGCGCGGGTTGTACCGGTTGCGCGTTTGGGTGGCACGCAGCATCACGCTTTCAGCCAGCACCCTGCTCCCGTAGCGCTGCCGCCGTATCGGCTGCTCTGGGGGGACGAGTCCCCGGATCGGGGCTGTTCGCGGCGCAGCAGTTGGACATGGCTTGTGAATGACAGGCTGTCATGCGGCATTCGGTGCCTCGTCGCCCCTTGGTGCAGCAGCCACCGCACCGCGTAGTGCGCCAGTACCCAGCCGTAGAACTCCTGGCGCACCAGTTGCGGCGTCTTGCTGCGCAGCACGCGGCGGCTCTTGAGCCGGTGCGTCTTGAGCTCATCGAACACGGCTTCCACCTCCCAGCGCGTGTGGTAGATCGCCGCCAACTCCATGGCGGGCGCCGTGACGGGGTCCAGCATCGTGCTCAAGAGTCGGTAGCACGCTTGGCTGTCGTTGATTTTGGGCAACGCGTACTCGATCACCCGCACCGTGATGGCTTGGTCCCGCGCCTGCGCCCGCGACACCTTGGTGGGCATGATCTGGCTGAGGTACGAGCCGTCGGGCAACTCCTTGAGCCGCGGCAGGATTCTGTTGCTAGCGCAGCGCCACAGCAGCTGCGCGCCCGTTTGGCTGGCATCGCGCCAGTGCTCATAGCCGTTGAAGCCTCGATCGGCCAGGCACAGCATGCCCGGGCGCAGCGCGGCGAGCAGCGGCTTGCAGATCTCCCACTCGCCTTCGTGATACGACCCCACGTTGGCCGCCAGCGTCGCGTGTGTGATGCACTCGGTGAGCACCGCGCAGCGTGCCTGCGGGTAGCCCGCCACTCCCGTGCGGCTGCCCGGTCGGCCGAAGGCGGCCACGTTGGCCACCTCGTCAGGCACCTCGAAGCAACTGCCGTCCATGGCCACCAGGCGCAGGCCCCGATAGAAGGCCTCGGGATGAAATCGCTCCTCGGCCATGGGCAAGCAGCAACGGTGCACAAGATCGGCCAGCGGTGCGCAGCCGATCTTGATGCGCGCCGTGCTGATCGAGGCCTTGGACACGCGCATGGGCTTGGCGGCCCCGGCCGCCCAGCTCAGGCCCTGGCTGACGGCGGCAAACACTTCTTCATAGGCCGCCTCAGGATACAGGCTGAGCGCGATGCTGTAGTACACGCCCACCACGGCAGGCAAGCTGCGCAAGCGCTGAGAATTGCAGCCATGCGCATTGAGCACTTCGTGGACCACCTCGGCGGGGACCACCCGGGCCAGCAGGCCGACCGCCAAGTTGTCAGCAAGACGGGCGCCTGCGCCCAACACAGCCTTGGTTCGTGCCATCGCTTGCTCCGTGAGTG
>JBCKPH010000137.1:0-5127 GCA_038901755.1 Burkholderiaceae bacterium | reverse complement strand
CAACGCAGTGGCCGAGTTTGAGCGGGACCTTCTGGTCGAGAGGACGCAGGCCGGACTGGCCCGGGCGAAGTCTGAGGGCAAGACGCTGGGCAGGCCGCAGAGCCTGGGCGCCGAGCAGGTGCAGTCGGTCAGGGCCCGGCTCGCCTCCGGCGAGGCCGTGGCGGCCTTGGCGCGCGCATTCACCACCAGCAGGCAGACCATCATGCGGGTGCGTGATACAGCTGCGGCCGCATGAATTGGGTCGTACGACGCCCGACCAGTGTTTCATCAGTGGCAGCACTCAACTTTGCTGTGAAGCAGCCCCTTGATGCAATTTTCAGTGATCGCACAGCGTGAGCGACGGCTACCTGCCCATGGCAGACGGTCGCGGCATAGAGTTCCACGGCGCGCAAGTGGCCGTTCGACGGACGGTTGATGACCCACTCATAGTGGCGCTTCTGTGTAGTCCCATGTGGTATTGCTTCGCTACATCCGCCCGCATCAACGAAACTCCGGTCTCAAAATCACGGACGCGAGAGAAGCGATGACGAACACAGCGTGGAGCGATGGGCACCGTGTGCTGTACCACTGGCAGCGTTACGACGAAGCGCGGCTCGCACATACATTATCAACGCGCCAAATCTATTGTTCCAGTCCTGGTGCCTTCAACGACCCTTGGGACTGCAAGCCCCACTTCAACTCTGAAGTCCTTGCAGACCCCGCAGAGAACAAACGCCACGTTCAATGGGCGGTAGAGCTTTGCTCCCGCAAGACGTCTATGTCCGCGGCTGACCTCGACCGGATGCGCGCAATACTGCTGACCGACCACGCCAAGGCGACTGAACTTCTAAACAATTTGTCAGCTGCGATGGCGCCTGAAATCAATTCCCGGTACCGGGTCTACTGTCTAGGACTCGATGCTGGCAACCTGCTTATGTGGGCTCACTACGCGGATGACCATCGTGGCATCTGTCTTGAGTTTGACCTGCGCAACGATGTGCTTTGCGGGGCGCTGCGGTGCGAGTACTTTCCGGAGTTCCCGCTCATGAGAGTCTACGACAATTCTGAGGAAGCGAACTTGCTCATTTTGCTGGCCAAGGGTGATGCTTGGGCCTACGAGCAAGAGTACAGACTCATCGCACAGGAACGGGGCGCTGCGGTGCCAGGCGCTTATACGCTTATGACTGACCAAAGCTTTCTCCAACTGCCTGAAGGCGCGCTTCGCTCCGTCTTCGTCGGTTGCCAAGCTGACTACGCCGGCATTCGGAGGCTGGTGGAGCGCCTGGCGCCGCAGGTGCGCGTGAAAAGAGCTGACAGAGTTCCTAACCGATACCGCCTTGCGATTAAAGATTGAAGAGCCTCAGCGTGCCATGGTGGCCAGTGCCTTTGGCTCAACGTCGTCAACGCTTGAGACCATCCACGGCGTGCGATCACCAACAAACACCTTCAGACGAATTGCCCGCTCCTGGAGCGGCTGCTTTGACAAAGTAAGTCCTTCGACCACTGCTGCGGCCATGTAGCGCAACTGCGCCTGCTTCTCTTGCTGCTCGGCATTCCTGATTGCGGAGTAAGGGTTGGTCGCGTCATCGGCCACCGGACCCCCGCCGGCGCCAGTCGTCCGATCCGCTCGGCATGCACCGACTTGCGCCGGCCGAATAACCCAGCACCGGCACACCGCCAAGCCCCGGCGGACCGGCCCGATTTTCACCAGCCGTGCCGCTTCAGTGCCGTGCAAAGCATGTCGTCGCGTTCCATTTCAAGCTCGACGATCCTGGCAAACAGTCGATCCCAGGTGGTAGCGTGCATCCCCTTGGGCCTTCGCCAATTTGCATCTAGTTTGCGCTCCAGTTTGTGCTGTGCAAGCCAGCTGCGGCCGAAGCCGTCTTCCGATTGGCTTTGGTAACGAAGATCATGACAGCGACGGCAGCGGAATCGGCTATGGCGCAGCAAGAGGATTGCGGCACAGCGGCTGCAACCTGGGCACCTGAAATACGCCCGTCCGCCACCAAAAGCTCCATGAACCCAGTGCAACCTGATCGATTCGTGAATCGTGACGCCATTGCACGCATATGCCAATCGCGCGTGCGTACTGCAAGTATGGATATGCATCGAGCTGTTGATGTCGTCGGTCAAGGCGTCGCGCCATCTCCACTCACCGCTCCAAGCCTTTGCCAGTAGGCCATCCTTCTGGAGGCGGCGAACATCCAACCGGCGACAGTCTTCAACCTTGACGTCGCGACCTGGCCTTCCCGCACCTATTCTCATTCCACCTCGGGGCATCATTGACTCTCCGTGAATACGAAATGATGCAGCAAGTAGCCTTCGACAAGGGCACGATGGAAATTGGGCGTTTCACCACCATGGCGTGTTTCGCCATTGGATAGAAGACTTTGACCGAATCGACTTCCCTTTCAAGGACGTCAACATCGAGGTTGCGGCCGAAATGACCGTTACGGCGTTACGCTCGTTACGCTTTCCTAAGACGGCTCTCAAGGGCCAAACTTCTATTTTTCTTCGGTAGCTCTAGATTCAAACACCGTAACGGGTGTAACGACCGTAACTCCCCCTCCGGCGATCATCAACTTCTATTCGGGCGCGGCTTGTTGCAGCAGGTAGTCTTGGTAATCGAGGGGTTGGTCCTCGGAGGCGCTCATCGATTCCACCAACTTGGCCCTGCCCCTCGCCCATTCCGCGCGAATCTTGTCAGGGGAGGCGTCCTTCCAGACGGCCTTGTTGCGAATGATCGTTACCCGGGTAGCTTTGCCATCAAGCTTCACCGGGTGGCCGAGCGCTTCCACTCCGAACTGCTCCAGCGTTCGACGGTGCGATGCGCTCAAAGAAGCGCCACCCCCGTCGTCGAATATTTTCGAAAGTTCGCCTGATGGGATGACATCGCACGGCCAGTATTTGATCAGCAACTCGCACCATGATGCGGTCGGCGTCTGGCTAGACCTTGCCGCCGCGATCTTTGCCTCCGTAATGACTGCAGCGGCACCAGGATTGAAGTTGGAGATGTCCCGCCGACCCAAGAAGGTCGCCACGGCCGCGATGAATAGCGGTTCATTCAGCAACTTGTAGAGCCTTTTGTAGTAGTCCGGTGACTTCGGCTCACACTCCGAGATGACCACCTCTACGCGCCGATCATTGCTTTCAAGGGGAATGGCCGACAGGTGGTTGCTAAACATTAGGAGACGACAGGCATTGAACTCGACAATCTGCCGACCGTACTTCGGGTTGATGCTGCGGAACTCCTGCGTAATCAAACTCTTTAGTTTTTCAGAGTGTTCCCACTGAACATCACGCCCGCCCTCACGTATCTCATCAACAGCGGCCAATACCTTGCGGGAAAGCGAACCGTTGAAACCGGTCTTGAACGTCCCGACCAAGTCGAAGTTTGCAGCAACGGCCCCGGCCCAGACCCTCGACAGAACCGATGCAAGCCAGTTGCGGCCGATACCGAATTGATTTGCTATATGCAGCCAGGCCGTGTGGGGCAGAACGCCTGGGTCTTGCTCAATGTGTGCGAGCCAGTCAAGAAATCGGCCGGCGTCTTTGCCAAACAAGAAATCGACATGATCAAGGAACAGATCGAGTCCCGACGCCGCCAAGTCCTCGACAACTAGGCTGCGGTCAAACGGCTTCCAGTTGTTTAGCGCAACCCGACCTTGGGGGTCCGGCAAAACCAACGGCCCTCCAGCCTTGAATGTGCGGCACACGACCGTTTTACGATTTGGTGCCCCACGCCAGAGTTCGCTGACGGTGACGATCTTGTCTGGCATCTTCTTCGCAGTGCCGTTCGCCAGTATCTTGTCTGCTTGAGGAATTGATATCTTCGACGCCGCGTACGTCGTTGCCCAGTCGGCATAGGCAAGGTCATAGTGAGGTGCGAAGATGTCGGCCACACGCGATCCGTCTGACAAGAACACGAATCGGGTTAGCGCGGTTTCCAGATCGACACACTCGGCCGCCGGAATCTTGTATTCACCTTCACCGATTTTTATGTTCTCGCGCTTCTGAAAATCACGCCGCGCAGCCTCAATTGCGTCGCGACCGCCGGTACGTCCGCTATGCGGGTCGAGAACCTCAAAGACGGGCGCATCAGCGGCGAACCCCAACTTCGTCAGATAGTCGCGCCGCACGCGGTTGCTGCAACTTGCGTGGAAACACTTGAAGTTCCCCAGCGCAATGCCACCGGTGTTTGGCAGGTAGTACACCGTGGACGTCGCCCCCGAGTCAGAACTGTGCCCATCGGCGAACGGGCACTCGATATTCAATCCACCGTCGCTGCGCATACCCTTGACAAGACCTAGCGTCGTCAGCAGCTTCGCGACCGGGTCTGCCTCTTTCAACTGGCGCAACCGCTCTCCGCGACCACCCACACGCGCTCCGGTCACCCCGCTATCGCTCAGCACGTCCATGACGCCCCGGGAACCGTCCATAAGCAGGGGCACCGCGTCCCCGGCTTTCCCCCTCACTACACCCGCTCGCAGCCGTACAGGGTCAGCAACACCCGCCTCCATCACAGGGTCGCTGGTGTAGTGAATCTGCACCGGGTTGAAGAGCGCGAGATCAATTTGCAATGGTTCCGCACCCACCTTGAGCGCGCCCGCCCACCTCTTGAGTTGGGCCGACGTCATCGGCGTTTCCAGCCAGAACCAGAGGTGGACTCGCAGTTCGCGCCCCTTGGACGGATGCGCAAAGCTGTTGGAAAGCTGCCAGTAGTAGCTTGCGCCCCTGAACTCGATAGGCACGGCCGCCAGAATGAACTCCTCGATTGCAAAGACCGGATCGTCCACCGCATCTACTGTCATGGGAACGTACTTGTCCACGTCCAGCATCACCGAATGCAGTGGCTGGTCTTCGAAGTAATCAAGGGTGCGACGCACCAAGCCGGGTTTGAAGCCTTCACTGTCACGTTGGGTAGCCAGCACATCCCCAACATAGCGTCCGCGTATCAGGCACGCATCGCGTTGGCGCCGCAGGTCTTCGAGCAGTACGGCCATTTCGTCGAAGGACGCTACTCTGACAGGCTCCAGACGGAAATACTTTCCGTTGTCGTAACCGCAGATCGTCCCATCCTGCTGCCACTTCTTGGCCATCAGGCTACTGCCATGACGCAGGACAGTTAAAACGTCTGTGCCTGCGATT
>JBCKPH010000136.1:0-5133 GCA_038901755.1 Burkholderiaceae bacterium | reverse complement strand
CGCGATTCCAGGGGTGATTTTCGGCGCCACTGGTCAGATGGGCATCGGCGGCAACACGCCACCAGCGCCGGCGGCTGGATCATGGGGCAGAATCTGATGATCGATGGAGGATGGTCCGCATGGTGACAAACGAGCGCGCAATCGTATTCAGGACGGCCGGGCACCGCCATGGCCCGATCACCCGGATGGTGAGTCCCTCGGACCTCGGGCAGTTGCTCAAACCCTTCGTGTTCCTGGACCTGTTCGACGCACCGCCGGACAGCTTCGGCGGCTTCGGGCTGCACCCGCACTCGGGCATTGCCACGCTAACGGTGCTGCTGCAGGGAGCAACCCGCTACGAGGACACGACCGGCGAGACCGGCGTGCTGCCCCAAGGCGGGCTGGAATGGATGCATGCCGGCGGCGGTGTCTGGCATACCGGCTCGGCACTGCCGGGGCAACACAACCGTGGCTTCCAGCTGTGGGTGGCGCTGCCGCCCGAACTCGAATGCGCGCCGTCGCGCAGCCAGTACATTGCGCCGGACCGTATCGGCGCGGACGGGCCGGCGCGGGTGTTGCTAGGTCGGCTCGGCGAAGTGACGAGTGCGGTCACCCCGCCCTCGCCCATGAACTATTTTGACGTCCAGCTCGCGCCGGGCCAGCAGTGGACCTACGAGCCTCCGGCGGGTCACACCGTGGCGTGGATGGCGGTGCACGCCGGCACCATCGAAGCCGGCGAGTCGGTGCGAACCGGCGAACTGCGTGTGTTCGACGATTCCGGTGACCCGATCAGCTTCACATCCAGCGATGGTGGCGCCTTCGTCCTCGGCTCCGCCGTGCCGCATCCGCATGACCTGGTGATGGGGTCGTACTCGGTCCACACCAATGCCCAAGCCCTGCGCCAGGGCGAGGCCGGGATACGGCGCATCGAGCAGGACTTGCGCGCCCAGGGCCGGCTGCGCTGAGTCCGCAGCCGTTGCTTCGCTTGCACTTCATTCGAATGATCGCCGGTTGATGGATACCCTGCTTCGCAATGGCTTCGTCTACACCGGCGACGCCACTCACCTGTTCACCCGGAAACGCGAGAAGTTCGACACCTGGGGCGATTGGGCGAGTGAGATGAAGGCGCTGAATTTGCCATGGGGTCACGCAAGCAGGATTGCGCTCGGACTGGCGATTTTTCTGAGCTTGACATGCTCCGCCGCAACCATCGAGGGCAGGGTTGTCAGCGTCGCAGATGGCGATACCGTCACGGTCTTGGATGCCGGCAAGATTCAGCACAAGATACGGCTGGCCGGCATTGACGCGCCGGAGAAAAAGCAAGCTTTTGGCAACCGCTCGAAGGATAGTCTCAGCGATCTGGTTTTCGGCAAGTCGGTGAGGGTCGAGACCGGCAAGAAAGACCGTTACGGCCGTGAAGTCGGCAAGATTCTGGCGGACGACCGGGACGTAAACCTGGTGCAAGTACAGCGTGGTCTCGCATGGCACTACAAGGCCTACGAACGCGAACAGTCTGCGGCGGACAGGAGTTTGTACGATGCCGCTGAACGAGATGCGCGTGCCGGTAGGCGCGGCCTGTGGCGGGACGCTCAGCCGGTGCCACCCTGGGAGTGGCGAAAGGAGCGACGCCGTGACGGAAGATGAACATGATTTCCCAAAGACGATTCAAGAGGCGGTGCGATTGCTCCAGCGGCTTGTGCCCGAACCTGAACAAGCGAAGATTGCGGCCATGTCGGAGGACGAACTGATCAATCAGCACTTTGGGCTCGGCATGTGGATCAGGAATAACCTCGGCCTTTGGGAACCCGATTCTGTTCTGGTACGGGCTACGGGCCAGATCGAACCCGATGACGCATCGACCGTGATCATCCGGGCGTTCTGGCAGAGACTACGGGATGATCTGCCGAAGGTCCATTGACTATGAAAATGTCCGCCGCAGGCTTCCTCCTGGAGATCAGTCGCCGAAGCCGGGGGGTCTCACCGTCCCGTGATGTACTTGCCGACGTGCGTCGATTTCTTGAACTCCGTGGGGAGACAGCCGAAGGCCAGCTGGTCCGCAAAGTCCTCAGCACGCTGATCACCACGGAAGGGAATTTCGTGGATTCAGAAATCTGGCTTCTTAGCGCGGAGTCCTGTGCGCTGCTAGCCGCGCTGGCCGATGCCCGGACGGAAGGACGCTATTCGGAGGATGAATGGCGACTGTCAACATGAACCAGACGTTCGCCGCCGGCAAGACCGACGCGACAATGACGAACGCACGGACGGCAATCCTACTGACCGAAGCTGCAAACCTGCTGTTTGACGCGCGTACCGTGCTAGATTTGCAGAGCGAGATACATGGGGATTATTTTCCGGCCAAGCTGGAGGCGGCGCGAGAGTCGCTGGAAGTTGCGGAGCGCGCGTACGAGTTGAGTCTGGCTGAGTGTGAGGACGTAGTCGGAGGGGGGGGTAGGAGGCCATGACCGATGGTGGCGAATTGGGGAATCGCCCGCAATATCCAATGCGTCAGCCTCACGCGACTACCCGTCCGTGGGGTGGGGTCCAGACCAATGCCAGTCCCCGGCTGAGACGCGAGAAGTAAGATGACAAGATGACGGGCGCATCCATGAGAAGTTTGACGAGCGCGGTCTTTCTGGCGCTGGCACTCACCACGGGCGCGTGGGTGCAGGCGCAGACGTTTGAGCAGTCGCTTGCGGCCTATGAGCGCAAGGATTACCGCACGGCATTTGCGGGGTTTAAGAAGCTGGCCGAGCAGGGGGATGCCGATGCGCAGTTCAGCCTGGGCGTGATGTATGCCGACGGCCAAGGCGTACCCAAGGACGAGCAGCAGGCGGTGGTGTGGTACAGGAAAGCCGCTGAGCAGGGGGATGCCCTTGCGCAGTACAACCTGGGCAATATGTATGCCAACGGCCGGGGCGTACCCAAGGACGAGCAGCAGGCGGTGGCGTGGTACAGGAAAGCCGCTGAGCAGGGGCTTGCCAGTGCGCAGTACAACCTGGGCCTGATGTATGCCAACGGCCGAGGCGTGCCCAAGGATGACCAGCAGGCGGTGGCGTGGTACAGGAAAGCCGCCGAGCAGGGGCATGCCAGCGCGCAGGTCATGCTGGGCGGGATGTATGACCAGGGCTGGGGCGTGCCCAGGGATGAACAATCAGCTTATTTCTGGTGGCTGCTGGCCAGTGCACAGGGGGATCAAGATGCAGCAAAATGGCGTGATAGTCTGGAACGTCACTTGTCACCCGAGCAACGCGCAGCCGCGCAAGCCGCCGCACGCAACTGGCAGCCCAAGACCGCCGCGCAATCCAGTAGCGTCCCCGGTGGAAGTACCGCTGACTCCGGTGGCTCGAACACCGCCCCCGGCCGCCCGGCCCCTGCGTCGGCCCAAGCCGACAGCACAGGCAGCGGCTTTCGCGTGGCGCGCGGTGCCATCGTCACCAACCATCATGTGATTGACGGCTGCAGCCGCCTGCGCGTGAACGGCACGGCAGCCCAGGTGCTCGGCAGCGATGCACGTAGCGACCTAGCCTTGCTGGGGGTCACTCTGCCCGGCCCCAGCGCCAGCTTGCGGGCGCAGCGCGCGGCGGTGGGCGAGCCGGTGGCGGTAGCGGGCTACCCTCTGCGCGGCCTGCTCTCGGGCTTCAACATGACCACGGGCAGCCTCAGCAGCCTGTCGGGCCTGGGGGGCGATACGCGCTACCTGCAGATCACCGCGCCAGTACAACCCGGCAACAGCGGCGGGCCGATGCTGGACTCGGCCGGTAACCTGGTAGGCGTCGTGGTGTCAAAGTTGAATGCCGTGAAGATGGCCCGGATCACAGGTGACATCCCGCAGAACGTGAACTTCGCAATTAACGTGAACGTGCTGCGGGCCTTCCTCGACGCCAACAGCGTGGACTACGCAACTGCCAGTTCTGGAGCGGCCATACCAACCACGGTGATCGCGGAAAAGGCCAGGGGGTTCACGGTATTGGTTGAGTGCTGGAAGTGAGCTTTTCCCTGAGGGATTTAATGGATGCCACCTACACACCGACTTGTAGACACTTTTCCGGTGATAATCACACACGCCGCGCCGCCGGGCATACACTGTTGACGAGTCCAATAAGGTTTATCCGCGAGGAGGTGCTCTTGGTTTCTACCGGCTTGGCCGCGCGGCAGATAAACGCTATTCGTTAGAGGTCACACTCCGGGGAGTCACTATGAGTCCAGAAATTGCGTCCGGTTTTTTCGCGCTTACTGGCGTAGTTGTCGGTGGCCTCTTTTCGTGGTGGTTGCAGAAGGGGCGGACAGCAGCTGATCTTGCTATTGCGCTGGAGGCGGTGAAAACTGATCACATGGCAGAGAAGACTGCTTTGCACTACCTGAACCACAAGGGCTACACGGATAGGTCGTTCGAACTCCTATGCAAACGGCTCGGCGGGTTTGAAGAAAATGATCTGCGCAAAATCTTAGTAAGGGCAGGTGCCGTTCGCTACATCCGCGAAGACGGGACCGAGTGGTGGCGCCTACTCTCTCGCATTCAAGAGGCACAAGCGAAAGGGAAAACTGCGTCGTTCGGCACTGGCAACGATGACCTCTAACGAATATGGTTAGATCGTGCGAAGCCACGATCTGAACCGGTTGTTGAACGACCCCGGTCCAGCACCGCGCGGAAAAGACCATCCTTGACACTAAGCGGGAGAACGAATTGCATGTATTTAGAGGCCCCAAATCCGTACCTGATGGTGCGCAAACCGAACTCGTGGATGTATTGGATCTGTCGCGTGAAAATGGTGCTTGGACATGCAAGAGGATTATTGAATTTACGGTGAGTAAGGAAATGGCGTTGAAGCGGCAAGCAATCGCGCATATTCACTTGACAGAGGCGGATGTCATTGCACTCTATGCTGGATTGGTCAAGGGCTGGCGTAAGGAATTGCGAGAGAAGCGCAAAGCCGGCAGAGACCGATAAAGCGCAGTAGATTCGTGCATTCACCCGGCATTGTTGTTGCTGTTGCTGCCGACGCTGATTTGACCCAGGCTGCCGGAAATCATTGCTCCACCTCGGCAAGGTGCAAATCGTTACTGACATTGGGATGCTGAGGTTTTACCATGGGTCAGTAAAAATCGGCGCCCCTGGTCAATTTCGCGTCGGCGCACACAGCCCACGCCTCGATC
>JBCKPH010000135.1:0-5151 GCA_038901755.1 Burkholderiaceae bacterium | reverse complement strand
TGGCCGATGCCGGCTTCAAGGAAAGCGACATCCCGAAGGACTGGAAGGGCTACTGGACCTTCTGGTGCGAAAAGGTGCAGGCTGGCTACCGGCAGAAAACCGGCACCCGCATCTTTGGCACGGGTTTCCCGATGGGCGTCGATTCGAGCGACTCGTTTTATTCGTTCCTGACCTTCATGGACGCCTACAACGTCAAGCTGGTGAACGACTCGGGCAAGCTGCTGGTGGACGATCCGGCGGTGCGTCAGGGCCTGATCAACGCCATGACCGACTACACCTACGTCTACGGCGCTGGTTGCACGCCGCCCTCGGCGACGAACTGGAAGGACCCGGACAACAACGTGGCGTTTCACAACAAGACGATCATCATGACGCACAACGCGACGATCTCGATTGCCGCCAAGTGGCTGGATGACTCCAACAACGCCACGCTGACCGAGCCGCAACGCGCGCAGGCCAAGAAGAACTACACCGAGCTGATCGCCACCGCGGGCTTCCCGAACAAGCCGGATGGCTCGAAGATGACTTATCGCGCGGCGGTGAAGACCGGCGTCATCTTCAAGGACGCCAAGAACAAGGCGATGGCGAAGAATTTCGTTGCCTTCATACTGGACGAGGCGAACCTGACACCGTACGTCGAGGGCTCACTGGGCCGCTGGTTCCCGGTGACCAAGGCGGCGCAACAAAGCGCGTTCTGGAAGAGCGACCCGCACCGTCTCGCCGTCTACAACCAGTTCATGAACGGCACGACGCCCTTCGAGTTCACCAAGAACTACAAGTTCACCGTGCTGAACAACGAAAACGTGTGGGCCAAGGCCATGAACCGCGTGCTGAGCGAGAAGGTGCCGGTGGACCGGGCTGTTGACGAGATGATCGCCCGCATCAAGACGGTCGCGCAGTAACTGCTGTCAAACCCGACCCGGCGCGGGGCTGGACCCTGCGCCGGGTCGCTGTTTCAATACCCTGTTCCACTTCAACTGAAGTCGAGCGCGATGGCCGCAGCCGTAGCCGACTTGTCGCCGGTTCACCGCTCTGCCGATTCATGGCAGATCTGGGGTCGGCTCATGGTCGTTCCCTACCTGCTGATCTTCCTGATCTTTGTTCTGTACCCGGTGAGCTACGGCCTTTGGCTGGCGCGCGACCCGCAGAACTACGTCAAACTTTTTGACGACCCGATTTTCTTTCGCACCGCGCTCAACACGCTGATCTTCCTGGTCGTCGCCGTCAATCTGAAGATGGTGGTGGCGCTGGCGCTGTCGGGCTTTTTCGTGCAGACGCGCTGGTGGATCAAGATCTTGGCGGCGTTGTTCATCCTGCCCTGGGCCGTGCCGTCGATCCCGACCATTCTCTCGGTGCGTTTCATGCTGAATCCGGAGTGGGGCGTCATCAACAGCACAATTTTTCGCCTGACCGGGCTCGATGGCCCGAACTGGCTGAATGACCCTGCGCTGGCACTGTCGCTTTCGATGCTGATGCATATCTGGAAGTCGCTGCCGTTCTGGACCCTCATTCTTGTCGCCGGTCGCATGGCGATTCCGGCCGAGCAGTACGAGGCGGCCAGTGTTGACGGCGCCAGCACCTGGCAGAAATTCCGCTTCATCAGCTGGCCCTCGATGAAGGGGCTGTACCTGACCTCAACCCTGCTATCGATGATGTTCACCCTGGGTGACTTCAACAGTGTTTACCTGCTGACCGGCGGCGGCCCGGCCGACCTGACGCATGTGCTGGCGACGCTGGGCATCCGCTATCTGCGGCTCGACCAGATCGAGCTGGCGATGGCCAGCATCGTGGTGGCTCTGCCGTTCATGCTGCCTCTCGTGTACGTGATGATGAAGAGGTTGTCCAAGTGAGCTGGACCCCGCGCAAGGTCGCCGCCGAGGCGCGGCTGCTGCTGATTGGCATTCCGGTGCTGCTCTGGACCATGATTCCGGTCTATCACCTGTTCCTGTTTGCCATCTCCGAGCGCGACTCGGCCACCTCCGGCCGCCTCTGGCCGAAGAACCCGACGCTGCAAAACTTTGAATTCGTCTTCGGGCAAAAGCACTTCTACCTGAATCATTTCTGGCAGCAGCTTGGCAACTCGCTGGTGATAGCGGTGACAACGGGTGTGCTCACGCTGTTCATCGCGACGACAGCGGCCTTTGCCATCAGCCGCCTGAAGGTTCGCGGCGGGCGCACCGTGATGAACCTGGCTCTTTTCACCTATTTCATCCCGGCCGCCTTTCTGGCCGTGCCGATGTACAAGACCATGGCCAACTACGGCCTGCTCAACAACCAGTGGTCGCTGATCCTGGCCATGGTGACGATCGCCTCGCCGTACTGCATCTGGGTCTTGAAGCAGGCCAGCGACAAGCTGCCGTGGGAACTCGATGAGGCGGCGCGCATCGACGGCGCCACGCCCTTGCAGTTGTTCCGCCTGGTTTACGTTCCGTTGATGGTGCCCTCGCTGGTGGCGGTCGGAACCTACGCCCTGTTGCTGGCGTGGAACGAGTACCTGTACGGATTCCTGTTGCTGTCCAAGGAAACCGACCTGCCGTTGGCGGTGGCGCTGGGCAACTTCCTGGCGGCCGACGATTCACCCTGGGAACTGTTGATGGCGACCGGTTTCATCTATGCCCTGCCACCGGCTGCGATCTACTACGCCTTCAAGCGCTACATGGTGTCGGGCCTGACGGCCGGCGCGGTCAAGACCTGATCAAGAGCACGATTCATTGGGACCTCTATGGCATCTGTATCGTTTCGCAACATCCTGAAGAGCTTTGGCAAGGTCAAGGTGATCCACGGCATCAGCTTCGATATCGCCGATGGCGAGTTTGTCGTTCTTGTCGGCCCCTCGGGATGCGGCAAGAGCACCCTGCTGCGCATGCTGGCGGGCCTGGAGGAAATCAATGGCGGCGAGATCGAGATTGACGGCCGGGTCGTCAACGACCTCGATTCCAAGGACCGCGACATCGCGATGGTGTTCCAGAGTTATGCGCTGTACCCGCACATGACGGTGCGCGAGAACATGGGTTTTTCCCTGCGCCTGCGCAAGGCTGACCAGGCGTTGACGCAACAGCGGGTCGATAACGCCGCGCGCATTCTCAACCTCGGGGAACTGCTGGAGCGTTACCCGCGCGAACTCTCCGGCGGCCAGCGCCAGCGCGTCGCCATGGGCCGGGCCATCGTGCGCGACCCCAAGGTGTTCCTGTTTGACGAGCCGCTGTCGAATCTGGACGCCAAGCTGCGTGTCGCGATGCGCGCCGAAATCAAGGAACTGCATCAGCGCCTGAAGACCACCACGATTTACGTCACGCACGACCAGATCGAGGCCATGACCATGGCCGATCGCATCGTCGTGATGCACGCGGGCATCATCGAGCAGATGGGCACGCCGCTGGAACTGTACGACCGTCCGCGCAACCTGTTTGTGGCGCAGTTCATCGGTTCGCCGGCGATGAATGTGTTTGCCGGCACGCTGCGCCACCAGGGCGGCAGGGCCTGGGTCGAGGCGCACGGCAACCATTGGCCGGTGCCGGGCCTGCCCGGCAAGGACGCTCAGGCGGTGCAGTTCGGCGTGCGCCCGGGCGACGTGCGGCTGTCCAACTCGCAGCAGGGCATCGAGGCCAGCGTGATCGTGGTCGAGCCCACCGGCGCCGAGACCGAACTGCTGCTGAAGGTCGGGGATTTACAACTGATCCTGGTGCTGCACGGACGTACCGAGGTGCAGCCTGACGAGAAGGTCTGGCTCGACATCGATGTAGACAAGACGCACCTGTTCGATGGGCAAAGCGGACAACGGCTCGATTGACATGGGCGCGTTGGCGCCACGGCTGGTCGTGATGGGTGTCTCTGGCAGCGGCAAGAGTGACCCAGAAACCGCAAGTTTCTGGGCTTCACCGTCAGCCGTGGGGACGCGAGGATCAAAGTGGCCGACCAGGCCATTGAGAAACTCAAGACCACCATCCGCGAGCTGACCCGTCGCACACGAGGTCACCGTTTGAGCGACATCGTGCAAGAGTTAAAGACTGCCCTGACCGGGGGAGTAGCCTATTTCGGAATTGCCGAAGTGTTGAGCCCTCTGCGCGAAATCGACAAATGGGTGCGGCGGCGGTTACGATGCTACGCATGGAAACAATGGGGCAGCGCGGGTTACCGCGATACTTCAGGAAACGCGGGGTCAGCGTACGCGAGGCTTGGAACACAAGCAAGAGTGCGCATGGCCCGTGGCGGTTGAGCCAAACGCCAGCGCTCAATCTGGCACTACCTGCAAAGTTGTCTCGTCAAATGGGGCTGCCCGAACTGGCACCGGCCAAGGCAGCATGAGATCACGCAAGTTTCAAGGAACCGCCGGATACGTGACCCGTATGTCCGGTGGTGTGGGAGGGAGGGGCCGTGAGGCTTCTTCCTATCCCGATTAGCCATTCACTCGACCAGCCCATGACGCACGATTCAGACATATTGAAGATTGCCAACGACTCTGGATTTCCACTGCAAATTGCAGTAGAGCACCAAGTCACGGCCACTACCGCTAGCCATGGCTGGCGCGTCCGCTACATTGAGCACTCGTGGATCAATCGACAGGACGGTCAGAGTGGATTCATTGATCTGGTACTGCAAGATCGATATGAAACGACCTTCTTGGTTGTCGAATGCAAACGAGTCAGGGAGGCAACCTGGCTATTCCTTCGTTCGGATGGTGCAGATACGAAGCGACGCCACTCGAAGTCGTGGATTTCGCACTACGCGAACGGTGCAATGAAATCCTTCGGCTGGGGCGATCTCGCGATAGATCCGCCATGTCATGAAGCGTTGTTCTGTGCTACCCGAGGCCAATCTGCCAATGACAAGCGAACAATGCTCGAGCGAATTGGGGGTGAGTTGATTTCAGCGACAGAGGCACTTGCGCTAGAAGAGAAAGATTTTCGGCCACAAGTGGAAGCGCCGATCCGGTTTTACTTCAATGTTGTCGTGACGACGGCCGATCTAAAAGTCGCGAAGTTCTCCCCAAAGGATATTTCCCTCTCTGACGGAACTCTGGCATTTGCGGAGTTTGAAGACGTCCCTTTTGTCAGACTCAGGAAGCAGATGTCTATGCGCGAAACTCTCTGCTCACCTTGGACGACTATAAGAATAGGCGCGACGTGTCTTACTCCAAAGAAAATACTGTGT
>JBCKPH010000134.1:0-5206 GCA_038901755.1 Burkholderiaceae bacterium | reverse complement strand
CGGCTCGGTATCCACAGCCTCCCCTTGCTCCTGCGCGCCACAGTCATCCCACAGCGGTGGCTCGCGTGCCGGGGTGATGCGGGGAGCTTCGGGCGCGACCCCGATGTGCTCCAGTATCTTGTGGATGTCTGCGCTGAAGGTGATGAAGGCGATGATGCGCATGGGACCAAAGCAGTGCGGGCAGATCAGCGGGAACATTTCGTAAATGCGGGCAATCAGCGCGGCCCACAGGTAGCTCGCAGAGGAGCGCGATGTGGACTTGGCTTGCGGCTCAGGCTGGGCCGCTACACCAGATACACCAGACCCGCCGACTGCGACGGTCGTACCTGCATCTGTGCATGCACTCTGTGTCGCGGGACTGCGCACGTCTGGCGTCAACACCTGTGCGACCTGCGCCATCGCCGTCACGGCCGCACGCAATGGCGAGTTGGGTGCCAGCACGCCGTAGTAGCGGTGGCGGTGTGTGCGCGGTGGCGGCACCAGTTGGGCAATGCGCTCGATCAGCTCCAGCGGGGTGAGCACCAGTTCACCCGGGTACTTGTCGGACTGCAGCGGCTCGCTGTCATGGGTGTGGCCTTTGCCACAGCGGTAGACCAGATCGGCACCGCGCTGCTTCAGACGCTCCATCGCAAATGGTGGACGCGCACAGTAGCGCAGCAATCGCTCCAGCCCTGTGCGGTCGACGGGGTGTTTGAGGCGCTGCCCAATGCACTGGCGGTCAATGTTCACGCAGCGACTGGACTCGATGAAGCCGCCATGGCCCAGGTGCAGGCCGACGTGCGCCGTCGCATCCTGCGCGCCTTCGTGGCACGCGGCCACCTTGAGGCGTGTGATGCCAAAGACATGGCCGCCTACGCCCACGGCGGCGGCTTCTCGGTCGATGCATGGAGCCGGCTGCGTGGGGACTGGGGTGGTTGGGTTGGGGGGCGCGCCTGAACCTGAAGCCAAGCCCAAACCGCGCTCTCCAGCGCACTACCTTTGGGCCGCGCTGCTGGCCCGAATCTATGAGGTGTTCCCGCTCACCTGTGCGCACTGCGCAGGACAGATGCGCATCACTCCAGCGCGTGGGGGCCGCCGTTGTGGGACGACTGCGCTGCGCAGGAGCCGGGCGAGGGTGCCCTGGGCGAGCCGGATTGGGACATGGCAAACCAATCACCACCCGACTACCCCGAAGATCAGCGTACCGTTTGGTGAATGTTTGGTGGTTGTTGAAGCTCCCGCCGGGGTAGGGCTGCGCTATTTGGCAGGTCGGCACCCCGCTTGTGCCCAATGGGGCAAAAATTCTTGGCGAGTCAGCCTGCCGCCTGAGGGTAAACACGTATTCTGAGGACGCGATACGGTGATATACCCGGACTCGTGCGGTTGAATTTCCTATCCCTTGCCGCATCAACCACACCCAACTGGAGACAAGACCATGCCCCTGATTTCGAAGCAACCTTTGCGTTTGTTCGCCGCCGCGGTGCTGCTCGGCGCTGCTGCGCTGCCGGCAGCCGCGCAGACGAACATCGAGAAACTCCAGCAGATGAAGGTCGCAACCACCGACCTCAACATTCCGCTGGTGCCGCAGACCGGCGCCAACGCCAACGCAATCCGGGACAACCTGAAGCGCGTCAAGCTGCCACCGGGCTTCAGCATTTCGCTCTATGCCGTGGTGCCCGATGCGCGCCACATGGCCGTGGCCCCCAACACCAACATGCTGTTCGTCGGCACGCGCAAGACGACGGTCTGGGCCGTGACCAACCGCAACAGCGGCGACATGGCCACCGAGGTGAAGAGCTTCGCGCCGAGCCTGAAGTTCACCAACCCGAACGGCGTGTGCTGGACCAAGGATGGTTTCCTCATCGTCGTCGAGCACAACCGCATCCTCAATTTCCCGGCCGCCGAGTTCTTCTACGAAGGCCCGGACGTGGCCGTGATTCAGGTCGTGCCGCAGGGCAAACTGATCCCAGTGGAGGAAGAGTCCTTCAACCATGGCGCACGCGTGTGCAAGATCGGCCCCGACGGCATGCTCTATGTGTCGCTGGGCCAGCCCTTCAATGTGCAGCCGCGTGACAAGATAAAACTCTACAACGAGGTCGGCATCGGCGGCATGATCCGCCTGAACGCCTTCGACGGCAGCAAGCGCGAGGTCTACGCCACCGGCATCCGCAACTCGGTGGGCCACGACTTCAACCCCAAGGACGGCACCTTGTGGTTTACCGACAACCAGACCGACGGCATGGGCGACGACATCCCCAACGGCAAGATCAGCCGCATCACCGCCAAGGGACAGTTCTTCGGATTCCCGTGGTTGGACGCCAAGACGCGCACCACCGATCATGGCTACGACAAGGACCCGCTGCCGGCCAATATCACCGCTGCGCAGGTCTATACGGTAGCGCACGCCGCCGACCTGGGCATCGTCTTCTACACCGGCAAGGCCTTCCCGGCCAAATACCAGGGCGGTTTCTTCTCGGCCCAGCACGGCTCGTGGAACCGCACCAAGCCGGTGGGCGCGCAAGTGATGTTCACCAGCCTGAAGGCTGACGGTACCGCCGACAAGACCGAGGTCTTCGCCGACGGCTGGCTCGACGAGAACGGCATGTACCGCGGCCGCCCGGTCGACGTGGCGGTGATGAAGGACGGCTCGCTGCTGATCAGCGACGACTTCGCCGGCGCGATCTACCGCGTCACCTACCGCGCACCGTAAGTGGCGGCCGCGGCCGCGGCCGCGGTGCTGGCCACGGCGGCCGCCCTTTGCGGGGCGGCCGGCGCTCAGGACACCCAGGCCGGCCGCGCCAAGGCGCAAGCTTGTACGGTGTGCCACGGGGCGCTCGGCCTGTCGACCATGCCCAATGCCCCCCACCTGGCCGGCCAGCCGCAAATTTATCTGACGGAACAGCTCCGCAATTACCGCAGTGGCAAACGCACGCATGAGGTCATGGGTGTGATCGCCAAGCCCCTGACCGATCAGGAGATCGAAGACCTGTCGGCCTGGTACGCCTCGCTGCAGATCGAGGTGCGCGAGCGCAAATAGGTTTCACCGTACCGCACAGTTCCCGGCGTGGTTCAAAAAGTAACGTTTTTGGGTAACACGGACAATGCGAATTTTGGATGGTTTGCCTATGACTGAACCGATGGCCACCCGAAAAAGTGTTACCCGACTTTGAACCACGCCGGTGGTTGTCTGTTTGATGGTTGTTGAAGCTCCCGCTGGGGTAGGGCTGCGCTATTTGGCAGGTCGGCACCCCGCTTGTGCCCAATGGGGCAAAAAATCCTGGCGAGTCAGCCTGCCGCCTGAGGGTAAACACGTATTCTGAGGACGCGATACGGTGAGATAGTTGGGCTCATGCGGTTGAATTTCCTATCCCTCGCGCTCCTGCACGAGGTGGCCAGCGCGGTAAAAACAGGCCGCCGCAAGCGCTTTTCCCTGCCGGGGCGCACCAGCGCACTCTATCCCTTTTCATTGGCATGTCAAAAAAACGAGGAGAAAATATGTCTTTACTCATTGCACTCAGCATTTCTATCGGCTTGTTGGCCGTCGCCGCCACCTGGCTCTTTCTGAGCCCTCTGGCGCCTCTGGCGGCTTTCAACATGCAAATCTGGCAGGCATTTGTCGCCTGGGCCAGCCACTTCCACAACGGGGGAAAATCCGACGGACTCAAGAAGACCGTCATCTGCATGACGTTCGGCGCGGTAGTCGGCATGGCATCCGTCATGCTCGCGGGCCAGCTCGGCGCACTCGGCGGCTTGGCAGTACCGATGGCGGTGGGCATTGGCGCTGCCGTGATCGTGCTGGCAGCGCATCTGCCGTTTCTGTCGACGATCCCATCGAGCGTCTATGGCTTCGGCAGCGTGGCCGGTTTGATCCTGCTCGGCAAGGACATGTCCCCCGCAGCGGCAATCTTGCCAACGATCTTGTCGATCATCGTCGGCGCCGGTTTCGGCTGGCTGTCCGAGTTCATCGCCGGAAAAATGACGAAGAGCTGAGAGGCTGTGATTTTTTTGAAGAGTGCAAGTTCGACGCGTTTAGAGGGGTACTTCAGCCCTTCGTCACCCCAAACAAATCGATCCTGGCGCGTTCTACGCGGTCGATTTTTGACCGCGATAAGCGACGCGATTAGTTCTTGAAAAATTCACACGCTCTGAGGTGAAGAAGTCGCAGCCGAGGTCATCGACGGAGCGCAATCGGTGGTGTGGGACGAGGCGGAAAACCGGCTGCTCACCGAGCAGGTCAAGCGCGCGCTCGACACGCCCGAGGCCAAGGCCAACGCGGACAAGCAGGGCATCGAACTGCGCTACCTCGCGCCCGACGCACTCGCCGCGCTGGTGCAGCGCGACACCGAGTACTGGGGCAACTTGATCAAGGCCCGCAACATCAAGGCCGATTGACTTCATGGGCAAGCTGAATTTTCGCATCGGGCAGATCGTGCCCAGCTCGAACACCACGATGGAGACCGAAATCCCCACCATGCTGCGGGCCCGCGAAACGATCCTGCCGGAGCGCTTCACGTTCCATTCCAGCCGCATGCGCATGAAGAACGTGACCCAGGAGGATCTGGCGCAGATGGACGCCGATTCTGATCGTTGCGCGCTCGAGCTGTCGGATGCGCGCGTCGATGTGCTCGGTTACGCCTGCCTCGTCGCGATCATGGCCATGGGCAAGGGCTACCACCGGGTCTCGCAGGCCAGGCTGCACCAGCGTACGGTCGACAACGGCGGCGCGGCGCCGGTGGTGACGAGCGCCGGCGCACTGGTCGAGGGTTTGAAGGTGCTCGGCGCGAAGAAGGTCTCGATCATCGCGCCGTACATGAAGCCGCTGACCCGGCTCGTGATCGAGTACATCGAGAACGAAGGCATCGAAGTGGTCGACAGCCTCTCGCTGGAAATCCACGACAACCTGGCGGTCGGCTCCTGCGACCCGCTTGCGCCGGCCGATCTCTGGCGCCGGCTCAACCTGGCCAACGTCGACGCCATCGTCGGCTCGGCCTGCGTGCAGATGCCCTCGCTGGCTTCGATCCCGTTGATCGAAGCGGCGAGCGGCCTGCCGACCGTGTCGAGCGCGGTGTGTACGACCTACCAGATGCTCGCGACGCTCGGCCTGAAGACGATCGCGCCGCAGGCCGGCGCGCTGCTGTCCGGCCGCCACGGTGCGCTGATCGAGCGCGCGGCCTGACGGCGAATCCGTTCGGGCCGAGCCCGTCGAAGCCCCGTGCGGCGCTTCGAA
>JBCKPH010000133.1:0-5309 GCA_038901755.1 Burkholderiaceae bacterium | reverse complement strand
CCAGGTTTTCGGCTCGCTCGCGGTGCTGGCCGGGCTCGGCCAAGTGCTGACCGAGACAATGTTGGCGATATCCAACAATCCGCTGGTGCTGCTGCTGCTGATCAACGTGGCGCTGCTGATCCTTGGAACGATCATGGAGCCGCTGCCTCTGATGCTGATCCTCGCGCCGATCCTGTTCCCGTTGCTAGGCGGCATGGGCGTCGATCCGATACACTTCGGCGTGGTGATGGTGCTGAACCTCGTGCTCGGCATGGTCACGCCGCCGGTGGGCCTCATACTGTTCGTCATGGCGCGCATCGGCAATGTCGGCGTGATGGAGTTGTTCTGGGCCGCGTGGCCCTATTTCGTCGTTCTGATGGGGGTGCTTGGGACAACGGGCCATCGGTAGAGCGCTCACATCCCCGAATGCGTGGAATCGTCTTCGCCGACCGGGGCATGGCCGGTCGCGGCCAGCGCCATGCGGACCACCTCGTTGCCGGCCAGCAGCACCGCGCCGATAGTCAGCGGCAGATAGGTCCAGACGTCGGAAATGCCGGTCGAGAGAACCGTTTTGTTGGATGAGAGTTCGAGAATTGGGACCGAGTACCAGACGATGGTGCCCAGCATTGCAAGGGTGATGGCACGCATCGCCAGTTCGACGGCGGTGGCGAGCGGCTTGGGGAAGCGATTCACCAGCGTCATCATGCGGATGTTGTAGCCGAGCATGTAGGCCAGCGCGCCACCGATGAAGCTGAGCCAGACGAACAGCAGCTTGGGGACGTCCTCGCCCCAGATCGGCGGATTGTTGAACAAGTAGCGCATGGCGACGGAGTACAGGACGAGGGCGGTGAACAGCACCAGCACCGCGCCGCAAGCGATCTCGAAGGCCTGCTGAATGGCCTTAAGGCGGAGGGCCAAAGATTTGGGCGCGCTCATCAGTCCCCGATTTTCAACGCCTAAGCCGTCGGCCCCAGCCGCAGGTCTTTTCAGCGTCTTTTCAGCGTCACCCCTCATTTGGTACGATGGTATATTAAAAAGCCAATCGAGCAGCGGCAGGGTGACGCAATATGGGTCAGGGCGTGGATTTGATCGTCATTGGTGCCGGCACCGCCGGCATGCCCTGCGCCATCGAGGCGGTGCGGGCCGGTGCGCGGGTCGCGGTAGTCGAGCAGGCCGAACGGGTCGGCGGCGCCTTGCACGTTTCGGCGGCGCAAATGAGCGGAGCCGGCGCCCGCCGCCAGTGCAACCGTGGCATTGCCGACGATTGGCGCACGCATTTCGACGATGTGATGCGCATCAGCCGGGGCACCTGCCATCCGGGCCTCGTCGAACTCGCCACGCAGCTCGGTGGCAGCACCATCGACTGGCTGGATGACGCAGGCTTCGATTTCGACCCCGCCACGCCGGCCATCCTGCATTTCCACGAAGCCTATCGCACCGCTCGCACCTATTGGGGGCGCGACGGCGGCCGTTCGGTGCTGAAGGCGGTCGTGCCGCTGTTCGAGGCGGCGATGCGCCAGCCCAACGCCACCTTGCACTTGCGCACCGAGGTTGAGGCGCTGCGGCAGGCGCCGGATAGCGCCGTCACCGGCGTGGTCGCCCGCGCCGCCGATGGCAAAACCCTCGAAATCGAGGCGCGCCATGTGGTGCTCGCCACCGGCGGTTACGGCGCCAATGCCGCGCGCTTCGCCCGCTGGACCGGCGGGCGGGCGCTGTTCTCGGCGGCGCTGCCGGGCGCCACCGGCTTGGGCATCGAACTTGGCCTTGGTGCTGGCGGCGTGCTGCGTGGCGGCGAACATTTCCTGCCCACCTTCGCCGGCATCCCGACCGAATCGGGTGGCCGGCAAATCCTCTGGGACCAGCTTCCCTCGCTGACTCCGCAGGTGCGCCCGCCATGGGAGTTGTACATCGCCGGCGACGGCCGCCGCTTCGTGCGCGAGGACGTGGACAGCGTCGATGCGCGCGAGCGGGCGTTGAACGCGCTGCCCGACGCCGCGTTCTGGGCCGTCTTCGATGACCGCATCTGGCGCGAGGCACCGCCGCTCCTGCCCGGCTGGACGGCCGAGGCGCTGGCGGCGGCGTGGCGCAGCCACGCCAATTTCGTCATCGCCGATACCTTGGCGGAACTCGCGCAACGCATCGGCGCCGATGCGGGCGTGCTGGCGACGACGATGGGCGAATACAACGACGCGCTGGCGCACGGCCGATCTGATCCGCTGGGGCGCGAAAGTCGCCCGCTGCCGGTCGCCGTGGCGCCGTACCGCGCCATCCGCATGCACGGCATGGTGCTGAAGACGCCGGCCGGCCTTGCGGTGAACCAGGATTTGCAGGTCATCGATGCCGGCGGTCGCGCCATCCCCGGCCTCTATTCCATCGGCGAGGCCATGGGCGGCGCCACCCTTTCCGGCAATGCCTTTGTCGGCGGCATGAGTGTGACGCCGGCGCTCGGTTTCGGTCGCTGGCTCGGCGCGCGCCTCGGCGCCCGCGCCGTCGCGGAGGCCGCATGACCGCCGTGGCCCTGCGACGCGGCTTCGTCGATGTCGGGTCGGCGCAGGTCCATTACCGCCACGGCGGCGAGGGCGCCGGCCAGGTGCCGCTCGCCATGATCCACGCCTCGCCCGGATCGTCGCGGCAATTGGCCGATCTCGCGTCGCTGCTGGCTGCCGGCCGGCGCGTCATCGCGCCGGATACGGCGGGCAATGGCGATTCCGATCCGCTCGATCTGCCGGTGCCGGGAATTGCCGACCTGGCCGCGCACGCGCTCGCCGCGCTGGAACGGGTGATCGACGGGCCGTTCGATCTCTACGGCAGCCATACCGGCGCCTCCATCGCCATGGAGATTGCGCTCGCCGCACCCGCCCGCGTCGGCCGCCTCGTCATCGACGGCATGGGCCTCTATGCCGCCGACGAACAGTCCGATGTGCTGCGCCAGTACGCGCGCGAAATCGCGCCCGACCTCGAGGGCACGCACCTCATGAAGGTCTGGCACTTCTGCCGCGACCAGTACCTGTTCTGGCCCTATTACAACCGCACCGCGGCGAGCCGCCTGCCCAATGGCCTGCCCGACGCCGAGACGTTCCACGATTTCGTCGTCGAGGTGCTGAAGGCTATGCGGACCTATCACCGCTCGTACCGCGCCGCCTTCCGCCACCCGAAGCGCGACCGTCTTGTGCTGCTGCGCCTGCCGGTGCTGGTCCTCACCTCGCCGTCCGACATGCTCGACGGCTATGCGGAGGAGGTGGCGTCGCTGGTGCCGGGTGCGGTGCGGGCGGCTTCGCCGCGCTGGGCCGACGCGGATTTCCATCCCGCCACGGCGCGGGTCATCGCCGATTTCCTGGAGCGGGCATGACCGATTCCAAACCCCGCCTGCTGGCGGATTGCCCTGCCGTTATCTTCATCGCCTACACGGTGGGGGAGGAGGCCGTGGCGCGCGGTTATTGCCCCTGGCTGGTGGAGACGGACAATCCGTTCTTCAACGCCATCCCCGGCGTGCACCACTACGCCAATTGGCGCGTCGATGAAGTGGTGAAGGGCGGGCCGCTGGCCTGGGCCTGGTTCGACTTCCAGGGCCTTGTCTCGGAGAGCGACCTTGAGCGTGTGTGGTTCAATCCCGACCTAGACGCCTTCCGCAAGGAGTGGATCCGGCTCTGGGGCTATGGCAAGCAGGAGCCGCCGCCGGTGCTGTGCCATGCCTATCTGATACGGCCCACATTGCGCGCGTCGGGTACGCCATCGGCGACCGCGCGGCTGTCCGGCGGCACGGGCGCCGCACCGGCCGGTGCCGACCAGGTGTTCGTCGTCACCGACGTGCTGGCCAAGCACTTCGCCGGGGTCGGTACGGCGCGCTGGAAATGGCCGGCGGCGGAAGGCAACCCGCTCGCCCTCGACTGGCTCGCCGTCGACTATTCGCCGGTGGCGGCGCCGGTGCCGGCCCGGGCGGAGGTCGTGCTGTCGACCAGCTTGGTTGCCGCGCCATGAGCGGTGCCGCGCGCGAGGCGCGCCTCGCCCATATCGTTCCACACGGTTTGCCGCACGATGCGCCCATCCTTGATGTCGAAGCGGTCGAGATAGCGGATATCGCCGAACGTCGTGCCGTCCAGCCAGGTGCCCGACAGCATGCCGCTGATATGCACGGTGTCGATGCCGTTCTTGTGCACCACGTCGATGCGCTCGAACGACTTGCGCACGCCGGTGTAGCGCTGCCGGCTCCACGCGAACAGCTCGGCGAAATCGGTGAAGCTGACCGCGCCGGGGAATTGCATGGTGAAGCCGGGCGCGGTGCGCGCCTTGGCCGCCGCCACGTCACGGGCCTCCAGCGAACGCAGGAAGCCGGTTACGATTTCCGCCGGGTCGCGCATCGGTTCCGCCATCTGGGCTTCTCCCTTCATTGCGCGGCCTCGAGGTCCATGCGGTCGAGCGGCGGCATGAACGGCTCGTTGTTGCGCTTGCTGTGGCCGTAGTGAATGTACTTGGCCCAGGGGTCGTCGTCGGCGCGGAAGTCGAGGTGGATCGACCAGCCGCCGGGTGCTAGCAGGCGGTGCGCCTCGTGCAGCACCTTCTCGACGTGCGGCGGCGGCATTTCGTGCAACAGCATCGTGCTGGTCACCATGTCGGCGCTGGCGTCGGGCAATTTGGTGTCGGCCGCATCGGCCTGCCTGAAGCGTACGTTGCGGGCCTGGTCCTCGCCCGCGGTGTGCGCCGCCAGTTTCAGGCACGGTGCGGCGAGATCGACGCCGACCACCTCCACGTCGCGGTGCCCGGCATAGAAGGGCCTGGTGCTCTTGCCGAAGCCGCAGCCGAGATCGACGATGCGCCGGACCTCGCCGCCGGCCTTGGCCATGGCGGCGGCGGTGAAGCGGTGGTGCAGGTCGCCATGCTTGTCCAGCAGTGGCGTGGTGGTGCGCGCACCGCGCTCGTACACCATGCCGGCCAGCGGGTCGCCATAGACGCCGCCGGGATGTTGGTGGATGTCGACGGCGGTGTAATAGTCCGGCAGCGTCATGCCGGGGTCGAGGGCAAGGATCGCGCTGTCGGTTTCAAGCACGGGGGCCAGCGCGTCGCGCCGCGCCGCGTAATGATGCGCAAGGCCGTAACGGCCGGAATATTTCATGCGCTGGAGGTGACGCTCGAACCAGCCGAAATAGCGCACCGTCGTGTCGTCGCCCACGAGCGCCTCGACATCGGCCGCCGATTTCGGCGGCACCGGGGCCGCGGCGGCGGCGGCGCGGTAACGCGCGGTCACCTCGGGATAAAGGTTGCGCGTCCATTGCAGCTTGCAGGCAAGGACGAATTCCTGGAACGCCTCGAACGGCCGATGGGTGGGGGGATCG
>JBCKPH010000132.1:0-5443 GCA_038901755.1 Burkholderiaceae bacterium | reverse complement strand
GCGCCCAATCCGTCCATGAACATGCGCTCGAAGAGCGGCGCAAAGTAGGGCAAAACCAGGCTCAACACAAGAAAACCGATCAGGATCAGCAGCGGAAAACCGATGGCGAAGATGTTCAACTGCGGCGCGACACTGGTGAGAACGCCGAGGGCCATGTTGCTGATCAGCAGGGCCGCCAGCAACGGCAGCGCCAGGGCCAGCGCAAAGGAAAAGATTTGGCCGCCCCAATGGACGAGGGCAAGCAGGCCCGAGGGCGAGGAGATGGGCGCCATGGGCAGAACCTGGAAACTCTCGACCAGGGCCGACAACAACAACACATGGCCGCCGACGGCCAGAAACGCCAGACTGATGATGATGCCCATGAACTGCCCGAGCACCGGAATCATGCCCGGCACGGAAGGGTCGTACAGGGTCGCGAAGCCCAGGCCCATCTGCAGGCCGATGAATTCACCGGCCATTTCCGCGGCGTGGAACACGATGTGCATCGCCAGGCCCATGGCAAGCCCGATCAGGATTTGTTGCGCGAGGATCAGCAGGCCGGTCGCCGAGGCAGCGCCCACGCCCGGGGTTGGCGGCAGCAGGGGGGCAAGGGCGAATGTGATGAGCAGGCCCAGAGCGATCTTGATGCGCAGCGGAACGCTCGGGTTGCCTATTACCGGCGCGCTGCTGATCAGCGCGAGCACCCGGGCCAGCGGCCAGACAAAGGCCGCCAACCAGGCGTCCAGCTGTGCCGAGGTGACGCTGATCATGGTCGGCCCGCCGATCTAGTACTGCGACTCAGAAATAAAGAAACATGAAAACGCGTCTTTTCCCGCCTGGCGTTGTTGCTCGTCGTTGCCATAGCTACGGCTATGTCGCCTCCTCACGCCTAGCCTGACGGAAAAATCCATCGTTTTCATTTCGTTCCTCTATTTCTGAGTCGCAGTACTAGCCAATCATGGCCGGAATGCCGGTGAACAGCTTGCGCATGTAGTCGAGAAGGATGTTCAGCATCCAGGGCCCGAACACCACCAGCATGACAAAGATGGCCACCAGTTTCGGAATGAAGGAAAGGGTCATTTCATTGATCTGCGTCGCGGCCTGAAAGATGCTGACCAGCAGACCCGTGAGCAGGGCCGCCAGCAGGGGCGGTGCCGCCAGCAGCAGGGTGATCTCCACCGCCTGCCGGGCAATGGTGAGAGCGGTCTCCGGGGTCATCCGCGCCTGGCCCTCAGGCACCGAAGCTCAGCACCATGGAGCCGATCAACAGGTTCCAGCCGTCGACCAGGACAAAAAGCATGATCTTGAACGGCAGCGAGATGGTGACAGGCGCGACCATCATCATGCCCATGGACATGAGCACACTGGCGACCACCATGTCGATGATGATGAAGGGCAGGAACACCAGAAACCCGATCTGGAACGCCGTCTTCAGCTCGCTCGTGACAAAGGCCGGCACCAGAATCTTGAACGGCACCTGCGCTGGGTCCTGCAGCGCCGGCTGCTTGGCAATACGCGCAAACAGGGCCAGGTCGGTCTCCCGGGTCTGGCGCAACATGAAGGCGTGCAGAGGCACGGAGCCCTTGTCCAGCGCCTCGGTGAAGGCAATCTTGTTTTCCGAAAATGGGCGGTAGGCCTCGGCATAGATGCGGTCAAGCACCGGTGACATGACAAACAGGGTCAGGAACAGAGACAGGCCGATCAGGACCTGATTGGACGGCGTCGACTGCATGCCCAGGGCGTACCGTAGCATCGAAAGCACGATGACGATACGTGTGAAACTGGTCATGAGCAGGAGCACCGCCGGCAGGAACGAAAGCGCCGTCAGCGTCAGCAGGGTCTGCACGCTCAGCGTGTAGCTCTGCCCGCCTCCGGGTGTCGGAGCGCTGCTGAAGGCGGGCAAAGAAAAGTCCTGCGCCAGTGCCGGTGTGATGGCGAGCAGGCTCAGCGTCAGCAGGGCCAGGGCCGAGGGCAGGCTCCTAGCCAACATTCCTACGACCTTCGGCGACGCGGCGCAACAGTGACTGGAAACTCAGGCCGACGGTTTTTGTACCCCCCGGCGCATCCGGCGATTCGGCCCTTGGCATGGAATGCAAGGCACGCACCTGTCCGGGAGCGACGCCAAGCACCAGCCAGGTGCCGTCCACCTCAACCACCACAACCCGTTCGCGTTGGCCCACCGCCGCCCCGCCGACAACGCGGACCGGGCCGGAACCAGCCCCGGCCGCCAGGGACAGGCGCCGAACCAGCCAGGCCGCCACTGCGATGACGGCCAGAACCAGGATCAGACCCACCACCACCTGGATCAGTCCGGTGGCGGGAACGGCAGAACCGGCGCTTGCCACGGGCGCGCTGGCGCCGGCGAGGACCCGGCCTGTTCCGAAGGCAAGCATCAGGAACGCCGGGAATGAACGACGGACGGCCGGCGCGGCGCGAAAAAATCCAAGACGCACCAGAACTACCGTTTCAACTTGCGAACGCGCTCGGACGGGGTCACGACGTCGGTCAGGCGAATGCCAAACTTCTCGTTCACCACCACCACTTCGCCCTGCGCGATCAGGCAGCCATTCACCAACACGTCCATCGGCTCGCCGGCCATGCCATCCAGCTCGACGACGGAGCCCTGAGCCAGTTGCAGCAGGTTGCGAATTTCGATTTTGGTGTGGCCCAGGCGCACCTCGAGCTGCACTGGAATATCCAGGATCATGTCCAGGTCCGGTCGCATTGCCCCGGGCGCCCCGGGCGCCCCGTTCGGCGTCAGTTGCTCGAAGGTCTGCGCCTTGGCCTCATTCGGCCCGTCGCCAGCCCCGCCGCGTTGCTCACCACTCCGCCGGACGCGCCGAACCGCTTTGTCATCAACATCATTCGGCCCGTCGCCAGCCGCGCCGGGTTGCTCGCCCGCCTGAGCCTGGGTCGCCGCTTCCTGCTCCTGCATGGCCGCGCCCCAGTCATCGACGCCGACCTGGGGCTCTGCGCGGGTTTTTTTCATGGTTGTTTCCCTGTTACTCGTCGAACGCGCCGGCCAATATCTTCTCGACCTTCAGCGCGTACTGTCCGTTGGACAGGCCGTAGCGACATTCCATCACCGCCACACCGTCGACGGTCGCCGTGATGGCGGGCGGGATGTTGATCGCAATCACATCACCCGCCTTCATGTGCAGAATCTGCTTCAGGCTGACCTCGGCGCGTCCCAGCGTCGCGATCATTTCAACTTCAGCCGTCTGCACCTGCGCCGTCAACAGACGCAGCCAGCGCTTGTCCACTTCGAGACGGTCGATGTGGCTGCGGCTGTTGAGCAGGTCGCGCACCGGTTCAATCATGGCGTAGGGCATGCAGACGTGGAATTCGCCCGAGGTCCGCCCAAGATCGATGGTGAAGGTCGTCACCACCACCACCTCATTGGGCGTGGCGATGTTCGCGAACTGGGTGTTCATCTCGGAACGCATGTATTCGAACTTGAGTTCGAACACCGGTTTCCAGGACTTCTCGTATTCAGAAAAAATCACCGCAAGCAGAGACTGGATGATGCGCTGTTCGGTCAATGTGAAGTCGCGACCCTCGACCCGGGTATGGAAGCGGCCATCGCCGCCGAACATGTTGTCCACCACCAGGTAAACCAGATCGGGATCGAGGATGAACAGCGCGGTTCCACGAAGTGGTTTGGCCTGCACCAGGTTCAGGTTGGTGGGAACCACCAGGTTGCGAATGAAATCGTTGTATTTGAGGACCCGGATCGGTCCCGCCGAAATGTCCGCGGTGCGCCGCATGAAATTGAACAGCCCGACGCGAAACTGGCGGGCGAAACGTGCGTTGATGACCCCCAGGGTCGGCATGCGACCACGCACGATGCGTGCCTGGGTCGCCAGGTTGTAGGGTCGAATGCTGTTCGGATCGGCATCCTCCTTGGCTTCTTCCGCCTCGCCGTTGACGCCCTTGAGCAGGGCATCGACTTCGTCCTGCGAGAGGAACTCCTGCTGGGTGGCCATTACTGGATGACAAAGGAAGTGAACAGCACGCTGACAATGCCCTGCGCCGCCGGGCCACCCGTGAGAGGTTGGCTGATTTCGCGCTTCAATTCCAGGCTCAGGTTTTGTTTGCCCTGTGGCGTCGAAAGGTCGTTCGCCTTCTTGCTCGAAAGCAGCAACAGGACACGGCTGCGAATTTCCGGCATGTGTAGCTTGATCGTTTCGATCACGGCGGAATCGGAGACTTTCAAGGACAGACCAATTTGCAGGTACTGCGGCGAGGTCTCGTCGTTTTGAAGGTTGACGGTGAAGGCCTCGAGCGGCAGGAACGCCGGGGGTTTGGCGGGCGGCGGCTTGGCTGCCGCCTCCTTGGCGTCAGCCGGTGACTGTCCCATCAGGAAGTGCCAGGCGCCGCCGCCGCCTGCTAACAACGAAAGGAGCAGCAGGATGACAAGTTTGCCGCGCTTCCTTGGCGGCGGCGCCGCCGCCTCAGCCTCTTCCGCGGGCTTGTTGCCGACTTTACGATCAGCGCCAGTGTCCTTCGGGGCGTTCTTGCTCATGGGATGGTTGTGCCAGGCTTGTTGACTGAATTATTCCTGTGCCGGCCGTTGCGGCTTGTGTGAAACAGGTGGACGAATCTGCCTCAGCTTGAGGATTTGAGTCGGGCGAGCGCTTGATCAGGCGTAGGTATCGACCAGGCTTAGGGACGTCGCCACGCGGCGCGTCTCGCCGTCCATGCCGCCCTTGGCGTCACCGCCCGTGGGGCGCTGCGCCGTCCCTGCCGGCGATTCGCGTTGTGCCGACTTCTGAAAATTCTCGGCTCCGACACTGGCTTGACCCAAGGTGATGCCGCTCTCGGCCAACATTTCGCGCAGACGCGGCATGGCCGTTTCGATGGCCTCGCGAACCGAGGCATGGGCAGAGACAAACTCTGCGGTGGCCTGATTCTGCTCAAGGGTCAGCGTGATCTTCAAGGGCCCGAGATCGGGCGGATTCAAGTGCAGTTCGGCAACCTGCTGGCGTTGACCGATCATCCAGATCAGCCGCTCCCCGAGGCCGTTGCCCCAGGCCCTCTGTCCAGGCTGTGCGTCAAGCAGCGCTGGCGCCGCCGGCGCGGCCTGGGGCCGGACCACTTCGCTCGCAGGCAGGGTCGTGGCATGGACAACGCCATGATTGGGCTCCGGGGACCGCGGCTCCATGGCCGCCGCGCGTATATCCCCGGAGGCCGTCGCGGTCGTCTCCTGCGGCAGCGGCAGATCGGTGCTTGGATGGTCCTGCTCGCTGGCGGCGGCGCGCCAGGAGACGCCGGCCGCCAGCGCCTTTTGCAAGGCCGCTGGCAGAGGCGCATCGCGCACGGGGGCGAGCGGCGCTGCCGAGGGGGCGGCGTTGGGCCGGGTCCATGGGTGCGACAGGGAAGGCTGGGCCGCCATATTCGACCCGAGCATGGCCTCGGCGGCAGCGCGCCAGGAGACGCCGGCCGCCAGCGCCTTTTGCAAGGC
>JBCKPH010000131.1:0-5597 GCA_038901755.1 Burkholderiaceae bacterium | reverse complement strand
TTGCCGCGTTGGTTGAAACGGCGGCGTGACAGGGGGCGCGGGGACTTGAGTTCAGCTCACGGCTTGCAACAGAGCCGCACTGGTTATTTTCCGAAGACAAGGTTGGGAAGAAACGTGACGATTGGCGGGAAAAGGACCATCAGCAGCACTACCGCGAGCATGGCACCGACGAACGGCCAAACCGTCACCTTGTCGATCGAGATATTGCCAACCGCCGAGGCAATATAGAGCTGCAGGCCAACCGGCGGTGTGACGGTGCCGATCAAAATGGTGACAATAACGATCAGCGCGAAGTGAATGTGATCGAGCCCGTATGCCGGGACCAGTGGCATGAAGACCGGGACGAATATCAAGAGGGCGGCAAGGCCCTCGACCAACAGCCCGACAATTAAGAGCAGACCGATGATGAGAATCAACATACTCAGTGGGCCAAGCGCCAGCGCTTGCAGCCAGTCCACGAGCAATGACCCGAAGCCGTAGGCTGTTAACAGCCAGCCAAAGACCGATGCGGAGGCGAGGATGAACAGCGGAACCGCGGTCAATTCCACAGCTTCGCTCAAGATCGGGGCGATATCCTTCCATCCGAGTTCGCGGTTGAGGAAAACGCCGACGATCAGAGCATAGACGCACGCCGAAACACCCGCTTCCGTCGCCGTGTAATAGCCCGTAAAAATGCCGCCGAGGATGATCACGGGTGCGAGTAGTGCGGGGAAGTTAATAAAGACCGCCCTGCCACGCTCGGCCAATGTTAGCTGAGCGTGGCGCGGGAAATCTTGCTTCCTAGCCATCCACGCGACGACAAGCATCAGCGCGAAGCCAATCAAGAAACCGGGGATTACGCCGCCCATGAACAGGCGTCCGACCGACAGGTTGGTCATCGTGGCATAGATGACCATGACGATTGAAGGCGGGATGATTGGGCCGATGCAACTGGATGCCGCCGTTATCCCGGCAGAGAAACCCTGGGGATATCCCTCGCGCTTCATCGCCGGGATCAACATGGAGCCGATGACGGCGCAATCGGCTGAGGCTGAGCCGGATGAGCCCGCCATGACCATGCTAGCAACGACGTTAACATGGGCCGTACCGCCGCGGAAATGCCCAACGAAAGCCTTTGAGACTTCCACCATCTGACGAGTCAATCCGCCGCGATTCATGATGACGCCTGCCAAGATGAAGAATGGTACGGCCAGCAAGGTGAAGGAGTTGATGGAATTGAGCATGCGCTCGGCGATGATCGTTTCGGGGAAGCCGTAGATCATCACACTGACGATGCTTGCCAGAAGCATCGACGTCGCGATTGGCGCGCCGGACAGCATCAGCACCAGAAAGACGCCGAACAGGAGAATAATTTCCATCAGAGGTCGGCCGAATGCGCTGATCCCGACGACGCCTTGCGACCTGGCAAGAGTTGGAAGGCCAGCATCAGTGCCATTGTAATGGGCACCGACATGTAGAAGATCCACCGCGGCATCCAAACAAGCGTATAGAAACTTGCATCCCGATATTTCCAGGCGAGATCAAGGCTCCAGTAGAGCAGGAAGGCAAAGCAGATCGTGCTAACGATCCAAGCAACGATGTCCGAGTAGCGCCGTGCCTTCGGTCCGAAAACGTCGACGAGCACGAACACGCGGATATGCGTGTTGCGTACCAGTCCCAGAACAGCCCCAAGGTAGACTGACCAGACAAAGGCATAGCGCACAACCTCTTCTGCCCAAGCAAACGGTGAACTGAATACCGCCCTCAAGAAAATCTGGATGGCCAACATCGTCACCGCTGCGGCCAACAGCGCAGCGGCGGCGAAGTTAACGCCGGATATGATACGTTCTTGCATGCCTAGAATCAATCGTGCCTATCCGGTTGGCACAGGTTGACACTGCACGGACCGGCCTAAAGGCAGCGATTCTTTCGGACATAGCACCAAAACCGCATATTTCCCCTAAGTCAATCGCCATTTGGCGGTGGATACCGGAGACAAGGCTGCCGAAAAATCCGAGGAATTCATCCAACCTGTGCCAACCGGATAGGCATGGAATCAATTACGGTGTTTTGTTGCGTCTCACTTTGTCTCGACAATCATCTTCAAGAGCGTGTCGGCGCCGGGAGACCTTGCATTCGTTTCCCGCCAAAGCGGCTGCATCGCTGCGGCCCAAGCCTGTAGATTCACCGGCTCGACGATTTTCATGCCCAGCGCCAACATTTTCTTGCCGGCCTCGGCCTCCAAAGGTTCGGAAAGTGTGGTGTTGCTCCAGTGCGTCGCTTCCAGGCCAGAAGAAATCAGCAAATCCTGCTGAGCCTTGCTAAGTGCGCCGAGGCGACTTTGGCTCCCGAATATGCCCATCGACCCGAACATGTGATTGGTGAGAACGACGGATTTGACCACCTCGTTAAACTTCATGTCCAGCGCAGAGGATGCGGGAGAGTCAAGTCCCTCAGCGACGCCCGCCTGCAGCGCGGTATAGGTCTCCCCCCAAGTGACAAGGGTCGGCTTGGCGCCGAGAAGCTCGTACATGCGCACCCACAACGGCGACTCAGGAGCGCGCATTTTAAGGCCCTTCATGTTCGCGACATCTCGCACAGGCTCCCCTCGGAACATCATTTGGCGGAAACCGAGGTGGATATAACCAAGATTTATCGTCTTGGTATTGGCCTTCACGCCATCTCTTAAGGCGTCGCCAAAGGTGCCACTGTATACCTTGTTGACGTGAGCCCAGTCGCGGAACACGAAGGGAAGTGAGGTAACATTGATTGCGGGATAAACTTGGTCGAGTATGGCGAGCGAGGTGATCGATAGATCGAGCACGCCGGTGTTGAGCAGCCCGTATGCTTCGCGCTCCTGGCCTAGCTGAGCCGCCGGGAACACTCTGATCAATAAGGATCCGCCGGATTTCGATTTGACGATCTCGGCAAATTTGTTCGCTGTTTGATCGACTGTGCCGCCGACGGCGTGATGATGCGCGAGACGGAGTGTAGTCTGCGCTTGCACGGGAGAGGTGAGCAGGGTGCCAGCCGCGATTACTAATCCGGTCGTGGCAATGAAGGCTTTGCGCGTGAATTTCATCATAGCATTTCTCCTTGGAATCGCTGTCGCACCGCCTTCGGCAGGCGGCACGCGGTTATAGGAACTTCGTTCCGATCACGGGAATTTCCTTGGGCGCCAGCCCGAGAGTCAGTAGGCGATGACCAGTGTCGGTGACAACCAGCAGATCCTCCGTGTGATAGGTTGTTCCGTCCTCTTCGCGTGTCATCGGCTCGATGTTGACTACCATCCCAGCCTTGAGCTTCGTCTTCTCTCCCGGCCTAAACATTGGGCTCTCGTGAAGCTCCACGCCGAAGGAATGTCCAACGTGCGGCAACTGCGTAGTGAGGCCACGTTTGCTGAACTCCCCCTTGCACAGGAAGAATATGTCCTCAGCGGTAACGCCCGCCCGGATCCCATTGATCGTTGCCTCTTGTACCTCGCATAACTTGCGATAAATCTCGCGTTGCGCAGGTGTGGGATTGCCCGTCGAGTAGGTTCGCGCGAAATCGCTCGCCCAGGCGCCATAGGTGCCGCCGACGTCAAGCCTGATGATCTCGCTCTCCTTCGGCACACGGTCGGTTGCCTGGGCGTGTGCCTGCGATGTGCGATCGCCGCTTGCGAAGCAGACGAACATGGTGCCGTCAGCGCCGTTGTTGATGATGCCATTGATAATCTTATTTGCCATCATCCGCTCAGTGTCGCCGAGCTTGCTGGCGGCCATGCCATCCAGCACCGCTCGATGGGTCTGCTTCGTGGTTTTTTCGAGAAACGAGACTTCGTGTTCAGTCTTCACGTTGCGAACGCGCGCCACATGCTCAGTCGTGTCGACAAGCTTGGCTGACGGAAGGTTCGCGACCAAGCGCGCGTGCGAAGTGACCGGCATATATTCGAAATCGCAACCGAGCTTTCCTTTGTCGAGGCCACGATCTTTCAGCGCGCTGGCAAGCGCATCCATCGGCTGATCGACAAATTCGGTGTAGACGCGGATATCCCTGATCCAGCCTTCGGCCTCCGCCAGAGTTTTCTCGATCGAGCAGATGACGAGAAGTGGCTCGCCCTTCGCCGGTATGATCACAAATCCCTGACGCGGTCTGATTAATCGAACGGTCAAGATGAACACGCCCGAGGCATAAGCGAAATTTTCTGGACTCATGCAGACGAGGGCATCAAGACCCTCTTGTTTGATCAGAGATTTCAGGGCGTCAACGTTCGGCGTAAATTTCATGGCTCTTCTCCGTAGGGATAGGACTCCCAACCGCATGAGGCCAAGGATAGCACCAAAAATCAGCCTCAGAAACCATGCTAACCCTCAGTCGCCGGCCTGGCCGGCCTGATTGCCCAAGAGTTTCGCCCCATCATCGCAAACCACGCACCGCGCTGCCCATGGACACAGCCCTACCCCGGCGCGGCCTTCGCCACCCATTGCAGGTTCACCAAGTGGTGCGCTGATCGTCGGGATAGTCGGGCGGTGTTTGGTTTGTCATCTCCCAATCTGGCATAGCCTCAACACCCTCGCCCTGCTCCTGCGCACCACAGTCGTCCCCCCCCGCGTCAGAATAGTTGTCGCCTCATTCATGCAGCCAACGGCTGTCTATCGGTGCCCGCTGTGTCTGACGACGGGTGGCTGTGATTAACACGGTGCCAACACATCAAAGCCGGGGTGTGGGACGCATCCCATCACAGACCTCATCGGCGTTCCAACCCTCGATTGCGACACTGTGTCGGCTTCACCTCCCCCGTGTCGGCGCCCGCAGCAACTCGGCCAGCGGATTCCCGCCCGGCCAGGCGCTCACGCTGTCATGCCACTTGGGCAAGGCCGGCGCCTTCGGCAGCGCTGGCTGTACCCAAGGCGCAGTTCGACTCAACTTAGATTTTGGCTGCGCGGTTCGCATGGCATTAAGCGGGCCGAACGTGGCTGTCGCGGGCGCCAGGGCAGGCCTGACGGCCGCTGCGCGCCCAGATTGCGGCGCTGCACTCAGCAGGCCTGCCAGCTCATTCGGCGGCGTCCCAATAGCGAATCGCATCGTCTACAGGCAAAGCTCTCAACCTCGCGGCTTCCTCCAGCGGCAGGTCAGATGTCATTTACTACCATCTCCGCCTCAATCACCAATGGCCGAGAACCCGCCAACCTCAACAACTCCACCATACCCAAAAGCAGCGCGCCGTCATCCACTGCTGTCGGAAGCTGCTCTACCGTCACAGAGGTGCCGTAGCGAATTTTGTCCCACTTCCCAGCCAGCTTCATCCTGGTGTCGATTCGCAACCTGTCCCTCTGTACATCAGTCGGAACCGCCTCACCATCAATGTCAACAAAAGCAGCATCAGCTATCGGTAAACACTCCAAAGCTACCTTGTGAGCGTAATCCCTCAGGGCTTCATCGTATCCAGCACTGCGAGTCTCATCCCCTCTCACCCACCGAATCACACCAGCGTAACTCCACCTACCAGCCTCCAAATCAACAAACCCAGTCTCTCTCACCTCGTCCAACTTCCTGTCCCACCACCCAGGATCACGAGACAATAAGTCAAACTCAAGCCGGGTAACGTGCGATATCCCGTGCTTTGCCTTAGCGGT
>JBCKPH010000130.1:0-5619 GCA_038901755.1 Burkholderiaceae bacterium | reverse complement strand
CCAAAACCGGAGGTTGGGGGTTCGATGCCCTCCGCCCCTGCCAGCTGACAGACGGATCCTGAAGTTCACCGCCTTGATTTCATCCGGGCCCGAGCAAACCAAGCCGTCTTGTCAGACCAAGCAAAGATCAGCACCAGGAACCGCCATCGATGGCAAGCTCTCAAGTTGAAACCGTAAGCACCTCGGCCGACAAGGCCAAGTTGGCGCTGGCCGCTGCCTTGGCCATCGGCGGCCTGGCGGCCTTCTACCTGCTCGGAACGTCAGGGACGCTGGCCCAATGGGGCGCCTTGTTGGGTGGGTTGGCAGCGGCGGCGCTGGTGTTTCTGTTGTCCGAGCCGGGCCGGCAGCTGGTCGGGTTCGGCCGCGACGCAACGCGCGAGGTACGCAAGGTGGTCTGGCCCAATCGCAAGGAGGCCCTGCAGATGACGGCCTATGTGTTTGGCTTTGTGTTCGTCATGGCCCTGTTTTTGTGGTTGACCGACAAGACGCTCGAATGGGTTTTTTACGACCTTGTTCTGGGGTGGAGAAAATGATGAGTGATGTTGCCAACATCCCGGAGGCAAAGGCTCAGCCGCTTCCCGCAGCGAGCAACCCGGATCTGCGCTGGTACGTGGTGCACGCTTATTCGGGCATGGAAAAGGCGGTTGAACGCAATTTGATTGAGCGCATCACCCGCTCCGGCATGCAGGACAGGTTTGGCCGGATCATGGTGCCGACCGAAGAGGTGGTCGAGATCAAGAACGGGCAGAAAAAGACCACGGAACGCCGCATCTTCCCCGGCTATGTGCTGGTGGAAATGGTGATGAATGACGAGACCTGGCACCTGGTGAAACACACCAACAAGGTGACCGGATTTGTCGGCGGCGCGAAGAATCGCCCAGCGCCGATTTCCGAGGCCGACGTCCAGAAGATTGTCAGCCAGATGCAGGAGGGGACGGAAAAGCCCCGGCACAAGGTGGAGTTCGAAGTCGGGGAGTACGTGCGGATCAAGGAGGGCCCTTTCACCGATTTCAACGGAACAGTCGTCGATGTCAATTACGACAAGAACAAGGTTCGTGTCTCGGTCACGATTTTTGGCCGGGCGACGCCGGTCGAACTCGAATTCGGGCAGGTCGAAAAGACTTGAGGATGGAGCTTTCGCGCTTTGCGACTCGGCGCGGAACAGGTTGCAGATTGAGTCGATCGTGGATGGACGCCCCGGGGAGCCGCAGTTGAGTCTGCGGCGCTGGAACCCGCAAGGAGAAAGTTATGGCGAAAAAAATCGTGGGCTTTGTCAAGCTGCAAGTGCCAGCTGGCAAGGCCAATCCCTCACCCCCGATCGGTCCGGCGCTGGGTCAGCGCGGCCTCAACATCATGGAGTTCTGCAAGGCGTTCAATGCCCAGACCCAGGGCGTTGAGCCGGGTCTGCCCTTGCCTGTGGTCATCACGGCCTACGCGGACAAGAGCTTTACCTTCATTATCAAGACAGCGCCGGCGACGACGCTGATCAAGAAAGCCATCAAGCTGGAAAAGGGCTCGGCGACGCCGCACACCACCAAGGTCGGCAAGATCACCCGCGCCCAATTGGAAGAAATCGCCAAGACCAAGATGAAGGACATGAATGCCGCCAGCGTCGACGCTGCCGTGCGCACGATTGCCGGATCGGCCCGCTCCATGGGCGTCATCGTGGAGGGTCTCTAAATGACTCGTCTGAGCAAACGCAGCAAAGGCTATGCTGGCAAGGTCGACAGCAACAAGCTCTACCCATTGGTCGATGCGCTGAACATTGTCAAGGAATGCGCGACTGCGAAGTTCGACGAATCGATCGATGTCGCGGTGCAACTGGGGATCGACGCCAAGAAGTCGGACCAGGTGGTTCGCGGTGCGGTGGTCATGCCCAATGGAACCGGCAAGACGAAACGGATTGCGGTGTTTGCGCAGGGCGCCAAGGCTGAAGAAGCCAGGGCCGCTGGCGCTGACATCGTCGGCATGGAGGATCTGGCGGCCCGGGTCAAGGCCGGTGAAATGCCGTTTGATGTGGTGATCGCCGCGCCGGACGCGATGCGCGTCGTCGGCACGCTTGGACAAATCTTGGGCCCGCGCGGCCTGATGCCCAATCCCAAGGTCGGAACCGTCACCGCGGACGTGGCGACGGCGGTGCGAAACGCCAAAGCCGGTCAGGTGCAATTCCGCGTCGACAAGGCCGGCATCGTGCATGCCACGATTGGCCGGCGCTCCTTTGACACGGAAAAACTCAAGGGCAACCTGCACGCTCTGATGGACGCGCTGACCAAGGCCAAGCCGGCCGCCAGCAAAGGTGTTTATCTGAGAAAGGTCGCAGTTTCTTCAACCATGGGAGTGGGCGTGCGTGTGGACACGCAAAGCCTCTCCGCGTAGCTGTTGGTGGCGCCTGGGGCGCCTTGAAAATTCAACCTCGCCGCAAGGTGGGGCTGGTGTGGTGGGCCAGGGCTCTCGCAGGAGAGCCCCGGGCCATCCGAGACCGTTGGTGACCGGCCTCTGGTCGGACCTAAATCCGCAATTGCGGAGCCAACGCAGATGGCGTGCCCGCTGCCAGGTTTTCCTGAACAGTTGGTCGCTGCAGTGAAGCGTGTTTGCAGGCGCCGGATATGGGATTCGCGCCCACAGGCACTTTATAGGAGTAGTCCTTGAGTCTTAGTCGCAGTGAGAAAGAAGCGGTCATTAACGAAGTGACCCAACTCGCCGCCAATGCGCAAACGCTGGTGTTGGCCGAGTACCGCGGCATCACGGTCGCTGACCTGACCAAATTGCGCACGCAAGCCCGCAACAACGGCGTCACCCTGAGTGTTCTCAAGAACACGCTGGCGCGCCGTGCCCTGGCTGGCGGCCCGTTTGCCTCGGTCACCGATCAGATGACTGGTCCGCTGATCTATGGCTTTTCCGTCGACGCTGTGGCCGCCGCGAAAGTGGTGGTCGACTTCGCGAAAACCAACGACAAGTTGGTGGTTCGCGCCGGTGTGTATGGCGGAAAAGCGCTGGACAGCCATGGCGTGAAGCAGTTGGCAAGCATTCCCTCCAAAGAGGTTCTGCTGGCCCAGTTGCTTGGCCTGATGCAGTCGCCAATCACGCGCATCGCGCGCGTGCTGGCGGCGCTGGCGACGCAGCGCGGCGAGGCGCAGGCGCAGGCGGCCTGAGGCCGGCGGCCGGCAAGGAATTAACCGAACCGGGTGGTGCGTACCTGCTGGTGGCGCCGACCCCGAGCAACTTGAAATTTTTGGAGAAAGCAGAATGACATTCGATAAAGACACATTTTTGACCGCGCTGGACAGCATGTCGGTCATGGAGCTCAATGGCCTGGTCAAGTCCATTGAAGAGAAGTTTGGCGTGAGCGCGGCGGCGATGGCGGCCCCAGCGGCGGCGGCCGGCGTCGCAGCGGTGGTCGAGGAGCAGACCGAGTTCACGCTGATGCTGGACGAAATTGGTGCGAACAAGGTCTCGGTCATCAAGGTGGTGCGCGAAATCACCAGCCTGGGACTGAAGGAAGCCAAGGATCTGGTGGACGGCGCGCCCAGGGCGGTCAAGGAAAGCATGCCCAAGGCCGACGCCCAGACTGCCAAGAAGAAACTCGAGGACGCTGGCGCCAAGGCGTCGCTCAAGTAATTGGTTTGCGGTCGCGGTCAGGCCAGGATGGGCTTGATTGCCGCCTCAGACTTTGCTGCGACGGGCTGGTTGACGGACCGGCCTTTCGCACTTTCAGAGCGCACCAGAAAACCGGGTCCTTGACCCTGTTTTCCAGTGTCTTCTGACCCCGACTGCGGAAGACGCCTTGGTCCGGGTTGCGTGCAATGCGCAACCGTCTGCCAACGGCTGGTAGTGGCCAGCCACCAAGATTTCGGAGCCGCGGCTCCGAAAGAGAAGTCGTCGCAGACACAGGACTCATGTCTTTGCCCGGAGATCTCATGACCTATTCGTACACCGAACGCAAGCGAATTCGCAAAAGTTTCGGCAGCCGCGACAGCGTGCTCAAAGTTCCCTATCTGTTGCAAATGCAGAAGGACGCCTATACCGCCTTTCTGCAGGCCAACATCGCGCCGAAGAAGCGCACGGTGGAGGGCTTGCAGGCGGCTTTTGAGGCCGCTTTTCCGATCATCTCGCACAACGGCTATGTCGAGATGAAGTACCTCGAGTACAACCTCGCCAAACCGACATTTGATGTGCGCGAGTGCCAGACACGGGGCCTCACCTACGCCTCGGCGGTTCGAGCCAAGGTGCAGTTGTTCATCTACGACCGCGAGTCCTCGACACCGCAGTCCAAGGTGATCAAGGAAGTGAAGGAGCAGGAGGTCTACATGGGCGAGGTGCCCCTGATGACCGACAAGGGATCGTTCATCATCAATGGCACCGAGCGCGTGATTGTTTCGCAGTTGCACCGCTCGCCGGGTGTCTTCTTCGAGCACGACAAGGGCAAGACGCACAGCTCGGGCAAATTGCTCTTTTCGGCCCGGATCATTCCGTATCGCGGCTCCTGGCTTGATTTTGAGTTCGACCCGAAGGACATTCTGTACTTTCGCGTCGATCGCCGGCGCAAGATGCCGGTCACGATCCTGCTGAAGGCGATTGGCCTGAATCCGGAATCGATCCTGGCGAACTTCTTCGTCAACGACAACCTGCGCCTGATGGACAGCGGCGCGCAGATGGCGTTTGTGGCTGAGCGCCTGAGTGGCGAGGTGGCCCGATTCGACATCACCGACCGGTCCGGCAAGGTGGTGGTGGCCAAGGACAAACGCATCACCGCGCGCCATGCGCGCGACCTTGAACAGTCGGGAACCACCCATATCAGCGTCCCCGAGGATTTCATGGTCGGCCGGGTCGTTGCGCGCAATGTCGTCGATCCGGAGACCGGCGAAATCCTGGCCCGGGCGAACGACGAACTGACCGACGTGCTGTTGAAGAAAATGCGCGCCTGTGGCGTGCAGGACCTGCAGTGCATCTACACCAACGAATTGGATCAGGGCACCTACATCTCGCAAACCCTGCGCATCGACGAAACCGCCGACGAGTTTGCCGCCCGCGTCGCGATCTACCGCATGATGCGGCCCGGCGAGCCGCCGACCGAAGACGCGGTGCAAGCCCTGTTCCAGCGCCTGTTCTACAACCCGGACACCTATGACCTGTCGCGTGTCGGTCGGATGAAGTTCAACGCCAAGGTCGGTCGTGACGAATCGACCGGGCCGATGGTCCTGACCAACGAGGACATCCTCGCCGTCGTGAAGATCCTGGTCGATCTGCGCAATGGCCGCGGCGAGGTCGACGACATCGATCATCTGGGCAATCGACGCGTTCGCTGTGTCGGTGAGCTGGCGGAGAACCAGTACCGCACCGGTCTAGCACGTATCGAGAAGGCGGTCAAGGAGCGGCTCGGGCAGGCCGAGCAGGAGCCCCTGATGCCGCATGACCTGATCAATTCGAAGCCGATTTCTGCGGCGCTCAAGGAGTTTTTTGGCGCGTCCCAGCTGTCGCAGTTCATGGACCAGACCAATCCGCTTTCGGAGATCACCCACAAGCGGCGCGTTTCAGCCCTGGGCCCAGGTGGCTTGACCCGGGAGCGCGCCGGCTTTGAGGTTCGCGACGTGCACGTGACCCACTATGGCCGTGTCTGCC
>JBCKPH010000129.1:0-5820 GCA_038901755.1 Burkholderiaceae bacterium | reverse complement strand
TAGCGAGAAAGCCAGGGCGCTGGTTGAACTCAGCAGCAGCGACGTCGCGCCGGCGCGCATCCGTGAACTGACCCAGGGCCTGCCGATCTCGGGAACGCTGCGCGCCGCCAACTGGGCCGTGGTCAAGGCAAGGGTGGCGGGCGAACTGCAGGGACTGACGCTGCGCGAGGGCGACAGCGTGAAAGCGGCTCAGGTGGTGGCGCGGATCGATCCGAGCGACTACCAGGCGAGGGTGCGTCAGGCCCGGGAGCAGGCGGACGCGGCCAAGGCACAAATTGCCATTGCGCAACGCCAATCGGACAACAACAAGGCGCTGGTGGACCAGGGCTTTATCTCGCGCACCTCGCTCGAGGCGTCGCAGGCGAACCTGAGCACGGCCCAGGCCAATCACCAGGCGGCGCTGGCTGCCGTTGACCTGGCAGCGAAGGCGCTGGACGACACGATTCTTCGCGCGCCGATCTCGGGCGTGATTTCGCAGCGGCTGGCGCAACCGGGCGAGCGGGTCGGCGTCGATGCCAAGGTGCTCGAGATCATTGACATGAGCCGGCTGGAACTCGAAGCATCGATCACCGCGGCCGACTCGCTGCAGCTACGCATCGGCCAGGCAGCGCGCTTGAGAGTCGAGGGGACGGAGCAGAGCGTCACGGCCAGGGTGATCCGCATCAACCCGATCGCCCAGAGCGGCAGCCGCACCGTGCTGGCCTACCTCAGCATCGACAAGCCGGCCGGACTGCGGCAGGGACTGTTTGCCCAGGGACTGGTCGGCTCATCGGCTGCCGCCGTGCTGAGCGTGCCGCTGACATCGGTGCGCACCGACAAGCCCTCACCCTACCTGCAGGTGATCGAAGGAAACCGCGTCAGCCACCGCCCGGTGCAGCTAGGCACCCGGGGTGAGGTGGCCGGCGAAATCATGGTCGAGGTCCAGGGCATCGCTGAGAACACCCTGGTGCTGGGCGGCCATGTCGGCGCCCTGCGCGAAGGGGCCGAGGTGAAGTACAGCGGCGCCGCAGCGGCTGCATCGGCGCCTGTCGCATCGGCTGCGGCCAAGTAAGCCATGTGGTTCACCCGAGTCAGTCTCAATAACCCGGTGTTCGCGACGATGGTCATGCTGGCCATCATGGTGCTGGGCGCCTTCTCCTACCAGCGACTCCAGGTCGACCAGTTCCCCAGCATCGATTTGCCGGTGGTCGTCATCAGCACCGAATACCCCGGCGCATCGCCCTCGGTGGTGGAGAGCGAAGTCAGCAAGAAGATTGAGGAGGCGGTCAATTCGATCGCCGGCATCAACGCGCTGATCTCGCGCAGCTACGAGAGTCAGTCGGTCGTCATCATCGAGTTTCAGTTGCACATCAACGGGCGCAAGGCAGCCGACGATGTGCGCGAGAAGGTGGCCTCGGTGCGGCCCAATCTACGGGTGGAAGTGAAGGAGCCGCGCATCCTGCGCTTCGATCCGTCGAGCCGCTCGATCTGGTCGGTTGCGGTATTGCCGAAGGCGAACCCGGCCGGCGCCGGGACCGGAGGCGTCGCGATGTCGGCGGTGGAGCTGACCAACTGGGCCGAGCAGGTGCTGAAGAAACGGCTGGAGAACGTGCGCGGCGTGGGCGCCGTCACCCTGGTCGGTGGCACGCGCCGACAGATCAGCATCCAGCTGGACCCGGTCGCCATGCAGGCCATGGGCGTCACCAGTGAGCAGGTGGTGAATGCGATTCGCAGCGAGAACCAGGACTGGCCGCTCGGCTCGGTCCGTTCGCTGGACCGGGAGCGCGTGGTCCAGATCGACGCGCGGATGGCGCGTCCGGAGGACTTCAAGCGCATCATCGTGACGCGCCGGGGCACGGCGCCGATCCGCATCGAGCAGATTGCCCGGGTGGTCGACGAAGCCCAGGAGCTGGAGAACCTGGCGCTGTTTAACGGCGAGCGCACACTGCTCTTGACCGTGCAAAAGTCGCAGGACGAAAACACGATCGAGGTGGTCGACGGCCTGAGCCGGGCGCTGGCCAGTCTGCGCGAACAGGCGCCAGCGGGCGTGCGGCTCGAATCGATCGCCGACGGCTCGCGCGCCATTCGGATCTCGGTCGAGAACGTGCGGCGCACGCTGATCGAGGGCGCGCTGCTGACGGTGCTGATTGTTTTCCTGTTTCTCAATTCATGGCGCTCCACCGTGATCACCGGTCTGACGCTGCCGATCGCGCTGATCGGCACTTTTCTGGTGATGGACATCTTCGGCTTTTCCATCAACATGGTGACGCTGATGGCGCTGAGCCTCTGTGTCGGGCTCCTGATTGACGATGCGATCGTGGTGCGGGAGAACATCGTGCGCCATCTGCAGATGGGCAAGACCTCGTTTGCCGCGGCGCTGGACGGGACCCAGGAGATCGGCCTGGCCGTGCTGGCAACCACCTTCTCCATCGTCGCCGTGTTCCTGCCGATCGGGTTCATGGGCGGGATCATCGGCAAGTTCTTCCACGAGTTCGGCATCACCATCGTCGCCGCGGTGCTGATCTCGATGTTTGTCAGCTTCACGCTGGACCCGATGATGTCGTCAATCTGGCACGACCCAAGCGCGGTGAAGCACGGCCCGCAGATCCGCGCGACGCTGTACGACCGGACCATTGGCCGGGTGACGGGCCTGTTCGATCAGTTCACCGAGGCCTTGATCGCGGCCTACCAGACCATCCTGCGCTGGTCCCTTGGCCACAGGCTCAGCACGCTGGCGCTGGCGCTGGCGATCTTCGTCGCCAGCATCTTGATGGTGCCGCTGCTCGGCACTGAATTTGTTCCGAAGGCGGACATGTCGGAAACCAGCGTCAATTTTCATACCCCGGTCGGGTCATCGCTGGAGGTGACTGAGAGCAAGGCCAGGCAGGTCGAGTCGATCCTGCGCGAGTTTCCCGAGGTGCGTTACACCCTTTCGACCATCAACACGGGAATTGCCCAGGGCAAGATCTACGCCTCGATCTACGTGCGCCTGCTGGATCGAAAGGAGCGAACGCGCAGTGTCGACGAGCTGGCCATGGCCTGGCGCAACCGCCTGCGCCAGGTCGCCGGCATCAGCGTGACCCATGTCGGTCAACTCGATGTGGTGGGCGGCCACAAGCAGATCGAGTTTTCGCTGCAGGGACCAGATCAGGACGAGCTCGAGCGGCTGGCGCGACTGGTGTTGCAGCGGATTGAGCCGATACCCGGCCTGGTCGACGTCGATTCGAGCGTCAAGGCCGGCAAGCCGACGCTGAACATCGAGGTCAAGCGCGACCTGGCGAGCGACCTCGGGCTCAACGTGGGTCTGATCGGCAGTCAACTTCGCACGCTGGTGGCCGGGCAAACGGTCGGCAACTGGCGCGCGCCGGACGACCAGACCTATGACGTCAACGTGCGGCTGGCGCCTGGGGCGCGAAATTCACCGCAGGATCTGGAGCGGCTGCCGTTCACCGTCGGCACCCAGGCCGATGGAACAGGCCGCGTCGTGCTGCTCAATCAGGTGGCCAGCATCAGGGAAGCAACCAGCCCAAATCAAATCAATCGGCGCGACCTGTCGCGTGATGTGAGCTTCAGCGCCAACGTTGACGTCCGCTCGGCCGGCCAGGTCTCGGCCGACATCCAGTCGGCGCTGGCGGCGATCAACTTTCCGCCCGGATACAAGTTTCAGTTTGGCGGCGCCACCAAGAACATGAACGAGTCGTTCGGCTACGCCGTGTCGGCGCTGGCGATGGCGATCATCTTCATTTACATGATCCTGGCCAGCCAGTTCAAGAGTTTCCTGCAGCCGCTGGCCCTGATGACCTCGTTGCCGCTGACCTTGATCGGGGTGGTCGGCACGCTGCTGATGTTTCGCTCCACGCTGTCGATGTTTTCCATCATCGGCGTCGTGATGCTGATGGGCCTGGTGACGAAGAACGCGATTCTGCTGGTGGACTTTGCCATCCGCTCGCGCCAGGACGTCACGCTGCCCGACGGCAGCATGCAGCGCGGACTGGACCGGACCAGCGCGCTGCTGCTGGCGGCCAAGGTGCGCCTGCGCCCGATCCTGATGACCACCCTGGCGATGATCTTTGGCATGATGCCGCTGGCCTTTGCGCTGAGCGAGGGCTCGGAGCAGCGCGCGCCGATGGGCCAGGCGGTGATCGGCGGCGTTATCACCTCCTCGCTGCTGACGCTGGTCGTGGTGCCGGTGACCTATTGCTTCCTCGACGACCTGTCGGTCTGGCTCAAAAGCCGACTGTTCGGCTCGCCTGCCCCTAAAATCGCCAACTCCCCTTAGTCAGCGAATCACCCACCCCAAGCATGGCGCCAGGCATCGACATCGAACAGGCTCGGTTCAACATGATCCAGCAGCAGATACGCCCCTGGAACGTGCTCGACAGCCAGGTGCTGCAACTGCTGGCGCTGGTGCAGCGTGAGCAGTTCGTTCCGCTCGCGCAGCGCTCGCTCGCCTTTGTCGACATGGAGATTCCGTTGCCGGCCGGCCAGCACATGCTTGCCCCGAGGGTCGAGGCGCGGTTGCTGCAGGACCTGGCGGTGCATAAACATGAAAAGGTGCTTGAAATCGGCGCCGGTTCCGGCTACATGGCCGCACTGCTGGCGCGTTGCGCGCAGTCGGTGCTGACGCTGGACATCGAGCCGGAACTCGCCAGCCTGGCCCGCGCTAACCTGCGGCGCGCCGGCATCTACAACGTCGAGGTGCGCCAGGCCGATGGCAGCTCGGGAGCCAGCGCCGAGGCACCGTTCGACGTGATCCTGCTCAGCGGCTCGGTGGCGCAGCTGCCGCAACACCTGCTGGCCCAGCTCAAGACCGGGGGTCGCCTGGCCGCCATTGTGGGTGAGCAGCCGGTCATGTGCGCGACCCTGGTGCAGCGCATCGGCGACGCGGAGTTCCAGACCCGGCAGCTTTGGGACACGGTGGCAGATCGACTGCGAAACTTTCCCGAACCCTCGCGCTTCCATTTCTAGCCGATGACTTCCGAATCTTCCAAACAAGGATGAACGTGCCGCTGTTTCGCCTCATTCCAGTCATCGTCGCCCTGATTGCGGCGTTTGCCATTCCGGCCCAGGCGCAAACCCTGCTGGCGCTGTACGAGTCGGCACGCGCGGTGGACGCGCCGCTGCAATCGGCCAAGGCGCAGTACGAGGCGAACCTGGCGAAGGCGGCGCAGTCCGAAGCGGTGCGCTACCCGAGCGCGAACTTGAGCGCCAGCGGCACCCGAAGCTTCTTCAGCAACAACAATCCGGTGACGGAACGTTCCATCACCACCCAGTCGACCACGGTCAGCGGCAGCTACCCGCTGTACCGCCCGGCCAACAACGCCAGTCTGGAACAGGGGCGAAAAACCGTGGCGCTGGCCGAAGCTCAGCTTGTCACGGCCGAGCAGGACCTGATGATCCGGGTCAGCCAGGCCTATTTCGACGTGCTTGCCAGTCTCGACAGCCTGGCTTTTGTGCAAGCGCAGAAGGCCGCGGTGTCTGAACAACTGGCCGCCGCCAAGCGAAATTTCGAGGTCGGCACCTCGACCATCACCGACACGCGTGAGGCCCAGGCCCGGTTCGACCTGGTGCGAGCCCAGGAGATTGCTGCCGAAAACGACCTGCAGGTGAAGAAACTGGCGCTGGATCATCTGGTGGGCCGCTCCGACCTGGTTCCGGCCGGGCTGGTGACGCCGGTTCAGCTGCCCGATCCGGTGCCAAACGACTACGCCGCCTGGGTTGCCGTGGCGCAAGAGCAGCATCCGGCCGTCAGGACGGCCCAGATCAACGTCGAGGTAGCCCAGCTTGAAGTCGAAAAGGCGGCCGCCGGACACAAGCCCACGCTTGATCTCGTCGCCAGTT